>NZ_JBITWC010000005.1:0-174152 GCF_044543515.1 Vreelandella lionensis | reverse complement strand
GGCGGTGTCACCTGGCCGTCTTCCCGAGGTCATGAGGTCGATGCTAGAGATGGCGCCTTCCTTCTTGTTACCCGATAGACGAGAACGGTCATACCCGCGTGCTGTTCGGACACGACCACAAAAATATGCGGTTAGAAAAATGCCAGTCAGGCTTAACTGACTGGCATTACCACACAGGGTGGCGCTTTGGCAGGGCAGGCAAAGGCAGGCTACAGGGCGAGCTCCATCTCACGATGGGGAATCCCCGCATCCATAAACACATCGCCATGGGCAACAAACCCCAGGCGTTCATAGAAAGCGAGGGCATGTAACTGGGCGCTAAGCGCTGCATGAGGGTGGCCGGCCTCGCGGGCGGCTTTAATGGCCGCCTCCATTAGCTGGTAGCCAATGCCCGTGCCTCGGGCGCTGCTAAGTACCGCAACGCGGCCAATGTGGCCATCGGGCAGCAGTCGCGCGGTGCCTACCGGCTCGCCATTGAGAGTGGCTAAAAAGTGCAGGCACTCCGTATCGCGGCCATCCCACTCCTCTTCTTGAGGAACTTGCTGCTCGTCGATAAAGACGATTCGGCGAATCAGCGAGGCTGGCTCACCCAGCGTTGCCCAACTACCACTTTTTACCGTTACCGCTTCCACGCCTTACTCCTCGTCGTCGCCTTCGCCCATAAAACCGAGGCTGCCGCTGTTGATGAGCTGTGTAATCAGCGCTTTAGCGCCGTCAATTTCCAGCACCTCTTCGTACATCGGCGTTGGGTCAGCGAGGCGTTTTGCCAGAGTCTCTGAGCAGGTATGCCCGTCGCCATCGACAAATAGCGTGGTGCCTGACGCATCGCTGCGCCATGCAAAGCGAGAACCCGGCATATGGAACAGTGGCTCACCGTCTTGTAGTTGAGCAACAAGGTCGGCTTCGCTCATCGGCTCCTCAAGGGCCACGACTTGATCGATATATTTTGGCTGGGTCATCACTCGGCCAAACCACTGGGCAACCTGTTCAGGGTTATCCAGGGTGGAGAGAATAAACTGGCGCATACGCTCAACAGCGGCATCGTCGAGCTCGCCTAACTCTTCAGCCGGTGTCATTCCCGCGTCGCTGTAGCGATAGGAGTCCGAGACCTGCTCGCCAATGTAATCGGCGTAAGAAGTGATCGCTTCGTCCGCAGAGGGCGCCCGGAAACCCACTGAAATCGTCATGCAGTCGTCGGTTTGGCTAACACCGTGGTGTGCCCAGCCGGGCGGGAGATAGAGCATGTCGCCCGGTGCCAAGGTCCAGTCAGAATCTGCTTCAATTTCGAAAGACTCCAGAATACGCAGATCAATGCCCTGAATAATGGCGGCGTTATCTGGCTGCTTGCCACCTAGCTGCCAACGACGGTGGCCGCTTGCCTGCAATAGAAACACATCATACTGGTCGATATGCGGGCCAACACTGCCGCCGGGCGGCGCATAGCTCACCATGATGTCGTCTAACCGCCAGCGGGGTAGGAAATCAAACTCTTCCATCAGCGCAGCGATAGAGGGCACATAGTGATCCACCGCTTGAACCAGTAGGCTCCAGTGTCCCTCTGGAAGGCGCTCAAAGGTAGCGTTATCAAACGGCCCATGGGACACCTGCCAAGGGCCATCAGGGCCGTTCTCTTCTACCAGCCGCGCTTCGACGCCGGGCTCGCAGGCAAGGCCTGCCAGCTCATCGGGGTCGATAGGGCTGACGAAATCAGGGATAGCGCCACGAATCAGCAGTGGCTTCTGCTGCCAGTAGTTGGCCAAGAAGTCTGCAGGCGTTAAATCGCCTAGCAGGGTGAGTGGCTTATCGTGATGACTCATGGCGTTATCCTAGTTCAAGTGAGCGCTACGTCAGTGTCGCAGGGCGTCGTTTAGAGTGCAGCAAGCCGCTGGTTGAGTGCTTCGGCCTGGGCCTTCGCATTACCAATATAGCTGGCGGGCGAGAGCGCCTTCAGCTCATTTTTCACCGTCTCGGGCAGCTCAAGGGTATCAATAAAGGCTGCAAAGCCTGCTTGATCAATGCGCTTGCCACGGGTCAGCTCTTTAAGTTTTTCGTAGGGCTTTTCAATGCCGTAGCGACGCATAACGGTTTGGATCGGCTCGGCAAGCACTTCCCAGCTATTGTCCAAGTCTTCTGCCAAGCGCTCCGGATTAGCTTCTAATTTGCTGATGCCTTTGAGGCTGGCATGGTAGCCAATCAGACCATAGGCCAAGCCAACGCCTAGGTTACGCAGTACGGTGGAGTCGGTCAGGTCGCGCTGCCAGCGGGAGATCGGCAGCTTTTGCGCTAAGTGGCTCATCACCGCGTTGGCGAGGCCCAGGTTGCCTTCTGAGTTTTCAAAGTCAATCGGGTTGACCTTGTGCGGCATGGTGGAAGAGCCAATTTCGCCTTCTACGGTGCGCTGCTTGAAGTAGCCCAGGGAGATGTAGCCCCATACGTCGCGGTCAAAGTCGATCAGAATCGTGTTGTAGCGGCAGATCGCATCGAACAGTTCGGCAATGTAGTCGTGGGGTTCGATTTGCGTGGTGTAGGGGTTAAAGCTTAAGCCCAGGCCTTCAACGAAGGTGCGCGCGTTGGCTTCCCAGTCGATATCCGGGTAGGTGGTCAGGTGAGCATTGTAGTTGCCTACCGCTCCGTTGATTTTGCCCAGAATCTCCACGCTTTCGATCTGCTTGAGCTGGCGCTTGAGGCGATACGCCACGTTGGCCATCTCTTTACCCAGCGTGGTGGGGCTAGCCGTTTGGCCATGGGTGCGTGACAGCATTGGCTGACCTGCATGGGTAATCGCCAGCTTGGCAATCTCATCGGCGACTTCATGCATTGTCGGCAGCATAGCTTTCAGGCCGTCTGCCAGCATCACGCCGTAGGAGAGGTTGTTGATGTCTTCACTGGTGCAGGCAAAGTGGATAAATTCGGTAACGGCGTTTAGCTCTGCTTGGCCTGCAATCTTCTCTTTTAGGAAGTACTCCACCGCTTTAACGTCGTGGTTGGTGGTGCGCTCAATCTCTTTGATGCGCTCCGCGTCATCGACTGAGAAGTCACGAATAAGCTGCTCTAGAAACGCGGTGGCTTCTGCGGAAAGCGGCGGGACTTCGACAATCTGGCCGTGCTCAGCAAGACGCTGCAGCCAGCGCACTTCCACAATCACGCGCGCACGGATCAGGCCGAATTCACTGAAGTGTTCACGTAGCGCGGCGGCTTTGGCGCCGTAGCGGCCGTCAACGGGAGAAAGGGCGGTCAGAGCAGAGAGTTGCATGGCTTGGTTTCCAGAGTGGTCAAAGTCGGAGGTCGAAAGTAAGGTATCTTGGCGGCTAGCTAAAGTTATCCAGCGCTCGGCGTAGCGCCTTGCGTTGAAACACCAGCTTCCAGCGGCGGCCGCCCTGCTGATGCCACAACAGCGCAAAGCGAATACCGGCCATTAAGCAAGCGCGTACTCGTTCCGGCATCATGCGGGTTTGCAGTAGCGAGGGGTCGCCCTGCACCACAATGCGCGTTTTAAATGTTGAGATGGTCTCTTGGTAAGTTTCACCAAGGCTGGCAATGACGTTTTCGTGAGTCGTTCCAAAGTGTTCTGCTTGACCTTGTACATGGGTCAGTTTTTGGCCTAACACGTCCATCATTTGGCGGTCGGTGCGCAGCTTATTCATTAGCAGCAGCAGCGAAAATCCGTAGCGCAATACCACCGGGTTGGCCTGCTTACGGCCGACGAGCGCTTCCAGCGTATCCAGCCCGCGGCGTAGGTTGTTCGGATGGCCGCCGTAGATGGCTTCAAAACTTTCCGGGTTGGTGTCTACCGTCGCGTTGATCAGCGTTTCCCACGCGCGTGCATCCACTTGCCCCGTACGGGCGAGTTCATCGACGAGGCTTGCTGCTTGGAATACTCCCGCTAGCGCGAGGGCTTGACGGGCAGCGGGGGTGTCGGGCGCGCGGTGAATAGGGGTTGCGCTCATGCAGCGGTCTCCGAGGCATTCCAGGTGGCGCGAATAACGCCGCCGCCTAAGCAGATGTCGTTATCGTAAAGCACCAGCGACTGGCCGGGCGTGACCGCCCACTGCGGGTCGTCAAAAATTACCTCAACGCTGCCATCGGCCTGGGCGACAATTTCGCAGGGGCAGTCGCTTTGGCGGTAGCGGGTTTTGGCGGTAAAGCGGCCTTGCTGAACCGGCGGCTTTCCGGCGACCCAGTCCATCGCCTCGGTGGCGAGTGCATTGGTGTAAAGCAGCGGATGATGCTTGCCTTGCACCACGATCAGCACGTTGCGCTCGAGATCTTTTGCTGCCACGTACCAGGGGTCTTCGGAGTAGTTGGCCAAACCGCCAATACCTAACCCTTGACGCTGCCCCAGGGTGTAGTACATCAAGCCCATGTGCTGGCCAATTTCATCGCCTTCAGGGGTCTCGATGGTGCCCGGCTGGGCGGGCAGGTACTGCTGCAGGAAGTCGCGGAAACGACGCTCACCGATAAAGCAGATGCCGGTGGAGTCCTTTTTCTTCGCGGTGATGAGGTCGTGCTGCTCTGCCAGAGCGCGTACTTCGGGTTTTTCAAGCTCACCGACCGGGAACAGCGTGCGGGCAATCGCCGCTTCTGGCACCGCGTGCAGGAAGTAGCTTTGGTCTTTATTGCCATCCAGGCCTTTCAGCAGGCGCGGGTGACCGTCACGGATGCCTTGGCGCACGTAGTGGCCGGTGGCGATTTTGTCGGCACCCAGCATCTCGGCATACTCCAGGAATACCTTGAACTTGATCTCCCGGTTGCACAGGATGTCAGGGTTGGGCGTACGGCCCGCTTTGTACTCCGCCAAGAAGTGCTCGAATACGTTGTCCCAATACTCGGCAGCGAAGTTAGCCGTGTGCAGCTTAATGCCCAGTTTGGCGCACACGGCTTCCGCATCGGCCAGATCCTCTTTGGCCGTGCAGTATTCGGTGCCGTCGTCTTCATCCCAGTTTTTCATAAACAGGCCCTCGACCTCGTACCCCTGTTGGAGCAGAAGGAGAGCAGAAACGGAGGAGTCGACGCCGCCGGACATGCCGACAATCACTTTACCAGTGGCAGCGGTGTGGGTGTCTGACGCGTCCTGGGTGGCTGTGCCATCGGTGGATGTCATTGGCATCCTCAGTTGAAGTGGTGTGCAATTGGGCAGCGATTATACACGATGGGGGCTCGATGCTTCGAGTGCTTCACTCTTGGATCACCGAAAGCGGGAAGTGACGGTGGTTCAGGGCATCGTCAATCCGCCTCAGCACCAGCGGGCTTCTTAACCGCTGCGCGGCCGCGACTGCGACGATCTCATCGCGTGTTAACCAATGGGTAGCCACAATGGCCGGGTCAATCGCCGTGGTGAGCGGCTGTTCAGGGACGCCGGTAAATCCATGACTATGAAACGTTTCTCCCTCTGGGGTGTGAAAAACGTACAACCCTAAATAGCCGGTGAGCGATACCTGCCACGCCGTTTCCTCTTGCACCTCGCGCTGTATAGCGGCTACCGGCCCTTCGCCAAGTTCCACATGCCCGGCGGGCTGATTAAAGAGCGTGTGGGCACCACCTTTATCCTCTTCCACCATTAAAAAATGCTCGCCCTGCTGAATCACACAGGCCACCGTGCTGCGTATGGTTGGCCGAACAGTAGGAGAAGGAGTGTTCATTTTTTAGGGCCTCTGGATTTGGTGCTTCGTTTGGGAGCTGCTTTTGCGGCACGCGCTTTATTGGTACCTGAGCCTTTTGGTGAGGCGCTTTTCGGCTTGGCGTTTTTTGGCTTAGCCTTTTTTGGCACGGCGCGAGGCTGCTTGGCGTTGTCCGGGCGCGGTGCGTGCAGGGTTTCTTTACGCCATTCTCCGGGTGCCAGGTCGCCAAGCTGCCAGGGGCCAATGGCCGCACGAATCAGGCGCAGGGTAGGAAAGCCTACGTGGGCAGTCATGCGGCGCACCTGGCGGTTGCGGCCTTCGCTAATAGTGAGTTCTAGCCAGCTGGTGAGAGGGTGGCGCTTGGGGTCGATCGGCGGGTCACGTTCAGCAATAGCAGGCGGCGCTATACGGCGCGCTTTGGCGGGTAGGGTCGGGCCATCTTTTAACGTAATGCCTGCTTTGAGCGCGCGGATGGCTTCATCGGTAATGTGGCCTTCAAGCTGCACCCAATATGTTTTTGGCTGCTTGTGTTGGGGGTGGGCAATGCGGTGAATAAGGGCCCCGTCATCACTGAGTAGCAGCAGGCCTTCAGAATCAAAATCAAGGCGGCCAGCGGCGTACACCCCTGGGGCGCGAATCACCTCTGCCAAGGTGGCTCTGCCCTGGCTATCGGTAAACTGGGAGAGCATACGGTAGGGTTTGTGCAGTAAATATAAGGTGCTCATCGTCTCACAAGCTGTCTCAAGAACTAGAGGTGGAGGATTTGTCGACAATCGCTCATGCGGTTAAAGTGCAGCGCTGGTATAATCTGGCGCAGCTGTTTGAGATGAACCGTTGGCAGCGTAATGACCACCGTTTTCATCTGTCGTCATCGTTACCGCAATAACCACCGAGTGACCAGTAGTACCACCGACTGACCAAAGGGGCAGCGCATACAGGATGCTCCACCCGCTTCGCGGCATGGCTAATCGTTGAATGAGCCGCGTAGCTCAGGATTTTTTATAATCACAGCGACCGAAAAAAAGAGGTTAACGCAAAAATGTCTAAAACGCCGAAGATCATTTATACGCTCACCGATGAAGCTCCTGCGCTCGCTACCTACTCTTTGTTACCCATCATTGATGCTTTTACCGACTCTGCCGGTGTCGAAGTAGAGACCCGCGATATTTCTCTTGCTGCCCGCGTATTAGCACAATTCCCGGATATTCTGAGCGACGAGCAGCGCGTTAGCGATGACTTGGCGGAGCTTGGTCAGCTGGCGAAGACGCCTGAAGCCAACATTATCAAACTACCCAATATCAGCGCCTCTGGCCCGCAGCTAAAAGCAACCATCAAAGAGCTGCAAAGCCAAGGTTACCCGCTGCCTGACTACCCGGAAGAGCCGAAAAACGACGAAGAAGCCTCCGTTAAAGCGCGTTACGACAAAGCCAAGGGCAGTGCGGTAAACCCGGTGCTGCGCGAAGGTAACTCCGACCGCCGCGCGCCGAAATCGGTCAAAAACTACGCTCGCAAATACCCGCACCGCATGGGTGAGTGGAGCGCTGACTCTAAGTCCCACGTGGCTCATATGAGCGAAGGCGACTTCTACGGCAGCGAACAGTCGGCGGTGATGGAAAAAGCCGGCACGCTGAAGATTGAGCTGCAGCAAAAAGATGGCACCAACGTGGTGCTAAAAGAGGGCCTTGCGGTACAAGCAGGCGAAGTCATTGACGCCGCCAGCATGAGTAGCCGCCGTCTGCGCAGCTTTATTGACAGCCAAATCAGCGATGCCAAAGAGAGCGGCGTGCTGTTCTCGCTGCACTTGAAAGCCACCATGATGAAGGTCTCCGACCCAATCATGTTCGGTATCGTGGTAGAAGAGTTCTATAAAGAGGTGCTGGAGAAGCACGCTGACGTGCTGAAGAGTGCTGGCTTCAACCCGAACAGCGGTATCGGCGACCTTTACAGCGCTATTGAGAAGTTGCCCAGCGACCAGCAAGAGGCGATCAAAGGCGATGTAGAGGCCCTTTATCAAACTCGCCCGGCCATGGCGATGGTGAACTCCCATAAAGGCATCACCAACCTGCATGTGCCCAGCGACGTGATCATCGACGCCTCTATGCCAGCGATGATTCGTGATTCCGGCAAGATGTGGAACGCGAATGACGAGCTGCAGGATGCCAAAGCCGTCATTCCTGACCGCTGCTACGCCACCATTTACCAGGCGGTAATCGAAGACTGCAAACAGCACGGTGCCTTCGACCCGACCACCATGGGCAGCGTACCTAACGTGGGCCTGATGGCGCAGAAAGCCGAAGAGTACGGCTCTCACGATAAAACCTTCCAAATGCCTGCCGACGGGACTGTCGTGGTCACCGACGATTCAGGCCAAACTGTGTTTAGCCATACGGTAGAAGCAGGCGATATCTGGCGTATGTGCCAGACCAAAGACGCGCCGATTCAAGATTGGGTGAAGCTGGCCGTGACTCGCGCTCGCGATAGCGGTGCCCCGGCGCTGTTCTGGCTGGACGCTAATCGCGCCCACGACGCGCAACTGATCAAAAAGGTCGAAACGTACCTGAAAGATCACGACACCGCTGGCCTGGATATCCGAATTCTCGCGCCGGTCGATGCGATGAAGGTTTCTTTGGAGCGTATCCGTAAAGGCGAAGACACCATCTCCGTCACTGGTAACGTACTGCGCGACTACTTGACCGACCTGTTCCCGATCATGGAACTGGGCACCAGTGCCAAGATGCTCTCCATCGTACCGCTGATGAACGGTGGCGGCCTGTTTGAAACGGGCGCTGGCGGTTCTGCACCTAAGCACGTTCAGCAGTTCCTGGAAGAGAACCACCTGCGTTGGGATTCGCTGGGTGAGTTCCTGGCCCTGGCGGCGTCGCTTGAGCACCTGGGCAGCACCTTCGGTAACGCCCGTGCTACGCTGCTAGCCAAAGCACTGGATGAAGCCAACGGCCAATTCCTCGACAGCAACAAGTCACCGTCGCGTAAAGTGGGCGAGTTGGATAACCGTGGTAGCCACTTCTATCTGGCGCTCTACTGGGCCGAAGCCCTGGCTGCTCAAGACCAAGACGCCGAAATGAAGACGCTGTTCGCCCGCCTGGCCGAAACGCTGAAAGCCAACGAAGCCGCTATCGTGGACGAACTCAACAGCGTTCAGGGGCAGTCGGTGGATATTCAAGGCTATTTCCGCCCGAGTGGCGAGCTGGCCAGCCAAGCCATGCGTCCGAGCAAAACGCTGAACGACGCACTGGCGATGGTTGCCAAGGGCTAATTGCCCCACTCAATCGTAAATTGAGTGCTGCTACACCCCCTGCCTGCTTTGCGGGCAGGGGTTTTTTGTTTGGCCCAGTGTGATAATTTTGAGTTTTTCATGAACCCTTGTTGATGGCGCGCGTCTTATACAGCAGATTATGTGTGTACAACCGAGCCCAGTGTTAACAGCACCTAGTGTTGCCTGAGCTTTAGTATTAGCCAAGCATAATGTTGGGTGAGCACAGTGCTGTAATACCTTTGTGTAAGACATCGCCTGTCAGCCGAGAGAAGATGATCCTTGTTGCTTATGCCTAATACAGAAAGCCTATATATGGTGGCCACCTTAAATGCAGGCATGACACGCCCTGGCATGCCTGAGCATGACGATGACCTAGCAGTACAGTCAGCTGAGCCAGCAGTGGCACAGCCGCCGCTGTACAAGGTGGTATTGCATAATGACGACTACACTCCCATGGAGTTTGTTGTCGAAGTGCTGCAAGGCTTTTTTAATATGGATAGCGAAAAAGCCGTGCAGGTGATGTTGGCGGTACACACCCAGGGGAAAGCCACTTGCGGCATTTTTACCCGGGATATTGCTGAAACTAAAAGTTATCAAGTGAATGAGTATGCCCGTGAATGCGAGCACCCGCTAATGAGTGACATCGAAGCTGCTGATTAAGCCTATTTAAAATGAGTAGCGTTGAAAAAAAGTAGCACAGGGGCTTGCAACCACACCATTTGTACCCGATGTTGAAAGTGCCGGTCGATTAAACTGATCCGACGCAAGCCCTAGGTGGCGATATGCCCTAGGTAGTAGCGAAAAGGGGACTGCCATGCTGAGCAAAGAACTTGAACTGACCCTGAACACGGCCTTCACCGTGGCTCGCTCAAAGCGCCACGAATTCATGACCGTAGAGCATCTGCTTCTGGCGCTGCTAGACAATGCCTCTGCGGTGGATGTGCTGAAGGCGTGTGGGGCAAACCTCGACAAGCTGCGGTCCGATCTGCAGGATTTCATTAACTCGACCACACCGCTGATCCCAGAAGGTCAGGGTGACCGTGAAACGCAGCCAACGCTGGGCTTCCAGCGCGTGCTGCAACGTGCTGTATTCCATGTTCAATCTTCCGGTAAAAGCGAAGTGACTGGCGCTAATGTGCTGGTGGCCATCTTTTCCGAGCAAGAGAGTCAAGCGGTTTACTTCCTTAAACAACAAAGCGTGGCGCGGGTAGACGCGGTGAACTACATCGCCCACGGAATTTCTAAAGTCTCTGGTCATGGCCCGTCGCCATCACCTTCCTCTCAAGAGAGTGACGACGCAGAAGAGGGGAGCGCTGAAGGCGCTGCTCACCCGCTGACCGGCTACGCCACCAACCTCAATGAGCAGGCACGTCAGGGTAAAATCGACCCTCTGATTGGCCGCGACCATGAGCTTGAGCGCGTTGTGCAAATTCTGGCCCGCCGTCGTAAAAATAACCCACTACTGGTGGGTGAAGCGGGTGTGGGTAAAACCGCTATTGCCGAAGGCTTAGCCAAGCGCATCGTCGAAGAAGACGTGCCGGAAGTCATTGCCGACGCGGTGGTTTACTCACTGGATATGGGCGCACTGCTGGCAGGCACCAAGTACCGAGGCGATTTTGAAAAACGCCTCAAGAGCCTGCTAAGCGAGCTGCGTAAACAGCCCAATGCTGTGCTGTTTATTGATGAGATTCACACCGTGATTGGTGCGGGCGCTGCATCGGGTGGCGTAATGGACGCCTCTAACCTGCTGAAGCCACTATTGTCATCTGGCGAGCTGCGCTGCATCGGTTCGACGACGTTCCAAGAGTTTCGCGGTATCTTCGAAAAAGATCGTGCGCTGGCGCGTCGTTTCCAAAAAGTCGATGTGCTTGCACCGTCTGTTGAAGACACCATCAAGATCCTCAAAGGGCTGCGCTCGCGCTTTGAAGAGCACCACGAGCTTAAGTACACCGATGGTGCACTAGAAAGTGCTGCTCGCTTGGCGGATCGCTATATCAATGATCGCTTCCTGCCCGATAAGGCGATTGATGTCATTGATGAAGCAGGCGCCCATCAGCGCATGCTGCCACCGGAAGTGCGCACTAACACGATTGATGTGGAGCAGGTAGAAGCGGTAGTGGCCTCTATTGCCCGCATTCCACCGAAGAGCGTGTCGAGCTCGGATCGCAAGCAGCTTGAAAAGCTAGACCGCGATCTGAAAATGCTGGTGTTTGGGCAGGATGAAGCCATTGACTCCCTGTCTGCCGCCATCAAGCTCTCCCGTGCGGGCCTGAAGTCGCCAGACAAACCCGTGGGTAACTTCTTGTTTGCCGGGCCAACCGGTGTGGGTAAAACGGAAGTCGCCAAACAGCTTGCGCATATCATGGGCATTGAGCTCGTCCGCTTTGATATGTCTGAGTACATGGAGCGTCACACCGTATCACGCTTGATCGGTGCGCCTCCTGGCTATGTTGGGTATGACCAAGGCGGTCTGTTAACAGAAGCAGTCACCAAGCAGCCGCACTGTGTACTGCTGCTTGACGAAATCGAGAAGGCCCACCCGGAAGTCTTTAACCTGCTGCTGCAGGTCATGGATCATGGCCGCCTGACCGATAATAACGGCCGCGAAGCGGACTTCCGTCACGTGATTCTGATTATGACCTCTAACGCAGGGGCAGAGCAGGTATCACGTCGCTCTATTGGCTTCCAGAATCAGGATCACTCTACCGATGCCATGGAAGTGATTCGCCGCACCTTCTCGCCAGAGTTCCGCAACCGCTTGGACGGCATTATCCAGTTCCATGCGCTGCCCACCACGGTGGTGCGTAACGTTGTCGATAAGTTCCTGATCGAGCTACAGGCACAGCTAGACGAGAAGCGAGTACAGCTAGATGTAGACGACACGGCGCGAGACTGGCTGGCAGAGAAAGGCTACGACCCGGATATGGGCGCAAGGCCAATGGCTCGCCTGATCCAAGAGAAGCTCAAGAAGCCGCTAGCAGAGATGATTCTGTTCGGTGAATTAGCGGAGCAAGGTGGGATTGTGCATGTCAGCTTAGAGGAGGGTGAGTTACACCTGACAACTGAGTCGGAAATGGCAGACGCGCCCTGAGAAGGGCGCTAAGTACCCGCAAGCTCTGACTCAATTACCCGCTAACGCACAGCGCCCTGTCTTCGACGGGGCGTTGTCGTTTTCAGGGAGCGGCGCCGTAATTACGCACTATTCACAGCCAGCCATCAGACGTACACGCGCGAACAGACGTTCATTGCTTGAAGGTGTTTCAAGGCTTAGCGCGAGCGGTAAACAATACGGCCTTTGGAGAGATCGTAAGGCGTCAGCTCTACCTTAACCTTATCGCCGGTCAGAATGCGGATGTAGTTTTTACGCATTTTGCCAGAGATATGGGCAGTCACAACGTGACCGTTTTCCAGCTCAACCCGGAACATGGTGTTGGGAAGGGTATCAACAATAACGCCTTCCATTTCAATATGATCTTCGCGTGCCATATAGGCAGATCCTCACTTATTTTACATCGTGGTTGGTCGAATGATTGTTTCAATAAGCGTTGGCACAAACCTGCTCGCCTAAGAAACAGCGCTATATTGTGCCGTAAGCCCGCCGTCAAGGCAAAAAAGCTGACCAGTTTAACGAATTATAGGTCGCCAGTGTCGCCCATCCAGCAGTTCAATCGGTGAAAAAGCTTGCTTGTAGCGCATCTTACGACACTCCTCAATCCAGTACCCGAGATAAAGGTGCGGCAGCGCTTTTTCTTGGCAGAGCGCAATCAACTTTAAGATAGCAAAGGTGCCCAGCGAGCGCTTTTCAAGCGACTCATCCACTTTGAAAAACGTATAAATGGCCGAAAGACCATGCTCTAGCTGGTCAAACGCTGCCACGGCCACCAGTTCGCCCTCTAGATACATCTCCAGTAGGTGTGCATAGGGCTCTTCTAGCGTTAAGAAGGTACGGTATTGGTCGCGGCTAGGAGGGTACATATCGCCATCGGCATGACGCTGACGAATATAGTCGGCGTACAGCGCATAGTGGGCCGCATCGAAGCGTGCGGCAATCACTCGGGTCTCAATATCGGCATTGCGTCGCCAAAGTTTGCGCTGGGTGCGGTTGGCGCTAAATTCGTCTACTGGAATGCGTACCGAACGGCAGGCATTGCAACCCTCGCAGTGAGGGCGGTATAAGTGGCGTCCGCTGCGTCGAAAGCCAAGCAGAGACAGTGAGTCGTACACCCCAGGCACCGGCGACTCCTGAGGATCCAGAAATAGTGTTGTTGCCTCTTTGCCAGGAAGATAGCTGCAGGCATGAGGAACGGTTAGGAAGAAGCGCAAATCCCGCACAGGGCGGCGAGGAGCGTTACTACTCACGGCTTGCCTCCTTGGTGAAAAACGGCGCGGTCACTCTGCTTCAGCGCCTGAAGGTATCGCCGCCAGCCATGGTGAGGCAGGCACGGATGGCGTCTGATGAGCAGGTGGTGGTAAGCGAAAAGCCTTTTCTGGCAACCATTGTTCAAGATAGTTGATGAACGTGCTACGGGCGACTGTTGTCGCACCCAGGCTGGCTAAATGCGGCGTGTGCATTTGGCAGTCGATGAGTTCACCACCATGGCGTTGCATGGCGCCTGCCAAGTAGGCCAGCGCAATTTTGGAAGCATCGGGTTGACGTGAAAACATCGACTCACCAAAGAACACTGGCCCCATGGCCAGCCCATACAGCCCGCCGACCAGCTCGCCGTCACGGTGTACCTCAATGCTGTGGGCGATGCCAAGTTCGTGAAGGCGCTGATAGGCGCGACGCATATCCGGGTTAATCCAAGTGCCCGGTTCATTTTTACGGGGAGCAGCACATGCCTCAACGACCTGGGTGAACTGTTGATCTAGTGTCACGCTAAAGCCACCATGTCGCAGCCGTTTAGCTAGACTGCGGCGTCGTTTAAACTGAGCAGGCAGCAGTATCATGCGCGGGTCAGGGCTCCACCATAAAATGGGGTCCTCGTCGCTATACCAAGGAAATATCCCTTTCCGGTAAGCGTCTACCAGCCAGGCTGGTGTAAGCTCTCCACCGGCGGCTAGGAGGCCGTTGGGAGACTCTAATGCCTGTTCGGTAGATGGAAATGAAGGGTGTGGCGATGAGAGCCAAGGTAGCATCGCTTGCTCCTGTTGCTGATAGCTTCTATAGAAGCGCTGTGACGGCGGAAGGATGCTCGGTATGATGCAAACTCGCAAGTGGATTAAAGACACCGTGTGGTGTAAAGGGAGAATCGCTTGAAAGTAAATAAGGCGGTAGACAAGCGAACGCAGCGACAGTCGCGTCAGTCACCATCTAGTTCTAATTCATCGACGCGGGTGAATGCCGCAAAGGATAAGGCGCGCCGGTTTGGCTTGCGCCTGCAAGGATCCGCCCGTGAAGGGGTGGTGGTTGTGATGCTGGCGCTCTGCGTCTTTTTGCTATTGGCGCTGTTTAGCTACCATCCAGCCGACCCCGGCTGGTCGTACCAAGGGCCTGAAACCGATGTGCGTAACTGGATGGGCCCGGTTGGTGCATGGCTGGCCGACGTGCTCTATTCACTGCTCGGGGCAAGTGCCCTGTGGTGGCCGGGAATGTTTGGCTATGCCGCTTGGTGGCTGATGCGCTCACGCCAGGTGCGCTTTGAGTTAGACCCCGTCGCTATTGCCGTGCGCGCAGGCGGTTTGGTGTTGCTAATGTTCGGTACGACCATGCTGGGCGCACTGCACTTTTATCATCCAGATAGCATTCTGCCCTATGCCTCAGGCGGTATTTTAGGCGAAGGGCTCGTCGGTACGCTGAAACCGTTGGTGAGTAGCGGTGGTGTAGGCTTGATTGCCGCCGCGCTAATTCTGATTGGCTTCCCGTTGTTCAGCGGCATGTCGTGGTTACAGGTGGCCGATGAAGTTGGACGCAAGCTGTGCCGTATCGGCGGATGGTTTAGCGCTCGCCGTGCTAAAGGTCGCGAAAAGCGTGCTGAGCGCGCTGCCGTGCGTGCGGCTGCTAAAGCGGCGTCTAAAAAAGTGAAGCAGCGCTCCTGGGCAGAGCCTAGCGATACCAGTACGGACGCTGTAGATGAGAAAGAAGAGACGCCAGCCGTCAATGCTGCACCTCGCGCCAGTGAATCGCCTGCGCCGCAGGAGCGCCCTGCCGTTAGTGAGCGTTCACCATCAAGTCGTCGCGAGCGGCGTGAGCCAAGCTTCTCAGCACCTACAGAAGAGACGCAAGAAGAGACATCTACTACGGATACCTCCATTCCTTGGGAGGCAGCCGCTGTACTGAGCGAACGCCATGGAGCGAAGCCGCAAAGCACCTCAGAGCCTCGGACGGCCGCGCCAGAAGCGACTCCGCCAGCGCCTGCCAAGACGCAGGAGCCAGAAGCGCCCAGTGAACCACTAATGTCGTTATCCGCTAAAGAGCCGGAGCCAACGCAACAGCCAGAGTCTGCAGTTGAAAAAGTTCCAGCGCCTAAGCCTGAAACACCCGCGCCAACTGAAACACCCGAGCCGGTGCCTACCAATGAGCCTACCAAGGGATTGAGTAGCGATAAGCCGCTGCGGGTTGAAGATGAGCAGGAGCGTGAGCTCTATGCGGCTTCTGTACCGCTGCGTGCAACGCGCGATGAGCGGGAACCGGAAGCTACTGAGCCATCAGCACCCACCGCGTTTACGAGCCGCCCAGAGCCGGAGTCAGAGCACCCCGAACCAGTAACGCTGCGCAGTGAAGACAGCCAGCCAGCCTACCAAGCCCCCCCCATAGCGGCTGAACCGCGTCGAGAGCGAGTGCCGGAAGTAGTGCCAGAGCCAGTGTGGGATGACGAAGATGACGATGAGTTACCCGTCAGGCCTGTCGCATCTACTACTGCTAGCTCGCGCCATGAGCCAACCTTCTCTACCGAGCCCGTAGAAGAAGAGACAGATAGCGGCCCCACGCTGTGGACGGTGGAGCATCTGCAGAGTCAGCGCCCGGCGTTTGAAACGTTGTCAGAGCCCGAAGGCGATGTGCCCAGCCTGCAGCTATTAACGCCGCCGGAGCCGCATCAGCCTAACTACACTGATGAGCAGCTCGCCGATATGGCAGAGCTACTGGAAGTGCGGCTAAGGGAGTACGGCGTCAAAGCTGAAGTGGTGGATACTTGGCCTGGCCCGGTGATTACGCGCTTTGAGATTAAGCCGGCCGCTGGGGTGAAAGTTTCTAAGATCAGCAATTTGGCGAAAGACCTTGCCCGCTCGCTGATGGTGAAAAGCGTTCGCGTAGTAGAGGTCATTCCCGGTCGACCAACGGTGGGGATCGAAATTCCTAACCCGCACCGCGCGATGATTCGCCTGCGTGAAGTGATCGACTCTGACCGCTATCAGCAGGAGAGCTCACCGCTGACGATGGCGCTGGGCCAAGATATTGGCGGTGGGCCGGTGGTCGCGAACCTAGGCAAAATGCCCCACCTGCTGGTGGCCGGTACGACCGGTTCGGGTAAATCGGTGGGGGTCAACGCGATGCTGATCTCCATGCTGCTCAAGGCTAAACCCGATGAGCTCAAGCTGATCATGGTTGACCCCAAGATGCTGGAGCTATCGGTGTATGACGGTATTCCGCACCTGCTGGCGCCGGTGGTCACCGATATGAAAGAGGCGGCCAACAGCCTGCGCTGGTGCGTGGCGGAAATGGAGCGTCGCTATAAGCTGATGGCGGCGATGGGCGTACGTAATATTGCCGGCTTTAACGCCCGCCTAGACGAAGCCGAGCGTGCCGGTGCCCAGGTGGCCGACCCATTATGGGAGCCGCAGCCCTGGGAGATGCACCAAACGCCGCCGGTGCTGGAGAAGCTGCCCTACATCGTGGTGGTCATCGATGAGTTTGCCGATATGTTTATGATCGTCGGCAAAAAGGTCGAAGAGCTGATCGCACGTCTGGCACAAAAAGCGCGGGCTGCCGGTATTCACCTGATTCTTGCCACCCAGCGTCCATCGGTGGATGTGGTGACTGGTTTGATCAAGGCGAACATTCCTTCGCGAATGGCCTTCCAGGTCTCCTCGCGAATCGATTCGCGTACCATTCTGGATCAAGGTGGGGCAGAGAGCCTGCTGGGACACGGGGATATGCTCTACCTGCCCGCCGGTTCCGGGCCGCCTAACCGGGTTCACGGTGCCTTCGTGGACGACGATGAAGTCCATCGGGTGGTCGATGATTGGAAGCGTCGCGGCGAGCCTGAGTACATTGAGGAGATTCTTTCCGGCGGTGTTTCTGCGGATGCACTGACTGGGCTTGAAGCGGAAGGGAGCGATGGCGACGATGCCGAGCAGGATGCGCTTTACGATGAAGCGGTGCAGTTTGTGACCGAGACCCGTAAGGCCTCGATTTCTGCCGTGCAGCGGCGATTTAAAATTGGCTATAACCGAGCGGCACGCTTAGTTGAAGCCATGGAGGGCGCAGGCGTTGTCTCCTCTATGGGCACCAACGGCGCTCGCGAAGTGCTGGCACCGCCACCGGTTGGTCACTAAGCGTGGCCTCACCAATCATGCAATAAGCGTGAAAGTCGCGCCGCAGGCGAAACCCTGCGGCGCTTTTTACGTCTGAGAGGCATACGGAACGTCTTATCGCTCCTTGCCTCGTCCGCTATTCGGCAATGAATGCCTAGGGAGAAAGAACATGCGCGAACCCTCTAACCGTCGCTCACCTGCTTTGGTACTTGCCGCCAGTGCGCTCGGGTTAACCTTTGCTGCACCGATGACAGCGTGGGCCAATGAGGCCGCAGAGCGGCTTACCGAGCGCTTGGATCCTCTGGAAAACTACCACGCGACTTTTGAACAGCAGATTCTGGATGGTGGCGGTGAGCGTCTTCAGAGTGCCCGTGGGGAAATGTGGTTATCGCGCCCGGGTATGCTGCGTTGGGAAGTTGAAGCTCCGTATTCGCAAACCGTGGTCTCTGATGGTGAAGATGTCTACCTTTACGATCCAGATCTTGAGCAAGTGACCGTGCAAGCGATGGATGACCGTGTTACCCACACGCCCGCGCTATTGCTGTCAGGTAGCGCCGATGAGCTAACCGCCAGTTACGATGTGTTTTACGAGCAGCAGGACGGCGATGACGTGTTTACGCTGATTCCTACGCTGGCAGACACGCTATTTGAAGAGTTGAGCATGGTCTTTGAAGGCCAGACCCTGACCGAGCTGTGGATGATGGACAGCACTGGCCAGCGCACCGCCATCACCTTCAGCGACATTATTCGCAATGGCAGCATTGATCGTGGCCTATTTGATTTCCAGATTCCTGAAGGCACCGACGTTATCCGCGAAGAGCTTTAAATCTCTGGCGGTTACTTCACCGTGTTAACGCAGTTTATCAGGCACTTTAGGGTGCCTGATCTGCTTCCTGATCCCGCTGCTCCCGCCACGCCATGATTTCCCCAAACCGCTTCTCCTGGCCAAACGGACTCGGCTCGTAAAAGCGTGTTTTCGGCACGCCTTCCGGCCAACAGTCGTGAGCGCTGCCCGCTGGATAGCCATCCGCTTCGTTATGAGCATATCGGTAGCCCTCGCCATGGCCTAGCTGCTCCATCAGTTTGGTAGGTGCGTTGCGCAGGTAGGTGGGTACTTCCACCTGGGGCTGCTGCTGGACAAACTGCTGGGCGCTTTTCCAGGCCCGGTCAATGCGGTTACTTTTAGGTGCCACTGCCAGATGAATCGCCGCATGGGCAATCGCCCGTTGGCCCTCATAATCGCCCAGGCGCAAATAGGCATCCCAGGCGGCGATGACGAGCGGCAGGGCGCGCGGGTCGGCATTGCCCACGTCTTCCGAGGCAATGGCGGTTAAGCGCCGCACGATATCCAATGGGTCGCCGCCGCCCTGGATAAAGCGCGCCATATACAAAAGTGCGGCATCAGGGCGCGACGATCGGATCGATTTATGGATGGCGGATAGCAGGTCATAGTAAGCATCGCCCTGCTTATCAAACGCGCTGGACTGATGGCCGACTACATCCGCCAGTACCGCTTTGCGTAGCACCTCGCGACCATCTTGCTGTTCGGTAAAATCACAAGCCGTTTCCAGTAGCCCTAAGGCTCTCCGGGCATCCCCCGCGCTAGCGTGGGCGAGGGCTTCCAGTACGCCAGGCTCTATGTCAATTGGTCGCTTGCCCAGGCCGCGCTGGTCATGTGCCAATGCTTGCTGCATCACCTGAATGAGCTCTTGCTGGGTCAGTGGATTTAGCACATAAACACGCGCGCGTGAGAGCAGCGCTGAGTTCACCTCGAAGGAGGGATTTTCAGTGGTGGCGCCAATCAGCGTTAACAGGCCGGACTCCACATGAGGCAGCAGGGCGTCCTGTTGGCTCTTGTTCAAACGGTGAATCTCATCTAAAAAGAGAAGCGTGGGCGAGGAGCGCTGGCGAGCGCGCTCTACCACCGCACGAATCTCTTTTACGCCAGCCATCACCGCACTTAGGTGCTCAAGATGCGCTTCAGACGCACGTGCTAACAGCTCTGCCAGGGTGGTCTTGCCTACGCCCGGTGGCCCCCACAAGATCATAGAGCGCACTACGCCCGACTCCGCCATGCGGCGCAGCGGTTTGTCCGGCCCCACAAGCGCCTGCTGGCCAATGTAGTCATCAAGCGTCAAAGGGCGCATGCGAAAGGCAAGCGGAGCGTCTTCACCTGGAGTGGCTTCAAAAAGATCCATATAAACTTCCGTTGTAAATCGAGGCGTTGAACAACTAACGCTTAATAAGTGTCTGTGGTAAATAGGGTAACGTCAGACTACCTTGTGGCATAACAATAAGAAGCGCCCGCCAGCGTTAGTAATCTTAGAGGCGCAAGGCAAGGATTAACGCTAGTGTAGTAGAACCCAGCTCATGATCGCGTGCCTAATGCTCCGTAGGGAGAGCGGCAGGCATGACACTTACGAAGGAGACGGCACGATGTTAAACCAACTGCGTCTAGATCATGCCAACATGGCGCGAATGCTCCATGTGCTGCAGCTAAAGCATAAAACCTTGGCCAACGGCGAGCGGCCCGACTTTCAACTGATGCGTGAGGTGGTCGATTACATTTTGTCCTACATGGATGGTTTTGCTACGCCCCTTGAGCGCATCTGCGTTGAACGGCTCAAAACCCAGGCTCCAGAGCACCTCCCGCTGATGGAGCAAATGGCTAACGACTATCGCGAGCTAAAGCCGCGCTTAATGCGTCTGTCCCAAGATATCGATATGATCCTGATGGACAACATCCTGCCCATGGATCGCTTTGCCGAAGATCTCAAAGCGTACCTGGAAGCCCACCGCGGCTATCTGCGTCACGAGCGCGAGGGGCTTTTCCCGCTGATCGATAAGCACTTCAGCGAAGAGGATATGGAAGAGCTACGTCAGGCCCTGCCCGAAGGGGCCGAAAAAGAGCTGGAGCGTCTGCAACTCGCCTACCCAGAGCTTTACGCTGAACTATGCGGTGCGGAAGTTCCAGCACTGTAACTCCTGTCAAATGTGAATCCTTCAGAGCCGAACGGGGCGTGTTAAACTGGCGCCCCATTTTTATTGGGCGGCTGAAAAGCTGAGTCATTGCGTGGTGGCCGTTGCCAGTAGTGCCACTATTTAATGGGGTGGGTTTCAACATAGCGGACTGTGCAGGTGAAGGGTGATGTCAGGGCCTATACTGATTTTTGATTCCGGCGTGGGCGGGCTTTCCGTTGCCCGTGCGCTGCGCCAGCACTATCCATCGGCTGCCCTGTGCTACGCTTGCGACAACGCTTGGCTACCTTACGGCCTGCGCGACGATGCGACCCTCGCTAAGCGGATTGTGATGGTTTGCCAGGCGGCAGTCCAAGCGTGCCAAGCCAGCGTGCTGGTGGTTGCCTGTAATACTGCCAGCACCCTTGCCCTAGAAGGGCTGCGCCAAACGCTCTCAATTCCTGTGATTGGTACCGTGCCCGCGATTAAACCGGCAGCGCTGATGAGCACATCGCGCCATATTGGCCTGTTGGCGACGACGGCTACGGTGAATCGCCCCTATACCCAGGGGCTAATCGACAGCTTTGCCAGCGACTGCGTGGTGACCAAAATAGCGGCAGATGCCCTGGTTACCGAAGCTGAAGCGTGGCTAGCCGGAACGCCGCTCAACGCACCGCGCATTCAGCAAGCGCTAGCGCCGCTATGGCAAGCCACCCTAGAGAGCCCCGCGCTAGATACTGTCGTGCTTGGCTGCACCCACTTTCCGTTGCTGCAACCACTATTAGTCACGCTGGCACCAGCGCCTATCACATGGGTAGACTCCGGTGATGCCATTGCCCGCCGGGTGGGGCAGGTGGCCACTACCCTGGTGAGCAGTGCACACGATGGCCGTTGCTTCACCACGGCGCCTGCTCAGGCGCTTACCGATGGCTTCGCCCGCTACGGCTTTCATGAACCACGGCCGCTCGTACTGCCCGGCGCCCGCTAGGCGGCGGTGAATAAACGTCTTTTTTCCTATTTTAATACTTAGTGATGAGGAGCCACCTTGGCGATCCCTACAGTAGATCCAGCACGCTACGACGAACAGCTGGCTGAGAAGCAAGCCTATGTGGAAAGCACCTTTGCCGCGTTCGATACGCCTGCCCTGGAGGTGTACCCTTCGCCACCCAGCCATTATCGCCAGCGTTGCGAGTTTCGCATTTGGCATGAAGAGAACGACCTCTTTTACGCCATGTTTGAGGTCGACCCGGAAAACTCCAAAAACAAACGAGTGGTTCGGTTAGATCAGTTTCCGGTGGCCAGCGCCCATATCAATGAGCTAATGCCTAAGCTGCGCGACGCCTTTCTCGCCAGCGACGAGTTGCGCCGTCGCCTGTTCCAGGTGGAGTTTTTAACCACGCTCTCGGGGCAAGCGCTGGTCACGTTGATCTACCATCGCCCGCTGGGCGATGCCTGGGAAGCCGAAGCCCGCGTTCTGGAAAAATCTCTAGATATCATGATCATAGGCCGCTCTCGTAAACAACGCCTGGTAGTGACCCAGGATCACGTATGGGAGCGGCTCACGGTGGATGGCCGCACGCTGCACTACCAGCAGGTAGAAAACAGCTTTACCCAGCCCAACGCGCATATTTGCCAAACCATGCTGAGCTGGGCCAAAGAAGCCACGCAAGGCCGCCAGGCAGAAGATCTGGTAGAGCTGTATTGCGGCAACGGCAACTTTACCATTGCGCTGGCTGAGAACTTCCGCCGCGTGCTGGCCACCGAGATTTCGCGTACCTCCGTCGCTAGCGCCAACGTCAACCTAGAAGCTAACGGCGTGACCAATGCCCACGTGGCGCGCATGTCGGCGGAAGAGTTTGCCCTGGCGCTGAAAGGCGAAAAGGCGGGCCGTCGAGTAGCCGAGATGGCGCTGGAGGAGTACGACTTCTCCACCGTGCTGGTAGACCCACCCCGGGCAGGGCTGGATGAGCAAAGCTGCCATCAAATCAGCGAATACGCTCAAATCGTCTATATTTCATGCAACCCGGCCACGCTTGCCGAAAACTTAACGCTACTGACTAAGACCCACGATATTGAGCGTTTTGCGCTATTTGACCAGTTCCCGTTTACCCACCACTGTGAGTGTGGTGTGTTGCTGACCCGTCGGCAGCCACAAGTGGCCTCACAAAGCTGATACGCTGAACTTGTCAATAGTGCTTATGATGCACAAGCGGCATACTCCATGAATAACCTGTCAGATGGTTAGGGTGGCGGTCCTGGGTAGCGTAAGCTAACAGGTAGAGTGGCCTAAAGGCCTATTGTCCTTCGTTTTTTTGGCCTATGTAGTGGCCCCAGGCAGTCGAGGTGATGGATGCATTACGTTGCGATTGAAGAGAGTCGGCGGGATCTTTTAAAGCAGCTACAAGAGCGATTGGAAGCGCGACTGGAGCCAGCACGGGCGGCCGCCATCGAAGCCTTTGCGCGCCACTTTTACGCCACGGTACCAGTGGAAGACCTGGTAGACCGTCGGTTGGATGACCTTTACGGCGCGACGCTCTCCATCTGGCAGTTTTTACAGCACCATGACCCGCAAAGCCCCAAAGTGCGTATTTTTAACCCGGACTTTGAAGAGCATGGTTGGCAGTCGACCCACACCTTTGTGGCGGTGCTCCATGAAGATATGCCGTTTTTGGTCGACTCCGTACGCATTGAACTCAACCGTCGCGGCCTAACGGTACACGCCATTCAAAACGCTGTGTTCGCCGTGGCGCGTGATAGCCAGCATCAATTGAAGGCGCTGACCTCTCCCAAAGATGAGAACGCACCGGATGCCCGTGAATCGCTGATTGTGATCGAAGTAGATCGCCACACCGACGCCGAGTCCCTGGCGAAAATTGAGCGCAATCTGCATGAAGTGCTGCGCGATGTGCGCACCGCCGTGGGCGATTTTGATGCCATGTGCGGTCAGATTACTTCCGCCATTCAAGAGCTGGAAAAGAACTGCCCACCGCAAATTGACCCGGATGACCACGAAGAAGCCATTGCCTTCCTAGAGTGGCTGTTGAAGGATAACTTCACCTTCCTAGGCTACGACGAGTACCTGCTGGACGGTAACGAGCTGCAGCGCGATCCTAACAGCGTGCTGGGCGTATTCCGCCTAGATCAGCCGCGCTACCGTGAGCGTATCCGCACCGAAGAGGGCATCGACGAGCACGACGACTACGTGCTGGTGCCGCAACTGCTCTCGTTCGCCAAAAGCGCGCACCACTCCCGCGTGCATCGCCCCACTTATCCAGACTACATCACCGTCGACCGCTACGACGATGACGGCAATGTGATCGGCGAGCGTCGTTTCTTTGGCTTGTTTACGGCCACGGTATACAACGAGTCGCCGCGCAATATTCCGCTGCTGCGCCGCAAACTCAAAGCCGTGATGGATATCGCTGGCTTCAACCCCCAGGGCCACAACGGCAAGCAGCTGCTGCAGGTGCTGGAAGTGTACCCCCGTGATGACCTGTTCCAGATCAGCACCGAATCCCTGGCCAGCACCGCGTTGGGTATTCTCAATATTCGTGAACGCCGTCAGGTGCGCCTGTTCATCCGCGCCGATGTCAGCGGTAAGTTCTACTCCTGCTTAGTGTTTGTACCACGGGATGTGTTCTCCACCGACCTGCGCCAGCGCATTCAGGGCATGCTGTGTGATGAGTTGGATGCCCACTTTGGCGACTTCAATACTTACTTGTCTGAGTCGGTGCTGGCGCGTATCCAGCTCATTCTACGTTTCAACGGCGATGCCCCCAGCCAGTACGACCTGAAGCGTCTGGAGAGCAAAGTCGCCCGCTTGGCGCGCAGCTGGCGCGACGAGCTGCAGGCAGCCATGGTCGAAGGTTTTGGCGAAGAGCGTGCTAACCACCTGATCGATCAGTTCCACGATGCGTTCTCCGCTAGTTACCGGGAAGACTTCAATGCCCGCACGGCGGTATTTGACGTTCACCACCTGTTAACCTTGGATAGTGGCGATGACCTGTCGCTATCGCTCTACCGCCCGCTGGAAGAGCAGGCAGGCGGCATGAACCTGAAACTGTTCCACCGCGAATCGCAAATTCCGCTCTCTGATGTGTTGCCGATGATGGAAAATCTCGGCCTGCGCGTGATTGGCGAGCGCCCCTACGATATCAATGCGCCGCAGCAGCGCTATTGGATTCACGACTTTGAGCTGGAACATAGCCGCGAAGGCGTCAACCTGAGCGAAATGCGCGACACCTTCAGCGAAGCGTTCAAGCGCATTTGGGCAGGCGAGGCCGATAATGACGCCTTTAACCGTCTGATTATCGGTGCTGGCCTGGACTGGCGTGAAGTGGCTATGCTGCGCGGCTATGCCCGCTATTTGAAACAGATCCGCTTCGGCATGTCCCAGGACTACATCGCCGCAACGCTGGCCAACTATCCGGCCATCACCCAAACCCTGGTTGAGCTGTTCCGCTTACGTTTCGACCCGGCCCAACAGCCCAGTAACCTAGACGACTGCTTAGCACGCCTTAACGAGCACCTGGAAGGCGTTGCCAGCCTCAATGACGACCAGCTGCTGCGCCGCTTTATGGAGCTGATCCAAGCGACCCTGCGCACCAACTATTACCAGAAAACTGACGATGGCCGCTTTAAGGATTACATCTCCTACAAGCTTGAACCGTCGAAAGTAACGGGTATGCCCAAACCGCGCCCGGCGTTTGAAATCTTTGTCTGCTCGCCGCGTGTCGAAGGCGTTCACCTGCGCGGTGGCAAAGTGGCGCGTGGCGGCCTGCGCTGGTCGGACCGTCTTGAAGATTTCCGTACCGAAGTGCTGGGCCTCGTTAAAGCGCAGCAGGTGAAAAACGCGGTAATCGTGCCCGTTGGTGCGAAAGGCGGCTTTGTGTGCAAACGCATGCCGGAAAACGCCGACCGCGAAACCCAGCAGAAAGAAGGCATCGCGTGCTACCAAATCTTCATTCGCGCGCTGCTGGATGTCACCGATAATCTCGTGGGTGGCGAGGTGGTACCGCCGCAAAACGTGGTGCGTCACGATGAAGACGACACCTACTTAGTGGTTGCCGCGGATAAAGGCACCGCGACCTTCTCCGATATCGCCAACGCGATTTCCGTGGAGTATGGCCACTGGCTGGGCGACGCCTTTGCCTCAGGCGGCGCAAACGGCTACGACCATAAGAAGATGGCGATCACGGCCCGCGGCGCATGGGAATCCGTGAAGCGTCACTTCAAAAACCTGGACGTGAATACCCAGGAAGACCTGTTCACCGTGGTAGGTGTGGGCGATATGGCGGGTGACGTGTTCGGCAACGGCATGCTGCTCTCCGACAAGATCCAACTGGTCGGTGCGTTTAACCACCTGCACATCTTCGTCGACCCGAACCCTGATGCCGCGGCGGCCTTTGCCGAGCGTAAGCGTTTGTTTGATCTGCCGCGCTCCAGCTGGGAAGACTACAGCGCCGAGCTGATTTCCCAGGGTGGCGGTGTGTTTAACCGTAGTGCTAAATCGATCACCATCACGCCAGAAATGCAGCAGGTGTTTGGTATCGAAGAACCCCGCCTGTCTCCTAACGATCTGATTCGCGCCATGCTCAAGGCGAAGGTGGATCTGATTTGGAACGGCGGTATCGGCACCTACGTGAAAAGCTCAGAAGAGACCGATGCGGACGTGGGCGATAAAGCCAACGACGCGCTGCGCATCAACGGTAAAGAGCTGAACTGCCGTGTGGTCGGCGAGGGCGGTAACCTGGGCCTGACCCAGCGTGGCCGGATGGAAGCCGCCGCCAACGGCGTGCGCGTCTACACCGACTTTATCGACAATGCGGGCGGCGTGAACTGCTCGGACCACGAGGTCAATATCAAGATATTGATTGATGAAGTGGTCAAGCGTGGCGATATGACCGACAAGCAACGTAACCAGCTGCTGGCCGATATGACCGAAGAAGTCGCCGATCTGGTTATTCTGGATAACTACCGCCAGACCCAGGCGCTGGATCTGTCGGAAATTCTCTCCCATCAGGGTATGGGGCCTTACCGTCACTTTATCAGCGAGCTGGAGTCAGCTGGCCAAATTGATCGCGAGCTTGAGTTCCTGCCTGCCGATGATGTCCTGAAAGAGCGTGCCAGCAACAACCAGGGCATGCGCCTGCCGGAGCTGTCGGTACTGATCTCCTATGCCAAAAGCACCCTGAAGGGCGACTTGATCAACTCTGACGTGCCGGACGATCTCTATATTCACCGTCATCTGGAGCGCCTGTTCCCCGCCGTGCTCACCGAGCGCTATCAAACCGAGATGTACGACCACCGCCTGAAGCGGGAAATCGTGGCAACGCAGGTGGCTAATGACCTCGTTGATCACATGGGCATTGTGTTCGTACGCCGCTTGATGGATTCGACCGGTGCTGGTCGAGCCGATATTGCCCGCGCTTACGTCGTCGCCCGGGATGCCTTCAACCTGACCGATTTGTGGGCACAGATTGAAGCACTGGATAACCAAGTGCCCAGTCGCGTGCAGTACTCCATGATGCTGGATCTGATGCGCATGATTCGTCGTGCAACACGCTGGTTCCTGCGTCAGCACCTGGGGCTTTCGACCCAGGACACCATTGAGTACTTTGGTCCGCGCTTAGCGCAGCTGCAGGAGAGCATTGGCGAGTTGCTTAGCGGTGAAGAGCAGGCCGCATGGCGCAAGCGCTGCGACGAGCTGCAAGCCGCTGGTGTGCCAGAAGCATTGGCTGCTACCGTGGCAGCGGCACCGAGCCTCTACGCTGGCCTGGGGATCATTCAAGCGGCCCGCATCACCAACGAGAAGCCCCAACGAGTCGCCGAGGTGTTCTATGAAATCGGCAGCCGCTTAGAGCTTCCTTGGATGATCCAGCAGGTCACACATCTGGAAGTACGCGACTCCTGGCAGGCCCAGGCGCGGGAAACCTTCCGCGATGATATCGACCGCCAGCAGCTGGCGCTGACGACAAGTGTCTTGAAGCTGGAGGCGGGCAGTCGCGATACCCAGGAGCGGGTTGCCCAGTGGTTGGAGCAGCACGCTGAGCTGCACCGCCGCTGGTGCCGCTTGATCGACGAAGTGCGAGGCGGAAGCGAAGGCGGATTCGCGCTGTTTGCCGTCGCGGTTCGTGAGCTGGTGGATTTAGCGGAGAGCGATAGCGAAGCATAAGCCCTGACGGGTTCTATGAAAGCTACGTTCTAACGAAAAGCCGCGCCCTGGGAGACCAGGGCGCGGCTTTTTTTCATCCTGCGAAGAGGGGGCGATGTGCGCTATACTGCGCCCGCCCCGCACTTTGCCCACGCTCAGGAGAGTCTTGCTGATGTACCCAATTGCCCGCTCGCTGCTGTTCCGCCTGGACCCCGAAACCACCCATGGCATGGCGTTGAATGCGCTTGACGCGCTGCACAAGGTGGGCGGCATTAAGCGTGTGTATGGCGAGCCGGTAAGTGATCCTGTCGAACTCATGGGGCTGCGTTTTCCTAACCGGGTCGGGCTGGCTGCCGGGCTGGACAAAAACGCCGACCACCTCGATGCGCTGGGCGAGCTGGGGTTTGGCTTTGTAGAAGTGGGCACCGTGACCCCTAAAGCACAGCCGGGTAACCCCAAACCGCGTCTGTTTCGGCTAGCTGGGCACGAGGCGATCATCAACCGCTTTGGGTTTAACAACAAAGGGGTGGAGCATCTTGTTGCCCAGGTTAAAAAGCGTCACTACAACGGTATTGTGGGCATTAATATCGGCAAGAACCTGAGTACCTCTGTAGAACACGCCCTGGACGATTACCTGGCCTGCCTCAACGCGGTACACGGCGCGGCGGACTATATTGCGGTGAATATCTCCTCACCTAATACGCCGGGGCTGCGTACGCTGCAGTTTGGCGAACAGTTAGACGCGCTGTTAGGCCCCATTCGCGCTAAAAGCCGCGAGCTGGATGCCCAAGCAGGCCGCAACGTGCCGTTGCTGGTGAAAATTGCGCCGGACATGAGCGAAGAGGAAGTGGCGTTAGTGGCAGGCAGCATTGCCCGTAACGAGCTAGATGGCGTGATTGCCACCAATACCACCGTTTCCCGGGACGCTGTGAGCGATGACCCCCAGGCTCAAGAAGCGGGTGGGCTTTCCGGCAAGCCGGTGTTTGAAGCGTCCAACACGGTGATTCGTCTGCTGCGATCGCATCTCCCTACGCTGCCGATCATTGGGGTAGGCGGTATTGATAGCGGTGAAACGGCGAAGGCGAAAATAGCCGCTGGGGCGGACTTGGTTCAGCTTTATTCAGGCTTAATCTATCAAGGTCCGGCACTCGTGCAGCAGTGTGCCAAAGCGCTAAAGCAGGGCGATTGAGCGTCGAGCTAGAAGGGTGATTTGAAACGATCTGTCGAGGCAGCAATACGTCGAGGCAATAAAAAGCCCGCTTGGCAGCGGGCTCCGTTCTCCAAATGTTTGGGTAAAAGGTAAACTAACTAGGTCATGACCATGGGGTTTTTATGGATACCGGAAACGCCGGTCATCCCATCCCACTGATCGCCGCGACCTTCACGCCAACCGCTCATCCAATATTCGCGTAAATTGACATCTTGACTGGGACAATCATCACGGGAGCGACCCGTAATGCCCGCTTTATAGCCGTGAACATAAGCCCGTTGGAAGCGATCACGTTTTTGTCGTTTCATTGGCTAACCTCTTTTCATGAAAGCCTTTTGATAAGAAACAGGGCATAAGGCGACGTGGTATAAGCATGCCTGTAAGAGCGCGCTCCACCAGCGTTAGCCAACTCTGCTTCGAGAGGTGACTTCAAGTTCAAGAGAGAGCTGCTGCCTCAGCGCTAATGCCTAGCACTCACGTGCTGAACGGGCGAAGCGGCAAACTCAAACAAGCCATAGGTCGTTACCGGTGTTGTGAAACATGCACAATAATGACCTAGACAAGCAACGCATGCGTTTTTTAGTAGCTACCCTCTTATTGTTAGACCATGATGGGGTCACTTGTCGACCATCAAATTGTCATAAGACGTAAACTCATTTGCCATATATAGGAATAACGCGCGGTTACGCGCGGCGATCACCATGACCGAGCTGAGCCAAACTGCCCCCCTAAACCTCCTGGCGACCTGCCCTAAAGGCATTGAAGGCCTGCTAGCGGACGAACTGACAGCCCTGGGCGCCGCGCCGGGTAAAACCACCGTGGCAGGGGTCTATTTTTCTGCCGACCAAGCCACCGCCTACCGGGTATGTTTGTGGTCTCGCTTAGCAAACCGCGTGATTTTGCTATTGGCGCGTGAAGCGATGATAGAGACCGCAGAGCAGGTGCGCGATGTGGTTGCACGCATCTCCTGGAGCCATCACCTTGCCACTGGCAAGACGCTGGCCGTGGATTTTCATGGCCGCAGCGACCACATTCGCCACACGCGGTTTGGCGCACAAACGGTGAAAGATGGCGTGGTGGATGCGCTGCAGCTGGCCGGTCAAGAACGGCCCAATGTCGATACTAAAACCCCCGACCTGCGTATTTACGCCCACCTGCACCGGGCCAACCTGAGTCTGGGGATTGATCTCTCTGGCGAGAGCCTGCACCGCCGTGGCTACCGCCGCGATGTGGGCCACGCGCCGCTTAAAGAGAACCTAGCGGCAGCACTACTAGTGCGGGCCGGCTGGCCAGAGCGGGCTAAAGCGGGCGAGCCACTGATTGACCCGCTGTGCGGTGCGGGTACGCTGCTGATCGAGGCGGCGCTGATGGCGGCTGACCAAGCCCCTAACCTGAACCGTGAGCGGTTTGGCTTTCACGGCTGGGCAGGCCATCAAGACGCGGTGTGGAGTGAATTAAAACGCGAAGCTGAAGCACGCGCCTCGATTGGCCGCAAACGCTGCAAAACGGAACTGATGGGCTTTGATCAAAGCCCGGCAGCGCTGACCGCCGCGAAATCTAACGCCATGCGGGCGGGCATTCCTGCGCTGATAACACTCCACGGCCAGAGCCTTGCCCAACTGACCCGGCCAGAGACCCTGACCGCCGAGCAGGGGCTATTGATCACCAACCCGCCCTACGGCGAACGCTTAGGTGAGCTGCCTGAGCTGGTGCGGCTTTACGCCCAGCTAGGTGAAAAAGCCAAGGCGCTGTTCCCTGGCTGGACGCTAGCGATGTTTACCGGCAACCCGGACCTCGGCCACCGCTTAGGCCTGCGTGCCCACAAACAGTACGCGCTAAAAAACGGCGCGCTGGATGCCAAACTGCTGTTAATGGAGATTGGCAGTGTTCGTCCTGCGCCTCAGGAGAGCAGTGAGCCGTCAGAAGCGGGCGTGGCGCCCCAGGCAAGCAGTACTGCAAAACCGGCGGTGTCGGAAAATGCGCAGATGTTTGCCAATCGTCTAGCGAAAAACCAGAAACGCCTGAAAAAGTGGCTGAAGCAGAGCGGTGAGACCTGCTACCGCATTTACGATGCCGATATGCCTGAATACGCGCTGGCGGTGGATCGTTACGGCGACCGCGTGCATGTGCAGGAGTACGCCGCGCCCAGCTCTATTAACCCAGCGCAGGCGCAAAAACGGCTGTTTGATGCCCTGGAAGTGCTGCCCGAGGCGCTGGGTGTCGACCCTAGTAAGATTTACGTCAAACGCCGCGAGCGCCAAACCGGTGCGGCCCAGTACCAAAAGCGCGAAGCCAGCGGCGAGCGTTTTGAAGTGCAGGAGGGCAGCGCTCGGCTATGGGTCAACCTGCGCGATTATCTGGATACCGGCCTGTTTCTGGACCACCGTCCGGTACGTCGGATGCTCGGCGAGATGGCCAGCGGCAAGCGCTTTCTCAACTTATTCTGCTATACCGCGACGGCCACTGTGCAAGCCGCGCTGGGCGGGGCCAGCGACAGCGTTAGCGTGGATATGTCTAACACCTACCTGGAGTGGGCGCGAGACAACTTTGCGCTCAACAAGCTCGACCCAAGGCTGCACCGCGTGGTGCGTGATGACTGCTTCCGCTGGCTGGAAACCGCCAACGCGCAGTTTGATCTGATCTTTATGGACCCGCCGACCTTCTCGAACTCGAAGAAGATGCGCGACACGCTGGATGTGCAGCGCGACCATCCGCGCTTAGTGGAACTGGCCATGGCACGCCTGGCCCCCGGCGGTACGCTGGTGTTCTCCAACAACCAGCGGCGCTTTAAGCTGGATGAAGCGCTGAGCGAGCGCTACGCGGTAGAGGAGATCACCACGCGCACCTTCGACCCGGATTTCCAGCGGCGCACCAATCTGCACCACGTGTTTTTGCTGCGCCACCCTTCGTGAGCCACTCCTCCTGAGCCGATAAAGAGCAAGGGCGATGATTGAACTATCGATTTATACCACGCTTGGGTGCCATCTGTGCGCCCAGCTAGAGGCTCTGGTGGCCACACTGGCTAATCAAGAAGTGAGGTTGCACCACATCGAAATCAGCGACGACGACGCGCTGGTGGAGCAATACGGCACGCGGATTCCGGTACTGGTGGATGCCAACGGGGTTGAGCTGGATCGCGGCTTCGATGTGGCGCGTTTAAGCCACTGGTTGAACGAGCGGGGCTGGTTGGATGAGGCGGCACTTGCCGCGCTCACCAAGCCGCCGGAACAAGCGCCCCCCGTGGGGGTGCATCAGCGCAATGGGCGGCGCTTCTTAGGTTAACGAAACGGGCGAATCCGGCTAACAGGTGATGCGTCAGAGTGCGTCTAATAGCGACAGCTGGCGCATCGCTTCCTGGCCTTCCGGTGTGTGGTCGGCGGCTTCCAGCACCTTGCGGAATCCGCGGGAGGATTGAATCGTTGTTTCATCCTCCAACCACATCTGTGCTTGCTCCAGGCTATCCGCCAACTGGTGTTTCAGCCCGCCAAACTGGGTGCCGATTTGCCCCCAGGCGCGGCTGAAAATCCAGTCGCCGAACATATCCTGGTGAATATGCACCAACACATAGTCATGGTCGGTTTCCCAGCGTACGATCACACCCATCTCCTTAACAACTTCTTGATCATGCCTGCACAGCAAGCCATTGCGGGCGTATTGTAAAGCCCGGATACCAAAACGCCTATGAAACTTGTTATCGACGCTAATATCCCCGCCGCCGACGCCTGTTTTGGGGGCGTGGGTACGTTGCACCGCCTGCCGGGCCGCGAGATCCGAGCGGCTGACCTGCAAAACGCCGATGCGCTGATCGTGCGCTCCATCACTCAGGTGAATCGCGCTTTACTTACCGATAGCCCGGTGCGTTTTGTGGGCACCTGCACCATTGGCACCGACCACATTGATCTTGATTATCTCAAAGAGCGCAATATTGGCTTTGCCAGCGCGCCAGGGTGCAATGCGGAGGCGGTGGTCGATTATGTGCTCAGCAGCCTGCTGGCTGTGAGCGAGCGAGAAAGCTGGCCGCTGCTGGAGCGAACCGTGGGTATTGTTGGGGCAGGCAATGTGGGTAGCCGTTTGCAGCGTCGCTTAAAGGCGCTCGGTGTGGCGGTGCGGGTGTGTGACCCCCCCAGGGCGGAACAAGAGGGCGCAAGTGGCTTTGTATCACTCGATATGCTGATTGATGAGTGCGACGTGATTTGCCTGCACACCCCGCTGGTGAAGGCTGGCCCTCACGCCACCTATCAACTGCTGAATGCTCAGCGCATCAACGAGCTGGCCCCTGGCACGCTGCTGTTAAACGCCGGGCGAGGCGACTGCATTGATGGCCTAGCGCTGCGCAGCCGTTTGGCGGGGAAGGGCGATATCACCGCTGTGTTAGACGTTTGGGAAGACGAGCCGGGCATTGATGCGGGGCTGCGTGATTTGGTCGCTTTAGCAACGCCGCATATTGCCGGGCATAGTCTGGATGGTAAGCTGCGCGGCACCTGGATGATTCAACAGGCGTTGGCAGCGCAGTTAAACCTGCCCAGCGGTATGCCGTTTAGCGAGCTTTGCCCGTCACCAGCCCTGGCCACGCTAACGTTGCAGAGCGCACTGCCGGTGGAAGAGGCACTTCGGCTGTGTGTGCGGGCAGTGTATGACGTGCGCCGTGACCACGATGCGTTGCAGCGTCAGGTGATGCACCAGGGGATTGCCAAGGGCTTTGATAGCTGCCGCGCCAACTACCCGCTGCGCCGCGAGTTCGCCACGCTGACCATTTACCTGGAGAACGATGCGGTGTCATTGCAGCCGTCGCTTCAGGCGGCAGGCTTTCAGGTGCGCTGCGGCTAACACACATAAACGGCTAAACGCACAAGGCCCGCATTGGCGGGCCTTGGCGTACTTTATCAAGTGCTTTATCAAGCGCTTTACAGTTTACTGACGGTAAGCGGCTTCTTTTAGGGCGCGGATACGGTCATCCAGCGGCGGGTGGCTGGCGAACAGCTGCTCCACTAGCGAGCGGGTTTGGCCTTTAGTGATCGCCATCGCGCGCAGGGTGTCCGGCATTTGGTCGGGCATCTCGGTTTCAGCCTTCAGGCGTGCCAGGGCGTTGACCATCGCACCGGTGCCTGCCAAGCGAGCACCCGCTTCATCAGCCCGGTACTCGCGGTAGCGGGAGAACCAAGCCACAATCGCGGAAGCGACGATGCCAAACACAATTTCTGCCACCATCACCACTGCAAAATAGCCTATAAAGCCCAGGCCACCTTCGCCGTCGCTGCGGCTTTTCAGGAAGCTATCGACCAAGTGGGCGACAACGCGGGCAAAGAACATAACAAAGGTGTTCACTACGCCCTGAATCAGCGCCAACGTCACCATGTCGCCGTTAGCCACGTGGCCAATTTCGTGCGCCAGCACCGCGCGGACTTCTTCAGGACGCATGCGGTTGAGCAAGCCCGCCGATACCGCTACCAGGGCATCGTTCTTATTCCAGCCGGTGGCAAAAGCGTTGGACTGCTGGGCGGGAAAGATGCCCACTTCTGGGGTTTTGATGCCCGCTTCCCGAGACAGCTCGGCCACGGTATCCACCAGCCACTGCTCGGTGGAGTTCGACGGGTTTTCGATAATCACCGTGCCGGTTGAGCGCTTCGCCATCCATTTAGAGATAAACAGCGATACCAGCGAGCCCGCCATGCCAAACACAAAGCAGAAGATCAGCAGGCTGGTGAAGTTAATACCCTGGCTGTTGAGATAGCTCTCAACGCCAAACAGCCGCAGCGTAATGCTGGCGACCAGCAACACCGCTAAGTTAGTGGCTAAAAACAGCACGATTCGCATCATGGATGAAGATCTCCCTCAAGGTCATAACAAGTGTTAATGGAATGATGGCTTAGATACGTGCATTTCATGTCAGTTTCAAGTCGCTGGTTGCGTGCCTATAACTACTGGCGATAGCGAGACAAGAAATTGGCAAAGCGGTCAAGCGCGTCGCCGAGCTGGTCGGCCCAGGGCAGCGTGACAATGCGCACGTGGTCGGGTTCTGGCCAGTTAAAGGCGGTGCCCTGTACCAGCAGAATTTTTTCCTGCAAGAGCAAGTCCAGCACCAACTGCTGGTCATCTTTAATATTGAACACTTTGGGGTCTAAACGCGGGAACGCGTAGAGCGCGCCTTTGGGCGTTACGCAGGAGACCCCAGGAATTGCGTTGAGCTTCTCAACGGTAATGTCGCGCTGAGCCAGCAAACGCCCGCCCGGCAGAATTAAATCGTTGATCGACTGATAACCGCCTAGCGCCGTTTGAATGGCGTGCTGGGCAGGAACGTTGGCGCATAGTCGCATCGAGGCCAGCATGGTCAGGCCCTGAATAAAGTCCTTCGCCCGCTGTTTCGCTAGAGTGCCGGAAATCGTCATCCAGCCAGAGCGAAAGCCCGCGCAGCGGTAGCTTTTAGACAGCCCGTTCATGGTGATCACCAGCTGGTCATCGTCGGCCAGCGCGCCGGTAGCGGTGTGTTCAACCCCGTCGTAGAGAATCTTGTCGTAGATCTCATCGGAGAACACCACTAGATTGTGCTCTTGGGCGATATCCAGCACTTCCCGCACTACTTCCGGTGGGTAGACCGCACCGGTGGGGTTATTGGGGTTGATGATCACAATGGCGCGGGTACGGCTGGTGACTTTGGCACGAATATCGGCCATATCCGGTGCCCAGTCGGCCTGCTCGTCGCACAGATAATGCACGCCATGGCCGCCGGAAAGGTGAGCGGCTGCGGTCCAGAGCGGGTAATCCGGCGCGGGGATCAGCACTTCGTCGCCGTCGTTTAACAGCGCCTGCATGGCCATGACGATTAGCTCGGAAACACCGTTACCAATATAGATATCTTCGATACCCACCCCAGGAATCTGCTTACGCTGGCACTCCTGCATAATCGCCTTACGGGCGGAGTAGAGGCCTTTGGAATCACAGTAGCCCTGGGCGGTGGGCAGATTGCGCATCACATCCTGCAGAATCTCTTCCGGCGCTTCGAAGCCAAACGGTGCCGGGTTGCCAATGTTGAGCTTCAAGATTCGCTGGCCTTCCTCTTCCAGGCGCTTGGCGTGGTCGAGTACCGGGCCGCGAATGTCGTAGCAAACGTTGTGCAGTTTGTGTGATTTTTTCAGCGTGTGTGATTCTCTAGGCTGCGGGGTGTCCATGGGGTGCGTTATCCAAAAGTGTCCAGTGCCGTGGAAGTGTTTGACGTGTGGCTCATTATGCGTCGGATGAGGCCGGGCTGTCTTGGTCGTTTTGCGCTGGCGGCGGTGGAATATCTGCCGGGGTTTCCAGCGTGACGCGGCCAAGCTTGCCATCGCGTAACTCATGCAGCAGTACTTCCGCGCCGCGGTGCAGGTCTACTTCGCCGCCAGGGCGCAGGCCGCCGCGTTTTCCGGCGATCTCTTTGAGAATGGCGTGGCCGTCAAACCCGGCAATGGCAAGAAAATCAGGCTTCTTCGGGCCATCAGCATCGACTTCCTCCACCACGGGGGCTTCGTAGGTGGGCAGTTCTTTCAGCTTGTAGCGGGCGGTGAGCTCGGTAGGATAGCGTTTGGCGAGCTCCGCGCTGGCAACAATAGCCACATCGGTATACTCAATGGCGGTATCACGAATCGCGCCGCTGGCCGCCAAGCGGTAGGCGCTGGCCTGGTCTTCGATTTTGGGCCAGAGCACCCCAGGGGTGTCGATCAGCGCTACTCGGCCATCAATACGCACTTTTTGCTGGCGCTTGGTCACCGCAGGCTCGTTGCCGGTTTTGGCAATTTTGCGCCCGGCCAGGCCGTTAATCAGCGTCGATTTCCCTACGTTGGGAATGCCCATCACCATTACGCGCACGTCGCGGTCGGCGCGCACCGCCCCTGCCAGCTCGTGGCAAAGCTTAGGAATCTTCTTAAGCTCGCGGGTATTGGTGGTGGTAATCGCCAGGGCGCGAGTGTCTTCCTGGGCGTCAAAAAAGGCCACCCACTCGTCGGTACGGGCGGGGTCTGCCAAGTCGGCGCGGGAAAGAATTTTCAGCACCGGCTTATGGCGGGTCAGCTCGGCCAGCATGGGATTTGCGCTGGAGTAGGGCAGGCGCGCATCGAGCACCTCGATCACCACATCAATTTCCGGCAGCGCGTCCTTGATCTGGCGGCGGGCCTTGTTCATATGTCCGGGGAACCAGCCGAGCATGGGTTTCTCCTACAAGCACAAAAATACAAGCATAAAAAAGCGGGCGACCATTCTAGCAGATGGTGCCCGCCTTGCCGTGCTTCCTTTCAGGGGTTACTCGTCAGGGTGAAACTCTAACGAGACCGAGTTGATGCAGTAGCGCAAGCCGGTGGTGTCTGGCGGTCCATCGGGAAATACGTGGCCTAGGTGGGCATCGCAGTGGGAACACACCACTTCGGTACGAATCATGCCGTGGGTGGTGTCGCGGTTCTCTTCTACGCTGCGGGCACCTAACGGGCGGTCAAAGCTTGGCCAACCGCAGCCCGCATCGAATTTGTGCTCGTTTTCAAATAGCGGCGCGTGGCAGCAAACACAGTGATAGATACCTTGGGCATCGCTCACTTGGTAGTCACCGGTAAACGGCCGTTCGGTGCCTTTCTCCCGTGCAACCCGGTACTGCTCTGGGGTGAGCTGCTTGCGCCATTCGTCGGGGGATTTGTCTATTTTCGCCATGGGGGTCTCCTCTCCCTCTGGTTACCGTTAATCAGAGGCTTACTTGGCAGACTAGCCTATCACCGTTAGGCCGTCGTATGGCTAATGACAATAGGCTGCCTGCCCAAGTTCAGCATGTGCGAAAGTGGCAAAATCCGCCAGTGGGCTTTATACGCTCGCAGCACCGCCGTTGCTGCGAGGGTCGTGAGCGCTCTCAATCAGCCCGTCTGGGTGGCGCACAATGCCGCCTGCGTGGCCCATGGTGTCGCTGAAGGCCTCTGGTAGTACTTCTACGTCGTGGCCTGCGGTGGCAAGTGCGCTCACTAAGCGGTCATCAAAGCGCTCTTCTAACTTCAGGTTGGTGCTGGACTCCCCCCAGGTGCGGCCTAATAGCCAGCGCGGTGCGGTAACTGCCTGCTGCAGCGGCATGCCATGCAGCGCGTAGCGGGAGAACACCGCTGCCTGGGTTTGCGGCTGGCCTTCGCCGCCCATGGTGCCGTACACCATGGTGCGTCCATCGTTAAACAGCGCCAGCGCCGGGTTAAGCGTATGGAAGGGCTTGCGACCAGGGGCTAAGCCGCGTAAATCGTCTGGGTTGAGAGAAAAGCTAATGCCTCGGTTTTGCCACAGCACGCCGCTTTCAGGCAGCACCACGCCGCTACCAAACTCCCAGTAGATGCTCTGAATAAAGCTCACCGAGCGGCCTTCGCTGTCGACAGTGCCCATCCAAATAGTGTCGCCGGGCGCGGGTTCATAGGGCCAAGGCAGCGCCTGGGTAGGGTTAATTTCGGCGGCTTCTGCACCAATGCGCTCTTCGCTGAGCAGCTCCTGCAACGGCGTGGGCACTCGGTGTGGGTCGGTGACGTAGCGGTCACGCAGCATAAAGGCGCGTTTGGTGGCTTCAATTAACCCGTGCAGGTGGTCAAAGCCGTTGGGCTCGGCGGCTTTAATACGCTCGTAAATGCCCAAAATCATCAGCGACGCCATGCCTTGCGTCGGTGCGGGCAGGTTATACAGCGTAGCGTCATTGAGTTGTACGTGCAACGGTGTGACTTGCTGAGCGCGGTAAGCGTGAAAATCAGCTAGGCGCAGCGGGCTGCCGAGTGCCTCTAAATCCTTCGCCATGCTGGCGGCAAGCTCGCCGCGGTAGAAATCATCTAGGCCAGCATTGGCCAAGCGCTTTAACGTATTGGCCAAGCGCGGCTGGCGCAGGCGCTCGCCTTCACGGGGAACTTGGCCGTTAAGCAACAGCGCATCGCTAAAGCCGGGGCTTTGGCTCAGGCGTTCCAGGTGTTTGGCGGTGAGCGTTTCCTGGCTTTGAGAAACAGCAATGCCCTCATCGGCATGGCGAATGGCATCGGCCAGCAGCGTGGGCAGCGGCAGTGCTTTACCCCAGCCTGCCGCTACGTTGAGCGCTTCCTGCCAGCCGCTAATCGTGCCCGCCATGGTAAGCGCGGCTTTTGGCCCACGTTCAGGGATCTGCGACTCGCCTGCGTAAAAATCACGGTTGGCGAGCTGTGCAGCGGGCCCGCAGGCGTCGATGGCCACTGGCGCTTTGCCCGGCTCGTGAATCAGCCAAAAGCCATCGCCCCCCAAGGCATTCATATGCGGGTAGACCACGGCGATGGCCGCCGCCGCGGCGATCATGGCTTCGACGGCATTGCCGCCTTGCTTTAATACATCGCGACCGGCGCTCGCGGCAAGGTGGTGTGGCGCGACACAGCTGCCGCCGTAACTACGTTGGGTATGGAGCATTGAAAAGTCCTTTGTTATTGGTTGTGGTTACCAGCCAATGGCGTTAGGTAGCCACGTGGCAATGCTTGGAAAGATAAACACCAGCGCCACGGCTAAAAACTGTAGCCCGATAAACGGCAGCGCCCCTTTGTAGATATCTAGGGTGGAGACTTCTTTAGGCGCCACGCCTTTCAAGAAAAACAGCGACCAGCCAAACGGTGGAGTAAGAAACGACGTTTGTAGCACCAGCCCCACCAAAATGCCTAGCCACACCATATCCACGCCCATCTGCACGAAGAAGGGTAAAAAGAGCGGCAGGGCGATATAGCTAATCTCAATCCACTCCAGGAAAAAGCCAAGTACAAACATCAGCAGCAGCATGAATAGCAGGGCACTGACTTCTCCACCGGGCACCCACTCAAACATCCGTGCGACCAAATGCTCGCCACCCAAGCCCCGAAACGCGAGGCCGAACACCTGAGCGCTGATCAAAATAAAGAACACCATGGCGGAGATCACCAAGGTGGCTTTGGCCACTTCGCTTAACAGCGATACGGTTAAGCGTCCCGAGCAGGCAACAAACACAAGCGCCCCTAGCGCGCCCATCGCCGCAGCTTCGGTTGGGGCGGCAATACCGCCAATGATGGAGCCCAAGACCGCAAATACTAGCCCTACCGGTGGGCCGACCACGGTGATCACTTTATACAGCAGCCGTTTCTTGCTGAGCTGGGCCCGCTCTTCAGCGGGAATGGGTGGCATCATGCCAGGGTAGAGTTGGGCTACCACTAAAATTGCCACGATGTAGATGCCTGCCAGCGCCAAGCCAGGCACCATCGCGGCGGCAAACATAGTACCAACAGATTCGCCGAGGATTTCTGCTAAGAGAATCAGTACCAAACTAGGAGGGATAATTTGCCCCAGCGTACCTGATGCGCAGATCATGCCGGTGGCCAAGGTTTTGGGATAGCCTCGGCGCAGCAGGGTTGGCAGGGTGAGCAGGCCAAGTGTGACGATGGTGGCACCCACGATACCGGTGGCCGCTCCTAACAGTACACCCACGAAAATAATCGCCACGCCCATGCCGCCGGAAATCCCGCCGAACAGGTGGCCAATCACATCGATCAACTCTTCGGCCAGTTTCGACTTCTCTAGCATGACCCCCATAAACACAAATAGCGGTATCGCCATAAAGGTGTAGTTAGTCACTACCCCATAAATACGTGACGGCAACAGGTTGAACAGCATCGGGCCGAAGCCCAAGTAGCCAAAGACAAAGGCGGTGACGGCAATGCTGATGGCCACCGGTATACCAATGATCAGCAGCACAAAAAAGGCGGCGATCATACCGATCGCGAGCCACTCATTAGGAGACATGCGTTATTCACCTCGGCTTGATAGGGCAAACCCTTGGCGCAGCGCGTGGGCCAAGCCCTGCATTGCCAATAAGAGAAAGCCAAAGGGGATCAGGGCTTTGAGCACCCAGCGAAGCGGTAGGCCGCCAGGGTTGGGGGAAGCTTCGTTACGTAGGTAGGACTGTTCCACCCAGGGCAGCGTGAGCCAAGCGATATACAGCCCCATGGCGAGCAGCAGCAGGCCACCAATCACTTCAATTACCCGCTGTAGCGCCACTGGGAAGCGCTCATAAAACACATCGACCCGCACCTGTTCGCCCATAAACAGCAGATACGACATACCAAACAGAGCAATGGGGGAGATTAAGTGCCACTGCAGCTCTTGAAGCCATACGGCACCAATGCTGAAAAAGTAGCGCATCACCACATCGCCCGCGACCAGGGCCACTAGTACCACGCAGGTCCAAGCGGCGATCCAGCCAAACAGCCGGACCACCGCCTCGATCCCGTGGACAACACGTTCCACGGCTTGCATATCACACCCCGATAATGTCGTTTAACCAAGCACGTTCGCTGGCGCCTGCCCAGCGGTCATGGTTGGCCTTAAAGGCCATGTAGCTATCGTGTACTTTGCGCACTAGTGGGTCGGCGTTGGCTTCAGTGGCCAGTGTGTCCATGGTGGCTTCGCGCAGGGCGCTCACTACGGGTTCCGGGAGCATGCTGGCGGTCACGCCGTGGTTATCAACAAGGTCGGTCATCGCTTCGCCGTTCACCGCTTCTGACCACGTCACGCTTTCCAGGCAGGCCGCCATACAGGCGCTCTTCACGATCATCTTCAGGTCATCAGGCAGTTCGTCCCAGTGCTGCTTGGAAATCAGCAGCTCGCCGGTGGTGGAGGGTTCGTGCCAGCCGGTGGTGTGGTAGAACTTGGCCGCATTTTGCAGCCCCATACGGCGGTCCTGGTAAGGGCCAACGAATTCAGCGGCGTCAATCACGCCACGCTCCAGCGCCGGGAAAATTTCACCGCCGGGCAGTACACGGGCATCGACACCTAGCGCTGAGTACACCTTGCCTGCCAGGCCGGGTACGCGCATGCGCAGGCCGTTCAATTGGCCGATGTCTTCAATCGGCTCGCGGAACCAGCCGGTCATCTGCACGCCGGTGTTGTTGAGCGGCAGAGCGATCATGCCGTAGGGCGCGTAGACCTCTTCCCATAGCTCCAAGCCGCCGCCGTGGTACAGCCATGCCATGTGGCCCATAAAACTCATGCCGAAGGGCACGGTGGTGAAGTACTGGGCAGCGAACGTAGTGCCCGACCAGAAGTAGCTGTTGGCCGCGTTCATTTGAATGGTGCCGCTTTGCACCGCCTCGAACCCTTCCAATGCAGGAATCAGTTCACCCGCAGAAAAGTGCTGAATGTTTAAACGCCCGCCAGACATGGCGTTAATTTTGGCAATCACATCGGTGGGGCTGCCGGGGCCTTCTACATAGAAAGGTGAGCCGGGGCTGTAGGCGTTGGTCATGCGCCAGTTAAACCGTTCGGAAGACTGGGCTTTCGCAATAGAGGGTGCGCCCAGCACCAAGCTAGCGGTGGAGGTGAGCGCAGCGGTGGTGAGGAATTTGCGACGGGTAAAGGACATAAGGCACCTCAAGCAGTCAGGAGTAAACGAGGGTTAGCAAATAAGGCACGTCGTTTGTTCACTAACGAAGTTGCAAGGGGTGTGCCAAAAAATCGATTTTATTCAAAATGAAAGATTTTTAGCGGTTTGTCGTTACTTTAGAGAGGGGATTACCTAACCGCAGCTGACATTGGAAAAAGCCGATGCACCGCAATGATGCGAGATAGAGGTGAAAAAGCAGCGCCCGGCACTATGATTGCGCACGCAAGGCGCGCGATGATAAATCCTCAAATCGTCATCCAATCAACGTTTTGATATCAGAGTGCTTGACAGCTAGATGAGGTCTGGGTAACATACGCGCCACCTCGACGAGGCAATGAAACGTCCCATTCGTCTAGTGGTCTAGGACACCGCCCTTTCACGGCGGTAACAAGGGTTCGAACCCCTTATGGGACGCCACTTAAATCGTTAAGGTATCGGAGTTGCGGGAATAGCTCAGTGGTAGAGCATCGCCTTGCCAAGGCGAGGGTCGAGAGTTCGAATCTCTTTTCCCGCTCCAGTACGTCCCATTCGTCTAGTGGTCTAGGACACCGCCCTTTCACGGCGGTAACAAGGGTTCGAACCCCTTATGGGACGCCATTCCGATAGTGAGAAGTTTGTAGAGTGACAGCTTGTTAAGCGGGAATAGCTCAGTGGTAGAGCATCGCCTTGCCAAGGCGAGGGTCGAGAGTTCGAATCTCTTTTCCCGCTCCAAACAGCAGATACGTCCCATTCGTCTAGTGGTCTAGGACACCGCCCTTTCACGGCGGTAACAAGGGTTCGAACCCCTTATGGGACGCCACTCACTTTACAAAACATCGCAGTACTGTTTGCGTTGCGGGAATAGCTCAGTGGTAGAGCATCGCCTTGCCAAGGCGAGGGTCGAGAGTTCGAATCTCTTTTCCCGCTCCATGCAAACCTCTTTTCTGAAGTCTGAAATCCTTATTGCCTGATCCCTAATTTAGTTATTGCTATCCACCGCTTATCAATAGCGGCGTTTTTGCGTGCGTGCCGTTTGGGCGGCGCTAATGATAGCGCCCAGGCGTAAGGCCTGAGCGCTGTAGGGTTAATCCACCAACGTGAAGTGGCCTACCACGCTGTTAAGTGACCGTGAGCGCTGCTTAAGGTCTTGGGCGGCTGTGGCTGTTTGCTGCACCATCGAGGCGTTGTCTTGGGTCGCCGATCCAACTGGGCGATGGCCACATTAATTTGCTCAATGCCACGGGTTTGCTCGTGGGTGGCGGCGGTAATGTCTGAGAACAGGTCGTTTACGCGCTGAATTCGCTGATCAATATCCTGCATACGCTGCTTGGCGGTATCTACCAAGGCGGCACCATTGCTGACCTGCGCATTTGAGGCGTTAATCAACCCTTTGATTTCGTTAGCAGCGCTGGCCGAGCGGTTGGCTAACTGGCGAACCTCCCCGGCCACCACTGCGAAACCGCGGCCATGTTCCCCAGCGCGAGCCGCTTCAACCGATGCATTAAGGGCCAGGATATTGGTCTGGAAGGCGATGCTATCGATCAGCGTGACGATATCGGTGATTTTGTCTGCTTCCGCAGTGATCTCTTGCATAGAGGCTACCGCATCGCCAATGGCTTTCTGGCCCGCTTGAGACGTTTCCCCCGCGCTGCGTACCAGCTCTTTCGCTTGCTCTACGCTATCGGCGGTCTGGCGCACTGTCGCGGTTACTTCTTCCATGCTGGAGGAGGTTTGCTGCAGTGCGGCAGCCTGCTGTTCGGTGCGCGACGAGAGTTCCTGGTTGCCAGCGGCAATATCCGCTGCGTTGTGGTCAACCGCAGCGCTAGTCGTTTGGATTTCTTGCATGGAATCGCGCAGCTTATCGCGCATGTGGCGAATATCATACAGCAGGCTGTTGGTGTCGTTTTGCTGCAGTATCACGGGGGCGGTTAAATCGCCTTGGGCAATGCGCGATACCACGCTAGCGGCGTAGCTGGGCTCGCCACCTAAGCGTCGCAGAATTAACGAGACCATGCCCCAGAAGGCTAGCGTAACCAGCGCTCCCGCCAAAATGCCGACCAGGACGCTCTCGATTAGCTGTTTCAGGATGGTGCTGCTCACATCGCCCACAAAAACGCTGCTGGCAACGTAGGCATCCCACGGGGTAAAGGCGGCAGAGTAGGCGCGAACCTGCGGTTGGGCATCACCGCCCCGAGCGAAGTTAGAGAAATACTCGGTAAAGCCGCTGCCCGTTGCCTGGGTATTCTCCAGCATGGTTTGGAATATCAGCGTGCCTTCCGGGTCTTTTACCTGGGAAACATCCTCACCCACTTCCCGTTTAGGGTGGGCAAGTATGTGTAGACTGTCATTAAAAGCGAATAGGTAATTGTCCTCTTCGCCAAAACGCACGTCGCGCAGCGTGTTAAAGGCTTGTCGCTGTGCTTCCTGGTTGGAGAGCTGGCCTTGTTCGGCTAGCTGGTGAAAGTGCTCCAGGGTTGAGATGGCGATATCGACAGCGGTCACCATGCGCTGTTCGCGTTCGGTGTAGAGCAGCGCACGGCTTTGAAACGCGTTGATCGCGATCATAACGGCAAGGATCAGCCACAAGATGGCGATGCCTAGCAGCCGCTGTCGGCGCAGTGGCAAAGCGGCAAGCCCTTTATGAGCATTTCCTGATGAAGATGGCGTTGAGGTATAGGCATTCATGCCTAAAGACGGAGTAATAGTAGTAGTGCTCATTATTGATTGAGTTCTCTTATTAAAAAGGGTGCTTCTTGGGGTGCCGCTAGGAGGAGGGGGAGGAGCGGTGCGCAACTAATACTAAAGTATTAAATGGTGAGTTGCCTCAGTAATAGCGTGGCAAAGTGTCACTTAATGTAGTGCGAAATAGAGGGAAATTAGGGGCATGGCGGTAGGTGTTCAAGCGTTATAAGCCGCTAACTTGAAAAAATATGCGCCTGCCCCGATATCCTCCTTTCTAGCTCTTTGTGCTCCCCACTTGCTGACAGGACATATTCATGGCCGAACCGGCATTGTCGATCCGTGGCCTTACCAAGGTGTATGGCAACGGCTTCCAAGCGTTAAAAGGTATTGATTTAGACGTCCAGCAGGGCGATTTTTTTGCGCTGTTGGGCCCCAACGGCGCAGGAAAGTCCACCACCCTGGGCGTTGTGTGCTCGTTAGTGCAGAAAACGGCGGGCAAAGTCTCCATCTTCGGTATCGATATTGATAAAGACTTCGCCAAAGCGAAATATCAGCTCGGCGTGGTGCCGCAGGAATTCAACTTCAACCAGTTTGAGAAAGTGCTGGATATCGTGCTGGCTCAGGCGGGTTACTACGGCATGAAGCGCAGCGAAGCGCTGCCTCGCGCCAAACAGCTGCTAACCGATTTAGGGCTGTGGGAAAAGCGCAACGGCAGTGCGCGGATGCTCTCAGGCGGCATGAAGCGCCGCCTAATGATAGCTCGCGCGCTGATGCACCGCCCCAAGCTGCTGATTCTCGACGAGCCTACCGCGGGGGTCGATATCGAGCTCCGCCGCAGCATGTGGGAGTACATGCGGCGTATTAATCAGGATGAAGGCACCACGATCATTCTGACCACGCACTACCTCGAAGAAGCCGAGAGCCTTTGCCGTAATATCGCCATTATCAACCATGGTGAAATCGTGCGGAACACCAGCGTGCGCGAGCTGCTGGCGGAGCTGGATACCGAAACCTTCCTGCTGGATCTCGCCGAGCCGGTTGCGCAAGTGCCTGTGATTGAAGGCTTTGAGCTGCAGCAAATCGAGCCCTCTCAGCTGGCGCTGGTGATTCACCGTGGCCAGCAGTTGAACGATGTGTTTAGTGCGTTAAGCGCGCAGGGTATTCAGGTGGTATCCATGCGTAACCGTGCCAACCGCTTAGAGGAGATGTTTGTTTCCATGGTAGAGAGCAGTCAGCAGGCCATCGACCAGCGTGAAAAGCAGGAGGCCCGCGCATGAATGCAATGCAAACCCTCGTGGCTTTATGGACGCTGGTGCTCAAAGAAATTAAGCGCTTCACCCGAATCTGGCCGCAAACCCTGCTACCGCCGTCCATCACCATGGCCATGTATTTCATCATTTTTGGCAACCTGATTGGGTCGCGCATTGGTGATATGGACGGCTTCAGCTACATGGACTTTATCGTGCCAGGGCTGATCATGATGTCGGTGATCACCAACAGTTACTCCAACGTGGCGTCCAGCTTCTTCTCCAATAAGTTTCAGCGCTCCATCGAAGAGATGATGGTGTCACCCATGCCCAATGGCGTGATCCTTTCCGGATTTATTCTGGGTGGCATGGCACGAGGCTTAGGCGTCGGGCTGATCGTGACGCTGGTATCGCTGTTCTTCACCCGCTTAACGATCGAGCATCCGCTGCTCACGATATTGGTAGTGGTGCTGACTTCGGCGCTATTCTCCATCGGCGGCTTTATCAACGCGCTGCTGGCGAATAAGTTTGACGATATCTCCATTGTGCCGACGTTCATTCTGACCCCGCTGACCTACTTGGGCGGTGTGTTCTACTCGATTTCGATGCTGCCGGATTTCTGGCAGGGCGTCTCGATGCTCAACCCGATTCTGTATATGGTGAACGTCTTCCGCTACGGCTTTTTGGGCGTTTCTGATATTCCGGTAGGCTGGGCATTAGCGGCTATTTTCGCCTTTATCGTCGTACTGTTTATGGTTGCACTGACCATGCTGGAACGCGGCAAAGGCATTCGCAGCTGATTCATGGCCTGACTGCAATGCGCTTATTGAACTAGCACGACTGAGAGAGTTTCCATGGCACATCGCCCCGACACTTTAGAACACGCGCCCCTGGGGCGCGATTCCGCTTACCCAGAGCAGTACGATGCGGGGTTGTTGTATCCGATTCCCCGTGCTGCCAACCGCGCGCCGCTTGGTATTGAAGAGGGCGCGCTGCCGTTTGTCGGCGAAGACGAGTGGCACGCGTTTGAGGTGTCCTGGCTCAACGGCCGCGGTAAACCGATCGTCGCCGTGGCACGCTTCCGTCTGCCAGCCAGCTCCCCGCATTTGATTGAATCCAAATCTTGGAAGCTCTACCTCAACAGCCTCAACCAAACCCGCTTTGCCAGCCAAACTGAGGTAGAAGAGACGCTAGTGCGCGACCTCAGCGGCGCTGCCGGTGCCAGCGTAAGCGTTGAGCTGCTGGGGGTGGACGATAGTGAACTGGCCCCTCAGCGCCTGCCAGGAGAGTGCTTAGACGACCTGGATATCGAGGTTAGCGACTACACGCCAAGTGCCACGCACCTTACTGCCAGTGATGAGATCGTCGAAGAGACGCTGCATTCGCATCTGCTAAAATCCAACTGCCCGGTGACCGGTCAGCCGGATTGGGGAAGCGTCTTGATTCGCTATAAAGGCCCCAAGCTCGACCGAGAAGGGCTACTGCGCTACCTGATTGGCTACCGCCAGCACCAGGATTTTCACGAGCACTGCGTCGAGCATATTTTTACTGACATAATGCAGCAAGCGAAGCCGGAAGAGTTGCTGGTGTTGGCGCGCTACGTTCGCCGTGGCGGCTTGGACATCAGCCCTTGGCGTGCCACACCGGGCTTAGCACCCCCTAGCCCGCTGCGCCTGGCGCGCCAGTAACGCTCACCATAACGGATAAGGAGTCACCATGGACGCCCTCACGCTGCTTCACGAACGTAGCTCCATGGGCAAGCTCGCTGAGCCTGCCCCCAGCGCCGACCAGCTCAGCGCCATATACCAAGCGGCCCTGCGCGCGCCCGATCACAAAGAGCTGCGCCCGTGGCGCTTTATCGAGTTCTCCGGCGAAGGCCGGGAGCGCCTGGGTGAGCTGTTTGCCGAAGCTGAGTTCCAGGAAGATCCCCACGCCAGCGACGACACGCTAAACTCCGCGCGCAAAAAGCCCCTGCGCGCACCGATGATTATCGCGGTGATTGCCAAGGTGACGCCGGACCTTCCCAAAGTGCCTAAAATCGAGCAGGTGATTTCCGCTGGCTGTGCCGCTCACGGCATTTTGCTGGCTGCCCACGCGCTAGGCCTCGGGGCAATGTGGCGCAGCGGAAAATACGCGTTTGATCCTGTCGTGCGCAAAGGGTTAGGGTTAGAAGAAGACGATGAAGTGGTGGCGTTTATCTACCTGGGCAGCCTAGCGGGCCGCCACAAATCGGTTGCGACCCACAATAGCGCTGATTTTGTCGAGCGCTGGGATTAAGCGACTGCCAATTGTGATGCCAAGGAGTTCGCCATGAACCAGCCTCGCCAACTAGGTATTCCACATCCTCGCCTACCGCTGCCGGAAGATGAGGAAGATCTGGCTGCTTTTCAGCATTGGCTGGAGGCAGCCATTCCTATGGTAGAGGCGCTGGGCATTACTTGCATGAGCCAAGCAAACGGCGCGCTCACGTGGCAACTAGCGATTACACCTAACCTCAACGACAAAGGCACCGGCTTTGGCGGCGCCCTAAGTGCACAAGCCACGCTACAAGGCTGGTGCTGGGTCACCCTCTGGCTACGCCAGCAGGGCAGGGCACAGGATGTGGTGGTCGCGGAGGCCAGCCAACGCTTTCTTGCCCCGGTCACGGGTGACTACCGCATGACCTGTGCCCCCAGCCATCCGGATGGCCCTGCACAGCTTGCTGTAAAACTCAGCGAACGAGGCAAAGGCAGCATCGAGCTAACGCATCAGCTCTACTGCGGTGATTCGCTCTGCCTAGAAGCCACAGGCCGCTACGCCGTGCTGCCAAACGCCTAGGCAGGAAAAAGGCTTGCTATTTCACGGCTTAGACCATAGAATATGCGCCGTTCTGTTGAGAAAGGCAGCGCCTAACAGCAGAGCTAAAATGTGGAGAGGTGTCCGAGTGGTCGAAGGAGCACGCCTGGAAAGTGTGTAAGTCGAAAGGCTTCGAGGGTTCGAATCCCTCCCTCTCCGCCACAGAATTTAAAAAAGCCCGCTGAGCAATCAGCGGGCTTTTTTGTGTCTGAGATTTTCGCGAATAAACAAACAGCGCTCATGCCTTAGCGTGCAGAATGCCTCCCCCACCAACACAAGAGTTGCCCTGACGACCCACGATCCGTCTATACTCGAGAAAAGCCACCCAACTAGGCTGTCCATGTCCGTTGATTTGCAGGCGCTCTATCCTAAGCTGATTCACTTGATGCTCGACACTGTGTTCGTCGTGGATGCGGATCATCAGATTCTTTTTATCAGCGATGCCTGCGAATCGCTGCTGGGCTACCGTGCCGATGAGCTGGTAGGCACGCTAATTACTCACTATATGCACCCGGAAGATTTGGCTATAACCAAAGCCTCCATTAAGCGGGTGATGAATGGGCAGCCCCATCTCGATTTTCGTAACCGCTACCTACATAAGAACGGCAGCGTGGTGCATGTGCTTTGGTCGGCCCGTTGGTCGGATGAAGAGCAAGTACGAATTGGCGTTGCTCGAGATGTAACCGCACAGATGCAAGCGGAAGACGACCTGCGCTTTCTGGCACATCACGATCCGCTCACCAAACTGACCAATCGTTCACTGTTTTACGATCGTTTGGAGGCGGCGTTAAGTACGGCAAGGCGCTATCAAAACCGTTTTGCGCTGCTGTTTTTAGATGTAAACGACTTCAAACGAATTAACGATGTGCATGGCCACGCGGTGGGAGATGCGGTGCTTTGCGAGGTAGCTCGCCGTTTGAGTGGCTGCGTGCGTGAGACTGATACGGTGGCACGTATGGGGGGCGATGAATTTACGGTGATATTAACCGACGTTCACTCTAAAGAGGCCGCCATCGAAAAGGCTGCCCAAATACTAGAGGTGCTCTCTGAACCGCTCGCGGCGGAGGTGGGAGGGGGAAATATGCTCGGTATCGGCATGCCGTCTTGCAGTGTGGGTGTGGCCACCTACCCAGAAGACGGCAAAGATGCCGATACGCTACTGAATTATGCAGACGTGAAAATGTACCGAATGAAAAGGCGTCGTTCGCGTTAGTAAAGCTACTGACTTTAAAACGGTAACTTTTAAAACGGTAGCCCGCCGCTAAAGCCAAAAATTGCCACGGCAATCACAACAACGACAACAACAATGGTAGTGGTAGACGGCATGTTCTCTTCCTCTGAGAAATAAGTGTACCTTAAGCCTAGCTGCTGGCTAGCGGTTTCGCACATTTTTATCCGCGTGCGTGGTTCAGCGCTGTGCCTAGCGCTGTGAAGTAGTCGCTAAACGCGCTATTAATTTGTTCGCGTTGTTCCCCTTGTGGGTATAAGCCGCGTTCGGCTTCTGGCGAGCTTTTGGTGCCTTTCACCAAAAAGTGATTTTTGAGCGGGGCATCCTGCACAAAAGCCTCAAAGGCTCGGGCGCATAGCTCTTCTGGCTTGCTGTAGTAGAGCTGGCCTAACACTTTATCCATCGCCGCAGAGTGGTGAAACAGAGGGCTGGGCTGCTGGCCATCTGGCTGAAGCATAATGGCCCGAAAGCAGGCGATTAACCGCTGATTTAACGTGTGGTGAATAGGCTTGGCGTCGGCCAACCAGGCAGCGGAAGCAAAGGCGCTGTTAGGTACGGCGTGAAAACATTTGGGCGCAATGTAGTGGTCGAAGGCGTGAAACCACTCATGGGCAATACTGCCAGGGCCTGCGTTTTTGGCCAGCGCGAAGCTACGCTGGCTAGGGTCGTAGTGGGCGGAAACACCGGGTCTGCCACCAGTACCGTATTGCAGCGCGAGAGAGCCCCTTAGTGAAATCAGCGTTTCGGTACCTTGGAGAATTAGCATTAGGTCGCAAAACGCATCGTGAAATAGCTCCGCTGCTCGGTCTCGCTCGGCGCTCGTCACCCAGCGGCCAATCTCGATGGAGCGAAAATCAAATTGGCGACGAATCAAGCCAAAACTGCTGGCCGATTCCAAGCGGTGCGCAGGGCCGTTGCGGAAAAATGTTCGTTCGTGAAAACTCACTCTCTACCTATTGCTGTCTGCATGAATGGCCTTGTGATACGCGGCCAAGGTGTGATGAGCCAGCCTTGCACCCATGAAAAAGCGCCCTCATAAATGAGGACGCTTTTTTAAGCACCAATGCTTCTAGTACCTAGCCTTCCGTGGTGTCACGTCGCTCATCCTGAGCTGACTCCTTCCGTGGGTAATATTCGCTGATCCTTAGCGTACATTCCCTTGTGACGCGGTATCCCTGCCGCGAACCTTTTTAACTATAGGGTAGGGTTAAATGATGTACAAGATAATATTGTATGTTTATTGTACTTAAATAGTACGTAAATGATGGTTTATGTTAACTACCCATATTAAAACAAAGAGTTAACGATGAATCTAAAGAATATTGTTTTTTATACACGGATGGTAGATAGGGCTTGTAACCTTAGATGAGCGCCCCAAAGTAATTAAAGTAACGCACAACGCTATCCCACTCTTCACTATCAGGAGCATCGAGATGAGCAAGCGTATTCTAGTGGTACTAACCTCACATGATCAGCTAGGCGATACTGGCGAGAAGACCGGTTTCTGGTTGGAAGAGTTTGCAGCGCCTTACTACGTGTTTAAAGACGCGGGAGCTGTGGTCACGCTGGCATCACCGAAAGGCGGCCAGCCGCCGCTGGACCCTAAAAGCGATGCAGAAGATAGCCAAACCGACGAAACGCGTCGTTTTAAGCAAGACGATGCCGCCCAAGCAGAGCTTGCCAATACGCACCTGCTGAGCGAGATGAAAGCGGACGATTTCGATGCAGTCTTCTACCCCGGAGGCCACGGTCCGCTGTGGGATTTAGTGGATGACAAAGACTCCATCAAACTGATTGAAACCTTCATTGCCCAGGGCAAGCCGGTGGCGTCTGTTTGTCACGCGCCAATCGTGCTAGTAAATGCCAAAGACAGTAACGGCGAACCGCTGGTGAAAGGTCGTCAAGTTACTGGCTTCACCAACGGTGAAGAAGATGCTGTCGGCCTCACGGATGTGGTGCCGCACTTGGTAGAAGATGCGCTGCAGAAGTGTGGCGGTATCTATAGCAAAGCCGGTATCTTTACGCCCTATGTACGTGAAGATGGCCAGCTAATTACCGGCCAGAACCCGCCTTCTTCAGCACCTACAGCTGAAGCGCTGATGGCGTGGCTGACACGCTAAACGAGCGGCTCGATAGTAAAAACGGCGGGTGGTGGGCCCGCCGTTTTGCCACCTTATATTGCAACTTAGAAGCGGTAGGTCAACGATACGCCGGTTAATGCCTGCCAATCGCTGCCTAGGTCTTCCACAATCGGGCTATCAGAGGCGTTGCCGGTGAGATAAGTGGTGCCCACAAATCCTGTGGCGGTCCATTCCGGCGTTAACGCGTAGCTAAGCGTTGCGTTAATGCCTGCCCGCCAGTAGCCGCCATCAGGTGTGTAAGCCGCTATGCCGCTGCGGGCGCTGTCTTGTGCCGAGACGCCAAAGAACGATTCTGTCCATTTTTCATTGGAGTAGCTCACACTCGGTGTCAGAGTGAAGAGCGTGCGTTCGCTCATGGGCAGGCGCAGGGCTGCTTCACCTGTGAAGTTAGCGCCTTCGACATCCCCCGTCACCGCCGTACTGCCCGAGACGCTGTAACGCCAAAGGCCTTGTTGATAGCTCAAGCGCAGGCCAAGAGTGGCACCGCCATCGACTTTCTCAAAGCGGCTGATGTCGCCTTCGTTATCGCGCCCGAAGGTATAGCCGATAAACGGAGAAGCGGTCCAGTTGCCCTGGCGAATTGCGTGCCAAGCAATACCGTCGCGCAGGTTGATGGAGAGCTGGTCACCGTAGGTAAGGTTGAGCACTGGCAGCGCTTGGATATCGTAATCGTCGCTACCCAGGTAATCCGGGGCGTAGGTGGCGCCAGCACCAAAGGTGCCTTCCCAGTTATCAGCTAACGCTGGTGTGGCCAAGGCGATGCCCAGCGCAGCCGCTAGCCAGGGGGCGAGGCGTTTTGCCGTGGTGGTTGTCAAAGGGGAGTGGCTCGTCGTCACGGGTATGTCCTTATAAGTTGCAAACGTGCATGATTGTATGTTTTTGATTGAAGCAACTGCAAGGTGTCGTGTGTTTATCCGCCGATAAAGCAAAAACTTTTAGCGTTTCATATCCTATGTTAGATAACTCAACGGCTATAGGGCGCACTGTGTGCACATAACGCAGGGACGGCGTTACAAGGAAGTGCAAGCAGGGAGTGCTTGCGGCGCACAAGGAAGCATGAACAGGAAGTTCGTGAAGTAGGATTATGGAGGACCTGATGAAACCCCGGCCAGCAGTGGCCGGGGTTTTTTTATGGGCAAGCGGAGCACTCTCTGCTGCGTTGACAAGGGCCATTAACAGGCGTGGTGATAGAACAGGGCGCTTAGCTGGCTCATGGGGGCCGATACCGACGTTTGGCAACTTAAACAGCGCAGCACCACGCTGTCTTTACCGGTGCCTTCAAGACGAAACCGATTTAAGTATGGTGTGGTGGCTGATTCTGCATTACCGCAGTGGCGGCACATAATATCCACACCATGGACTGTCGAGCTAATCATGATATGTCGCACGCTGACCTCCTACCGCTAGGGGGTGAATGGGTTCAGGCGTGGTAACGTCCGTGTAGAAATGCATCACTATGGGTGCCAAAAAAGTATAGGCAGCAACCTAGCAGAGCGCTACAAAAAGCATCCCTGGGTGGTGTTTTCCCTTGAAAATGCACAGACCAAAAAAATTAATCAAAGTGCTGCTATTTCTATCTCAGGTTAATGTATTTGACACATATAAGGTTCAAGGTGGGTAGTAACACAAGGAGAGGTGTTAAGGAGCAGGAGCAAGCACGGAACGCTTGCAAGACCAGGGATGCACGAACAGGAGGTTCGTGAAGAAGGATTACGGAGGAGTTACTACTACCCCGGCCAAGCATGGCCGGGGTTTTTTTATGCCGTTTAAGCGGAGGCTTCTTCGTCGCTTTCGGGCTTGTCGCTGCCTTGGTGGGCAAGTGGGCTGGCTTGGTCTAAACGGGGGTGGTTATCCAAGAACTCCCGTTTGAGATCCGGCACGGCGTCCAGCGCTTGAATGGTGTGGTGCAACGCATGAACGGCAGCCAGCACGTCCTGGGTGTTACCGGTTTCCGAAATGGTGTGCATGTTGCGGATCGGGAAACCCATGGAGGTTGCTGCGCTATCAATGGAGGCCAGCACGCCAGCCATGCCGTCGGTGCCGGTATCCACACCCACAATGTCTCGCTGCATGGGGATGTCCTGCGTTTTCGCGGCGCTGGCGATGATGCGGTTGAGCTGCTCGCTGGCAATAGAACCCACCGACAGCGTAAAGCCTTTGCCCATCTCCAGCGATTGCATGCGCTTGTCGCCAATGCCAGGGGCGGCGACGTAGTCGTGATTTACATCCACGCCAATCAGCGCATCGGGCTTGAGTTCACCGGCCAGCACGCGGCTGCCGAAGCGGCCAATCTCTTCGTAGCTGGCAATGGCAAACATCACCCGCACTTTTTCGGTACCGCCCGCTTCGGCGATCAAGCGCGCGACTTCCGCCGTCACAAAGCATCCCAGGCCGTTATCCAGATACGCGCCGTAGAAGGTGTTCGGGCTAAAGCCAGGGCGAATGGGGCGGTTGAAGATGATCGAGTCGCCCGGACGCACGCCCAGGTTCAGCACCTGCTGCTTCTTGTTCTCGCCGTGAATTTGCAGGTCGAGATAGATCTGCTCTTTCTTAATGCCTTTGCTGCCATCGCGCTGGGCGGGGTCAGAAAAGTGGATAGCACCCAGCGCTTCCACCGTGCCGCCTTCAATGCTGCGGTAGCTGCCGGGGGCTTCCGGGTCTTCGCTGAACAGCGTGACTTCATGGCCGATCAATACGCCGGGCAGGAAGGAATCGGTGTTGATCCAGATTTTGCCATCTTCACCAATCGAGCGAACCTGCATGCGGATTTTGTCCGCATGGCCGATGATCATTAGCTTGAACATATCATCGCGGCCTGGGTGGGTATCCAGCACCACGCCCGCATTGCCTTTAAACTGGTGCAAATGCCAGTCGCTGGGAGCGAAGCTCTCGAAGTAGGGCTTCAGCACGCCGTAGGTCATCGCTCCTTCCAGGCCAACAGGGCTGGGGGCCGCCAAAATATCGCGCATCAGTTTGAACTGCGCGTCGGGCATCGGTTGCGTCCAGGGTTTTGCAGTATCGCTCATCGTGCTTACTCGCTTATGACGGTGGTGAAACGTGAGAGTTAGTCTGCCAGATTCCGAGCACTAATGCGCTGCTTCCACATGCCACGTTTAGCCGATAGTACGGCGCTGGTTTCCGCGTATGATGGAAGATAGCTGGCTATCCATTGAAGCCACACTACCACAACAAAAATAGTGACGACGAGGGAGTGTCCATGCCTACTGCAAGCGTTCAGGCCCAGCGCTTTAAAGTGCTGTTGGCGGGGGTATTTAGCCAAATTTTATGTATCGGCATTGCGCGGTTTGCCTATACGCCGCTACTGCCGGTGATGCAGCAGCAGAGCTGGATTAGCGACGCCGATGGCGGCTGGCTAGCGGCGTTGAACTACGCAGGCTATATGCTAGGAGCGGTGCTGGCGGCCTCGATTCGCACGATTTATCTCAAAGACACGCTGTTTCGCATTGGCTTAGTGCTGGCCGTATTAACCACCGCGGTATGGCGCTGACCGAGCACTTTTGGGTATGGGCGGGGCTGCGCTTTTTGGCGGGGCTTTCCAGCAGTGGCTCGATGCTGTTGGCATCAGGGCTGATTTTGCACTGGCTGATTCAGCACCGTCAGCGGGGCGAGCTGGGCATCCACTTTGCAGGTGTCGGAATTGGCATTGTGGTGGCGGCTTTAGCGGTAGAACTGATGCTGGTGCTGGCAATGAACTGGCAAGCGCAGTGGTGGGGCTTTAGCGCGTTGGGGGCGGTGCTGCTGGTGCCTGCCTGGTGCTGGTTACCGCGCCCGGTGAAACCGGTGGTAGGCAGCGCTGCCAGTCATCAAGCACCTGCAACGCCGCCTAGCCGCACCTTTATGCGTCTTATGCTGCCCGCCTACTTTTGTGCGGGCTATGGCTATGTGATCAGCGCAACGTTTTTGGTCGCGATTGTGGAGCGCGAACCGCTGCTGGCCGGAGCTGGAAACTGGGCCTTTGCGTTGGTGGGGCTGGCCGCAGCACCCGCCGTGATGCTATGGGATTTAATCGCGCGGCGGATTGGTTACTTAGGCGCGCTGATTGTGGCCATGCTGGTGCAGGTAGTAGGCATTGTGCTGCCTGCGATCAGCCCAACGCTGCCGGGCGTGTTGATTAGCGCGGTGCTCTACGGCGGCACGTTCCTGGGCTGCGTCAGTTTAGTGCTGACCATGGCGGGTAGGCTGTACCCCGCCAGCCCCGCCCGCTTGATGGGACAAATGACGTTGGCCTACGGCGCAGCGCAGATTGTGGCTCCTGCGCTCACCGGCATGCTCGCGGAAGCCTCTGGTCATTATTATGTGGGCCTATGGCTGGCTGGTGGCTTTGTAGGGGCCGGGGCGCTGCTGTTGGCGTGGTTGCGCAGAGTGGATCAAACCGCCCAGCGGCTAGATGCCGAGGCAAAAGCAAGCTATGCCACGCCGTGATACGTGGGCTTTCGCAGCAAAATCCACTAGGATAGGCGCTTTTTTCTGACAGGGTGGAAGGTCATGGCGTCTTCTGGGCAACCTCGCATTCAGTGGCTAGGCCGCTGGGGCTTTATGTTGGCAGCCACCGGCTCGGCGGTGGGGCTAGGCAATATTTGGAAATTCCCTTATATCACTGGGGAGTATGGCGGTGGTGCCTTCGTACTGGTCTATTTAGCGTGCATCTTAGCGGTGGGCGTACCGGTAATGATGACCGAAATTGCGTTTGGTCGCCGGGGGCGTGGTAGCCCCATTGATGCTATTCGCCGTGTAGTGAATGAGTCTGGCCGCTCCTCTATGTGGTCGCTGATTGGCTGGATGGCCATGCTGTGTGGCTTTATGGTGCTATCGTTTTACGTCGTGGTGGCCGGCTGGTCCTTCTCTTACTTATGGAAAATGCTCTCCGGTGGTTTGGCGGGCACCAGCGTTGACGATATGGCTGCTGTGTTTGGGGCCAATAACGCTAACCCCATCACGCTGGGGGGCTGGAGTACCCTGGTCACGCTGCTGACCATGGTCATTGTCGGCAAAGGCGTTCAAGAAGGCATCGAGAAAAGCGTTAGCTGGATGATGCCGGGGCTGGTCCTCATGCTGGTGTTGCTGATTGGATTCGGCATGTTTTCCGGCGGTTTCGGCGACGCGGTTGATTTCCTGTTCTCTTTTAAGGCGGGCAGCCTCTCTAGTGAAGGGATGCTGGCGGCCTTGGGCCACGCTTTCTTTACGCTCTCATTGGCGTCGGGTGCCATCCTGACTTACGGCAGCTACCTGCCTAAAGGTGCCTCCATTGGCCGCACGACGCTGAGCGTGGCCGTGGCGGACACCGTGGTAGCGCTGATGGCAGGGCTGGCGATTTTTCCAGTGATTTTTGCCAACGGCATGGACCCCGGTGAAGGCCCAGGGCTACTGTTTATGAGCCTGCCGTTAGCGTTCCAAGCGATGCCGTTGGGCACGCTGTTCGGAGCGCTGTTCTTCTTAATGCTCTCCATGGCCGCACTAACCTCCTCAATTTCCATGGTGGAAGCAACGGTCTCTTGGTTGTGCGATAACAAAGGCATGAGCCGTAAATCCGCCTCGTGGGCCACCGGTATTGTGCTGTGGCTGATCAGCACGCTGGCGATGCTGTCGTTCAACCTGGGCGCTGATTGGACGCTGGCAGGCAAGAACTTCTTTGATTGGCTGGACTACCTCACCTCCCGTTGGATGATGCCGCTGGGTGGCCTGGGCATGGTACTACTGGCCGGTTTTGTGCTGAAAAGCGAAACCTTTCGCGACGAGCTGGGGCTGGCGCCGCTGCCCTATACGCTGTGGCTAGCCATGGTGCGCTACGTGAGTCCGCTGGGTATTTTGGTGATTTTTATCGATGCCCTTGGCCTGTACCAAGTCTCTTTTGCTGCCCACTGGCCGGTGCTGCTAGCGCTGCTGGTCCTGGTGGCAGTGGTGGGCGAAGCCATTAGCCCGCGCCTTCGCCAAGCGCTTTCCGCCCGCTAAGCGCTGCTGTTCACGCTTCACCCTGGCGGCGGCAAGCGCGCCAGGGTGAGTGCCTGCCTCCATTAACTCATCCCAACAGGTGGTGTAGCGTCTTGAGCGGTGCTCACAGCGCAGCTGCCAAGGCGCGTCGGCGTCAGTCATCCCAAAGCGCAGCGTGCCTTGCCCCATCTTCTGATTAATCTCGTCTACCGCCTTCATCAAGTGAGGGTGCGCCTTGGTGGTTGGCTGTAGCAGAGAGAGCTGATACTGCTGTGCATCCACCAAGTCCAGCAGCATCACGCCTGCCTTCATAAACTGAAAGCCAGGGCGATACATCTGGTCGAGCCCTTCGCGAACGGCTTCCAGAATGACGCGAGTATCGTCGGTGGGCGCTTCAAGCGGAATCATCGCGCTAGGCGACAGCTGGGGTTGGTCCTTGCGGTGGCGGTTGGTGTTTAAAAACAGTAGGACGGCGCGGGCAAGGCTGCCTTGCTGGCGCAATTTTTCGGCACTGCGCTGGGTGTGGCGGCGCAGCGCCGCGTGAAGCTCCTCTTTCACGCCGGTGGTTTTACCAAACGAGCGTGAGGTCATGATGCGCTGGCGGGGTTGCTCAACGGCATTCAACTCTAGGCAGGGCGTACCGCGCAGCTCTAAGGCGGTGCGGGCTAGAACCACCGAGAAGCGTTTGCGTAGCCGTTTGGGGTCGTGCTCCCGCAAATCCCAGGCGGTGCGAATGCCGCTGACCGCTAATCGTTCGGCAAGGCGCCTGCCCACTCCCCACACATCGCTTACCGGCAGCTGTTTCAGCACTGCCTGGGTGGTAGCGCTTTCACCGTGGAGTAAACACACTCCTGCGTAGTGAGGCTGTTTTTTGGCTAGGTGATTGGCGAGCTTCGCCAGCGTATGCGTAGGGGCCAGCCCGATACACACCGGAAGCCCCAAATAGCGACGAATGCGGCGGCGCAGTGCTGTGCCCAGCGCTTGGCACTGGGTATCACTGAGGCCATCCAGATAAATAAACATCTCATCAATCGAGTAGGGGGCCACTTCGGGGCACGCATCGCGCAGCAGCTGGGCAAGCCTCGCTGACATATCGCCGTACAGCTCGTAGTTAGAAGAGAGCAGGTGGATTACCCCGCGGCGGCGTAGCCCCTCTAACTGGTATGCGGGCGTGCCCATGGCGATCTCCATGGTTTTCATCTCGGCCGAGCGTGCAATCACGCAGCCGTCGTTATTCGACATCACACCAACGGGTTTGCCTTCCAACGCCGGATTGAACACCCGCTCACAGGAGACGTAAAAATTATTGGCATCCACCAGCCCGATCACGGCAGATACTCGTGAATCACCGCGCGCACCACGCCCCATAGCTGGCAGTCGGTACCTTCCAGGGGCAGCGGCGGATAGTGGGGATGGGCCGAGCAGAGGTGCGGCGTGCCGCGATGCAGCGCATAGCGTTTGATTAGCACTTCTTCATCCAGCATGGCGACCAAAATATGCCCTAGGCGCGGCGTGACGCTGCGGTCGACGACCAGTAAATCACCGTCAAAGATGCCCCAACCCTCCATGCTGTCCCCTGTCGCGGTGAGGTAAAACGTTTGGGTAGGGTGCTTGATCAGCCGCGCATTGAGGTCGAGAGTGCGCGGCTCGTAATCTTGGGCAGGAGAGGGAAAGCCGCTAAAACCTGCACGGCCTGTGAGCAGAGGAAAAGGCAGCGGCTGAGAAGTTAACGGCAAGGCTGTCGCAACCACGGTTGTTGCAAGATGGATGGGTTGAGACGGCATCGTCGGCATCCTCATGAATAAATAGTGTGTTTATGTACAGTATATTTAAACAGTATTTATTCATGGGGGAGAAATTGCAAGCGCTGCCCTCAGCGGGCTAACCATAGCCCCACGACTAGGGCGCTCACGACAGTAATAAAGAACACAAGGTTGCGGGCGCGGGTATCGCGGTGAGGTTTCATGGCAATCTCTCCAATCAGAATAAGAAAAGCGTTGTGGCCCATGGCCGCGTAAAAGCAGCACAAGCGCTGCGCTGAGCATGGTAACGTTTGCGCCTAAGAGCGTCATCTGACGCGCCGGATTTTCGCTGTGAGATAACCATTTATGAATGACTCTTCCCGAGCGGGCACGACCCCTCAGCCGCTTTCCTTGTCTGATGGGCGGCTAGCGGCGCTGAGCTGGGGGCGTAGTGACGCGCCCACATGGCTAGCGCTGCATGGCTGGCTGGATAACGCCGCCAGCTTTTCACGCTTAGCCCCGCAGTTGGTGAACGCGCTGGATATTCGAATCGTGGCGATCGATTTTCGTGGCCACGGGCTCTCAGCCCATGCCCCTGCTGGCAACGACTACGCGCTATGGGATTACACCCATGATGTGCTGGATGCCATGGAGGCGCTAGGCCTTGAGCAGACCACGCTGCTGGCGCACTCGATGGGGGCAGCGGTTTCCTGCCTGCTGGCCGCAGCGCTGCCTGAAAAAGTAGCCCGCTTAATTTTGATAGATGGTTTAGGCGCGTTGAATACACCCGCTGAAGAGACGGCAGGCCAGCTACGCAAAGGCATTATCGCCCACCGGCGGCCGCCTTCCCGCGCGCCCCGCTACCTAGATATTGAGAGCGCCGTGGCGGCCCGCGTCGCAGGTGGTGTCACGCCGCTGGATAGTCTCACTGCTACACCGTTAGTGGAGCGTAATACCCAGGCCACCGCCGATGGCAAAGTACAAATGCGTACCGATAGCCGCCTGCTCAAGCCCTCGCTGGTGCGCTTTACACCGCAGCAGGTGCTGGCCGTTTTGGCTGAGATCCAAGCCCCCGTGCTATTAATAGAAGGAGAGCAAGGGATTTTGGGCGAGCGCGCCTGGGCAGCCCAGGCAAGGCAGGCGGTGCCGCGGCTCACCCGGCACGTGCTGGCAGGTGGCCACCATCTGCATTTGGAGCCACAGGCCGTTGAGCGTGTGGCCGAGGTGATTTGCTTAGAAAGATGCACGACCAGTTAACGTCGCATCAAAAGAAAAGCGCGTGCGTATGAGACGCCATGCCACAAAGGAGGGGCAGAACGTGGTCAGCCAATTAACGGGGAGGACGTTGGGCGGTGGCAATAAAGTAGCGCTGGTGCTCGGTAGCGGCGGTGCTAGGGGCTATGCGCATATTGGCGTTATTGAAGCGCTAGAGGCGCGTGGTTTCGAGATTATTTCGATTGCCGGATGCTCCATGGGGGCGCTGATCGGCGGCATTTACGCCTCGGGCAAGCTGCCGGAGTACCGGGAGTGGGTGTGTAACCTTGATTACTTGGACGTGCTCAAACTGGTCGATGTGACCTGGAGCCCCATGGGGGCGATGCGTGCCAACAAAGTGATGAGCAAGCTGGAGGAGCTAGTGGGCGACCGGCTGATTGAAGACCTGCCCATTCCAGTGACCACCGTGGCCACCGACCTCGTGCGCCAGCGGGAAGTATGGTTTCAAAACGGCCCGCTGCTACGCGCCATTCGCGCCTCGATTGCGGTGCCTGGGGTGATTACTCCCGTGCACATTGGCGAACAGGTATTGGTGGATGGCGGGTTACTCAACCCGCTGCCAATGATGCCAGTGTTGGCAGCCCATGAGGCGGATTTCGTGGTGGCGGTGAACGTCACCGCTCACAGCCCGCAGCCGGTCACGCTAGAGGAGCTGCTGCCACAAGAAGAGAGTAGCGACAGCCGCACCGCCCTGGAGCGGGACCGCGACGCCAATATTGGCGGCTGGATGGAGGAGGTGCGCGCGACCACGCGGCGGCTATGGGGTGGCCTAGGCGGCAGCAGTGAAGAGAGCGACGACGATGAAACAGTAGACCTGCGCGGCAAGCGCGAGTGGGGCAAGCTGGATATGATTCTGGAATCGTTTGATATTACCCAGGCAGCGCTGGCGAAATATAAGGTAGCCGGCTACCCACCGGATGTGCTGATCGAAATTCCTAAAACGGTATGCAGCACCTACGAGTTTCACCGGGCGAAGGAGCTCATCCGCTTAGGCCGCCACTTGGCCGATGAAGCCTTGGAGCGGCGCATGCCTAGCATTGCCTCTGACGCTACTAAATAAACAACATGAATTACTGGCCGCGTTTGCGCAGCAGAATATACACCGCCCCGGTGCCGCCATCGATATCAGTGGCGGAGCAGAACGCCAGCACGCCGGGCCACTCGCGCAGCCATGCATTGGTGTGGCTTTTCAGCACCGGGAAATCAGAGGTGGTGCCCCAGGCTTTGCCATGCACCACCAGCACACAGCGCAACCCCTGGCCTGCGGCATCGCGCAGAAAGCTCTCTAGCTCTAACCGCGCCTCTTCCAGGGTATAGCCGTGAAGGTCTAGCCCTGCCTGCCAGGCCGTTTGGCCGCGCTTAAGCTGGCTGAACGTGCGCCAGGGCAGGTCGGGCACGCTGAACTCTAAATACTCCGATGGCCGTACGGCTTCTACACGGCCATCAGACGTGCGCCCGCTGGTTTGCAGTGTATTGCTCTCTACCGCCGCTCGGCGGCGCGCTTCGCTGGCGTCTGACTGGCGTTTGGGCTTACCGGGGTCGGCTTGGTTCGTGGCAATACGGCGTACGCCTGCCGCCTGCAGCGCTTGGCGAAAGGCACTGATATCGTCATCGTTGGGCAGGTGTCGCGTCATGGTCGGCTCGAATCAACTAAGTAGTGGTGAAAAAAGGGGCGGTGGATAGAAAATGCTAAGGCGAGACAGTATAGCGAGCTTGGCGCTGCTGTGAACCGGGCGGCGGCAAAGGTACAATCCCCCAATGAACTTTTGACGCCAGGAGCCCTTGTGACCACGCATCTCTCTGATGAGTCCTCCCCCTCAACGCTATCACTGCCTGATACGGCGCTGATAAGCGATCTTTACACACTGCGGGACTATTTGCGCTGGGTATCCAGCGAGTTCTATCTGGCGGGGTTGCACTATGGGCACGGCACGCAGTCACCCTGGGATGAGGCGGTCGCGCTCTGCTTAGGCGCGCTGCACCTGCCTTGGAACGTCGACCCCGCCGTGTTGGATGCGCGGCTGCTGCCGGTTGAGCGCGAGCGGATTATTCGCCTCGCCCGCGAGCGCGTCACCACGCGCCGCCCGTTGCCTTACCTGCTGGGGGAGGCCTTCTTTGCAGGCTACCCGTTTAACGTGGATGAGCGCGTGCTGATTCCCCGCTCGCCGATTGCCGAGCTGATCGAAGATGGCTTTGCGGCGTGGTTCCCCGAAGAGCCACCCGCCCGCGTGCTGGATTTATGCACCGGCTCCGGCTGCATTGGCATCGCCACGGTGCTGGTGCTGCCGACCTGCGAAGTGGCCCTGGCGGATATCAGCCAGGATGCCCTGGCCGTGGCGCGGCAGAACATCACTCGCCACGATGTCGGCGATCGCGTGCGCGCCGTGGAATCGGACGTGTTCAATGGTCTGGAAGGCCAGCGCTTCGACCTGATCGTTTCCAACCCTCCCTATGTGGATGAGCGTGACCTGGCCACCATGCCCGCCGAGTTCCGCCACGAGCCTTCGTTGGCGCTGGGAGCGGGCAGCGACGGTCTTGATATCGTGCGGCGTATTCTGCGCGAGGCCCGCGAGCACCTAACTTCAGAGGGCTGGCTGATTGTTGAAGTTGGCAACTCTGACCGCCATGTGGAGGCTGCCTTCCCCGAGGTGCCCTTTATCTGGCTTGAATTCGAGCGTGGCGGCCAGGGCGTGTTTGCCCTGAGCGCCGCTGAACTCGACGCCCATGCGGCGTCTTTTGCGTGAGGAATTAACGCCCATGTCTGGCAATACGTTTGGCAAACTGTTTACCGTTACCACCTTTGGTGAAAGCCACGGCCCCGCACTAGGGGCCATTGTGGATGGTTGCCCTCCTGGCATTGCGATTAGCGAAGAGGACCTGCAGGGCGACTTAGACCGTCGCCGCCCCGGCAGCTCGCGCCACACTACCCAGCGCAAAGAGCCGGATCAGGTGCGCATTCTTTCCGGCGTGTTTGAAGGCAAAACCACCGGCACCTCGATTGGCCTGCTGATCGAGAACACTGACCAGCGCTCGAAAGATTACTCCAAGATCAAAGACCAGTTCCGCCCCGCCCACGCGGACTACACCTACCACCACAAGTATGGCCACCGGGACTACCGGGGTGGCGGCCGCTCCAGCGCCCGTGAAACCGCCATGCGCGTGGCGGCGGGTGCCATTGCCAAAAAGGTGCTGGCGGCACAGGGCATTCAAATTCGCGGCTATATGAGCCAGCTTGGTCCGATCAAGATTGACTTCAAAACCTGGGAAGCCGTCGACCAGAACGCCTTCTTCTGTCCCGACCCCGATAAAGTCCCTGAGCTGGAAAGCTACATGGACCAGTTGCGCCGGGATCAAGACTCCGTGGGCGCGGAAATTACCGTAATTGCCGATGGCGTGCCCGTAGGCCTAGGCGAGCCGGTATTCGACCGCTTGGATGCTGACTTGGCGCACGGTTTGATGAGCATTAATGCGGTAAAAGGGATCGAGATTGGCGCGGGCTTTGGCTGTATTGCCCAGCGCGGCAGCGAACACCGCGACGAGATGACGCCGGAAGGCTTTCTCTCCAACCACGCGGGCGGCGTGCTGGGTGGTATTTCCAGCGGGCAGCCCATTGTGGCTCGGTTGGCACTGAAACCTACCTCCAGCATTACCACGCCGGGCCGCTCCATTGATGTCCATGGTGAACCAGTCGAAGTGATTACCAAAGGGCGTCACGACCCTTGTGTCGGCATTCGGGCAACGCCGATTGCGGAAGCCATGATGGCGATCACGCTGCTTGATCACTGGTTGCGCCACCGGGGCCAAAACGCTGATGTTAGCGTTGATACACCGCGATTAGGTCAGCGATAACGCCAAGGTGTGCTGAGTGGTTCGCTGCTACACTCAAGGAAGACGGTTAAGGAGTCGCCTATGAAAATTAACGTTGAGTTTGACCTGACGCCGGATGAGTTTCGGCAGTCGCTGGGGTTGCCCGATGTGGAGGCCTTTCAGCAGAGCCTGCTGGATAATATTCAGCGGCAGATGGAATCGGGGGTAGAAGGTTATGACCCCATGAGCTTAATGCGCCCTTTCCTGCAGCAACCCATGATGCAGCAGGGGCTTTCACAGGGGCTTGCTAACTTTGGCACCTATCAGCAAATGATGCTGGATATGCTGCGTCAGGCCGGTAGTGCCCATACGGGTGGTGCCAGTAACGGCACCCAAGATAGCGAACCATCGTCAGCGGCAAACGAGAAAAGTACCAAGGCGAAAGCCACGGCTTCTTCTCGCTCTCGCGCCAAAGAGTAGGCGATAAAGGCGCTATCAAATACGTGGCACTGTGAGGCTGAGTCAGAGGCGGCTGTAGGGTATGCAGAGGGGCCGTAGGAAGCTCCTTGTTGCAAAGCAGCATGCTAAGCATTACTCTTTTTGCAGTGCAGCAATTTGCGATGTGATGAGCCACTCCAGGCTCATGCCAAGGAATGAGAGACAGGAGCAACCACAATGCAAGACAAAATGATGGACGCCTTTAACGCCCAAACTCGCCAGATGTTTGAGCCGATGCGCAAGATGAACTCGCTGATGCTCAATAACATGGAAAAAATGACCCAGTACCAGCTGGAAGCGATGAAACGCTACAGCCAGATGGGCACCGAGCGCATCCGCAGCGCGACAGAAATTAATGATGCCGAGAGCCTGCGCGATTTCGGTACCAAGCAAGCGGAAATGATGAACGAGCTTTCTCAGCAGATGCAGGAAGACGCGCGGGTGATGAGCGAGATGAGCCTGCAGTTCAAATCTGAAATGGAAAAGCTGTTTAGCGAAGCCGGACAAAAAATGAGCGAACAAGCGAGCGCTACCGCCAAGGGTGAACAGCCCGCGAAGGCCTCAAGCCAGTCGTCTCGTAAAAGCTAATCGTCAGTAGTGTCCGCGGCGCCTTTGAGGCGCCGCGTTCTTTTACAGCGTTCTTAAGCGTGTTGCCAGGGCAACCATTGCCCAGTTGGTGAGGGGGAAAGTCGTATGCAGTCAGGGTGGAAAATGCCGTCTCAACCGTTGTCCCAGCAAGATATGGAGGCATGGAAGGCACAGCTTGACGACGTAGGTGAACAGTACAAAGGTCTGCTAGAGGACCTGCTGTCACGTATGGCGCCCAGCGAAGCCGCTGACTCCGTTTATAGCGATATGCGCGAAAGCTTTGAAGCCGCTGCTCGTTCGCTGATGAGTAACCCGAATTTGCTGTGGCAAACCCAATCGCGCTTGATGCAAGACCAGTGGTTGCTGTGGCAGCAGGGCGTACGCGCCATGGCCGGTGAGCAGGTGGCACCCCTGGTAACGCCGCCCAAGAACGACCGCCGTTTTAAAGATGAGGCCTGGACCACAGACCCCTACTACATGGCGATCATGCAGCAGTATTTGCTGTTTTCGCAGATGGTCGAAGAGCTGATTAACGATCTGGATGTAGACCCTACCCTCAAGCGCAACTTAACGTTCTACGCGCGCCAGTTGGTGAATGCGATGTCGCCTACCAACTTCGTCTCCACCAACCCGGAAGTGATGCGCCGCACCCTGGAAACCAAAGGCCAGAATCTGGTCGATGGCCTTACTCGGCTGCGTGAAGATTTAGCCAACTCAGCGGAAGGCATCAACGTACGCATGACCGACCGCAGCGCCTTTGGCGTGGGCGAGAACATTGCGGTAACGCCTGGCTCCGTGGTGTATGAAAACGGGCTGATTCAGCTGATTCAGTACACGCCAACCACCGAAAACACCTTTAAAACGCCGTTGCTGATTGTGCCGCCCTGGATCAATAAGTACTACATCCTAGACCTGCGGCAAGATAACTCGCTGGTAAAGTGGTTGGTCGATCAAGGCCACATGGTATTTCTGATCTCCTGGCGTAACCCTGGCCCCGAGCAGAGCGATATTACCTGGGCCGACTATATGCAGATGGGCCCCATCAGTGCGATGGAAGCGATTGAGCAGGCCTGCGGCGAGAAGTCAGTCAACCTGCTGAGCTACTGCGTAGGCGGCACGCTGACCGCCTCCACCGTGGCGTATCTCACCAGCACGCGCCGTGGCCGCAAGGTGAAGTCGGTCACTTACATGGCCACGCTGCAGGACTTCCGCGATCCGGGCGATATCGGCGTGTTCCTGAACGAGCGCGTGGTGCAGGGTATTGAGCAAACCATGCAGATGAAGGGCTATCTGGATGGCCGCTCCATGGCCTACACCTTCAACCTGCTGCGGGAAAATGACCTGTTCTGGTCGTTCTATATCAATAACTACCTGAAGGGCGAGATTCCTGCCGCCTTCGATTTGCTCTACTGGAATACTGATGGCACCAACCTGACGGCAGGCACCCACGCTTGGTACCTGCGCCATATGTATCTGGAAAACCGCTTGGTAGAGCCCGGTGGTATCGAGCTAGACGGGGTCAAAATCGACCTGCGCAAAGTCTCAACACCTAGTTACTTTGTCTCCACTAAAGAAGATCATATCGCCAAGTGGAACAGCACTTACTACGGTGCGCTGCTGCCCAAAGGCCCGGTAACCTTCGTGCTGGGCGGCTCTGGGCATATTGCCGGTATCGTGAACCCGCCCCATAAAAACAAGTACGGCTACTGGACCAACGACACGCTGCCCGAGACCCACGAGGAGTGGATGGAAAGCGCCACGTTTAACGAAGGCTCCTGGTGGCCCCATTGGCAAGCGTGGATGACCGACAACGGCTACGTGGATACAGACCCGAAGAAAATGGTACCTGCCCGCCAGCCTGGGGAAGGGGAGCTAACAGTGATCGAACCCGCGCCGGGCCGCTATGTGCGGATGACGATTCCCGAGGTGCTAGGGGAAATCCCCAGCAGCACCTAACCGGCACTCAGCAGACGGCTTTTTAAGAAGCCGCCTAAAACGAAGCCCCCTGCCACGAATGTGGCAGGGGGCTTTTTCATGGCCGAGGTGCTATTGGCATCAACGCCGACGCACAAACCCCGGCAGCAGGAACAGCCCGGCGAGTAGCCAGATGGGCAGGCTGCCCATGCGGTTGAAGGGGGTTAGCCCTTCCATAGCGTAGAACTCGCCAGTGAGATAGGTAGTTTCAAACTGCGGAGCGCGGTCTACCAGTTCGCCACGGGGGTTAATAATGGCGGTGATGCCGTTGCTGGTAGCGCGAACCACGTAGCGGCCATTTTCCAGAGCGCGCAGGCGGGCCATTTGCAGGTGCTGGTGCGGGCCAATGGAGGCACCAAACCAAGTATCGTTGGAAACCGTCACGATCACACCGCTATCGGCTGCCCGCTGTGCCACGAGCTGTGGGTAAATAATTTCGTAGCAAATAGCGTTACCAATAGCGACGCCTGCTGCCTGCATAGGCACCTGCTCCGACGCACCTTTGCTAAAGCTGGACATCGGCAGGTTGAAGAAGTCGATCGCGCCCCGCAGCACGCTCTCTAGCGGCAGGTACTCCCCAAACGGAACCAAGTGCTCTTTTTGGTAGCTGCCTTCCACGTTGCCTACGCCAATCACGCTGTTGAAGTAGCGGTTGTTTTCATCCTGCTGAACGATGCCGGTCAGCAGGGCGGCTTCTGGCGGCAGGTTGGCCTGCACGCGCTCAAGCACCGGGCGCGCTTGGCTATCAATCATGGGTAGCGCCGTTTCAGGCCATAAGATCAGATCCGCCTCATCCGCCACTTCGCGGGTTAAGTCGCTGTAAGTATTCGCGGCGGTGCGCTGGCCTTCAGGCGTCCATTTTAATAGCTGGGGCAGGTTGCCCTGCAGAAGCGCGACGCGAGTGGGTTCGCTTACCGGCGTTGTCCACTGGCTTGGCAGTACGAAAGGGGCCAGCCAGATAGCGGCCAGCGGTAGCGCCGCCCACCACTGGCGGCGCAGCAGTTCCGCCCCCAGAGTGCCGGTAAGCACCACCAGCAGCGAGAGTAAGTACACCCCCCCAACGGGTGCCCAGCTGGCCAGCGGAGAATCCACATAGCTGGACCCCACCAACAGCCAGGGAAAGCCGGTAAACAAGTAAGTGCGCAGCACTTCACCCAGCACCCAGGTACCTGCAAAAGTCAGCAGTGCCCAGCGGGGGCCGATAAAGCGCCGATAGAGCCAGAACGTGCCTGCGAAGAACAGCGCCAGTACGCTCACAAACAGCGCGGTTAAAAAGACCGCGAGTGGCACGCCGGTATAGCCGTAGTCGTGAATCGAGACGTAGACCCATGAGGTGCCGCTGGCAAACAGCGCCACGCCATACAGCCAGCCTTTTAAGGCCGCCTGGGCAGGGCTTAAGGTGTGCAAACCTGCATACAGCAGGCCGATGGCCACGGGGCCAAGCCACCATAGTTCAAACGGGGAGGCGGTAAGCGTTGTAAAGCCGCCAGCCACTAAAGCGGCTAGCAGCTGTAGCGTCAACGTGGGTGTAAACCCCATGGAGATATCCTATCAGCAGGGTGGTGTTGGCAGTGTGGGGGCGACAGGCTAGTCGTCTTGGCTTTCTTCGTCGTCGGCTTCGCTGTCGCGATAGGCCTCAAGTAGGCGTATCCGGCGGTTATCGGCGTTCAGAATCACAAACCGCCAGCCGCCTAAGCTGGTGTGCTCGCCACGGCCGGGCAGATGACCAAACTGCTGCATCACAAGGCCGCCCACCGTATCGAATTCGTCATCAGAGAATTCGGTGCCAAAGCGCTCGTTGAAGTCTTCAATCGGGGTGAGGGCGCGGATCGCGAAGTGGCCGTTCTCCAGCGTGCGGATATCGTCCTCTTCATCGGTATCGTGCTCATCTTCGATATCCCCGACAATTTGCTCAAGAATATCTTCAATGGTGATGATGCCCGCCGTGCCGCCGTACTCATCCACCACGATCGCCATATGGTTATGGGTTTCGCGGAACTCTTTGAGCAGCGTGTTCAAACGCTTTGACTCAGGAATAAACATGGCAGGGCGCAGCACGTCTTCCAGCTTGAACGCATCGCGGCTCTCTTGCGATTGCGACAGTAGCGGCAGCAGGTCTTTGACCAGCAGGATGCCTTTTACGTCGTCTAGGTTTTCGCCCACCACCGGGTAGCGTGAATGGCCGGTCTCTTGGATCAACGGTAGGTAGTCATCCCGGGTTTGGTCGAGGGTAATCGCCGATACCTGAGAGCGTGGGATCAAGATTTCACGCACTTGCTGATCGCTGATCTCAAGCGCGCCCTCAATAATCATGATGGCGTCTTGATCCAGCTTCAGTTTCCCTGCGGTGTGGCGTAAAAACGTCATCAGCTCGTCCCGCGAGCTGGGTTCGTCGTTGTCTCCGGAAAGGGCGCCAAAGAGTTTCTCGAGCCATGATTTTTGATTAGGGTTGCTCGATCGGTCTTCGCTCATTGCGTCAAATCTCTCTCAGTTACGGACAGAATGTTACGGAAAAGGTAGTTCGGAAAATATCGTACGGAGAAGCAGTCACGAATGGGTGACCACGCTTCAAGTGACCGTTTTATCACTGAGTGGCAGCAGACACCACCCTAAACGTACGTTTGGCTCAAGGTAGCAGCTTACACGTGATAAGGATCAGGAATATTAAGGGTGGCCAGCAGCTCGCGTTCTAGCTGCTCCATCTCTTCGGCTTCCTGCTCTTCGATATGGTCGTAACCCATCAGGTGCAGGGTGCCGTGTACAACCATGTGGGCATAGTGGTGGGCCAGCGGCTTCTGTTGCTCTTCGGCTTCACGGGCGACTACGGCATGGCAAATAATCAGGTCGCCCAGCAGCGGCAGGGTAATGCCGGGTGGGTTTTCAAACGGGAAAGAGAGCACGTTGGTGGGTTTATCTTTTTCCCGATAGTCGCGGTTAAGCGCCTGGCTCTCCTCTTCATCCACAAAACGAATGGTGAGCTCTAGGCGGTCATCATCCGGGTGGCGAGAAAAGACACAGCCCACCCAATGGGTGAGCTGTTCAAGCGAGGGTAGCAGTGGCTCATCAATCGCCGCTTGCCGGTCGATTATGATGTCGCTCATCGGTAGGCTTCTCCCGAACGTTCGCTATTGCGCTCTAACGCCTGCATACGCGCTTCGCGCTCCTGCTGGCGTGCTTCACGACGAGCGCGCTCTTGCACTTCCTGCTCCGATTCAAACTCGTCGTAAGCCTCGATGATGCGCTGAACCAGCGGGTGGCGCACCACGTCTTTCGCGGCAAAGTGCGTCACGCCGATCCCAGGGGTCTCTTTGAGTACGTCAAGCACCTGCGAGAGGCCAGAACGCTGCCCACGCGGCAAGTCGACCTGGGTAATATCCCCGGTAATCACGGCGGTGGAACCAAAACCAATCCGCGTCAGGAACATTTTCATCTGCTCCGGCGTGGTGTTCTGGCTCTCATCCAGAATGATGTAGGAGTTGTTCAGCGTACGGCCACGCATATAGGCCAGCGGGGCAATCTCGATCACCTGACGCTCGATCAGCTTCGCCACCTGCTCAAAACCGATCATTTCATACAGCGCGTCGTACAGCGGGCGCAGGTAGGGGTCGATTTTTTGCGCAAGGTCGCCCGGCAAGAAGCCCAGTTTCTCACCGGCTTCTACCGCTGGGCGCACCAGCAGAATGCGGCGCACTTCTTGCTGATTGAGCGCTTCTACCGCAGCCGCTACAGCCAGGTAGGTTTTACCGGTACCCGCTGGCCCAATGCCGAAGTTGATATCGTGCTCGCGAATGCTCTGCACGTAGCGCTGCTGATTCAGCCCGCGTGGCTTAATCATGGTGCGCGGCGTGCGCATGATGACTTCATCGCTACCGCCTTCGCCATCGTCTTCCTCTTCCAGGGCTTCAAGCCCGGATTCTTGGAGGAACAGATGCACGGTATCTGCCGAAAGCTCGTCAGCAGCGGTTTCACGGTAGAGGTGCTCCAGCACGTTAGCTGCCGCTTTTATACGGTTAGCGGCACCGGCCAGCTGAAATACATTGCCCCGGTTGCGCAACGTCACGTCCAGGCGGCTTTCAATCAGCTTTAGATGCTCGTCCTGTTGGCCGCATAGGCTTGCAAGACGCTGCGGATCATTGGGTTCAAGGCTTAGGGTGATAATGCGATTGGCCTGAGGTGATGGCTGGCTCAAGAGTAAGAAACCCGTTAGTTGATGTGTGTGAGTCTCAGCTTACTGCCCCGGCGGTGCCGGGGCAATTACCTACGATAAGCAAGCGATCAATAACGCTCGGCAGAGGCGAGTTCAGCGCGCAGCGAATTGGGCAGCGCTTCGGTGATCTCTACATCGACAAAGTAGCCGATTAGCTCGGTGGGGTTAGCGGCGCGGAAGTTCACCACGCGGTTGTTCTCGGTACGCCCAGAGAGCTGGCCGGGGTCTTTCGGAGAAAACCCGGTCACCAGAATGCGCTGAGTAGTGCCCACCATGCGGCGGCTAATCTGCGCGGCCTGCTGAAGAATGCGCTCTTGCAGAATAGCTAAGCGCTGCTTCTTCACGCTTTCAGGGGTGTCGTCTGGCAAGCCGGAAGCCGGGGTGCCGGGGCGCGCTGAATAAACAAAGCTGAACGAGTGATCGAAACCGATACGGTGGATCAGATCCATCGTGGCCTCGAAATCCTCTTCTGTTTCACCGGGGAAGCCGATAATAAAGTCAGAGGAGAAGCTGATATCCGGGCGGTTAGCGCGGATACGCTCCATCTTCTCGATGTACTCTTCCGCCGTGTGGCCGCGCTTCATGGCGCTCAGAATACGGTCAGAGCCAGACTGTACCGGCAGGTGCAGGTGGCTCACCAGCTCTGGAATATCCGCATAGGCGTCTACCAAGCTATCCGTAAACTCCACCGGGTGAGAAGTGGTGAAGCGAATACGGTCGATGCCATCCACCGCCGCGATGCAGGCGATCAGCTCGGCAAGATCAATCTCGTCGCCGTCTTCGTTGTCGCCACGGTAGGCGTTTACGTTCTGGCCCAGCAGGTTGATTTCACGCACGCCCTGGTCGGCTAGGTGCATGACTTCATCCATCACCGCTTCAAACGGGCGGGAGACTTCTTCACCGCGGGTGTAGGGCACCACGCAGAAGGTGCAGTACTTCGAGCAGCCTTCCATGATCGACACAAACGCCGTGGCACCATCGGATTTGGGCTGCGGCAGGTGGTCGAACTTCTCGATCTCGGGGAAGGTGACATCCACCGCCGCAATTTGGTTATTGGCGCGGGCATCGAGCATCTTCGGCACCCGGTGCAGGGTTTGTGGGCCAAAAATCATATCTACGAAAGGAGCGCGTTTACGCAGCGCTTCACCTTCTTGGCTGGCCACGCAGCCGCCTACGCCAATCACGAGGTCCGGATTGGCGTCTTTGAGCTTTTTCCAGCGGCCTAACTGGTGGTAGACCTTATCCTGAGCTTTTTCACGAATCGAGCAGGTGTTCAGCAGAATCACATCTGCTTCCTTCTCGTTATCGGTTAGCTCCAGCTGGTGAGATTCGCCGAGTAGGTCCGCCATACGCGAGGAGTCGTACTCGTTCATTTGGCAGCCGTGCGTTTTGATGAAGAGCTTCTTCGCCATCGGTACCTGTCATCTATGGGTCGTCGGGGAGACGAGGGATGAATGAAATAACGGTTGGGCAGCGATTGGTGCGGCCGTTGAATGCGTGCATTATACGGATACACGAAACCAGGGGCTAGGCATTCCCCCGTAATCGATACTTGACCCGAGCGTTTCAATCAGTATACTACGCACCGTGTTTGAGCAGTTCCTCGATAGCTCAGTTGGTAGAGCAAATGACTGTTAATCATTGGGTCGCAGGTTCGAGTCCTGCTCGAGGAGCCAAAACACTTGTTAGGACAGCTACTTAGATGACTTTAAGTAGAGGTTAATAAGTGATAGGCTCTGGTTCAAACGCAACAGCAAATGATGTTCCTCGATAGCTCAGTTGGTAGAGCAAATGACTGTTAATCATTGGGTCGCAGGTTCGAGTCCTGCTCGAGGAGCCAAGCTGCTGTTCTGCTAAAGATTGTTCTGTTGTTCCCTGATAGCTCAGTTGGTAGAGCAAATGACTGTTAATCATTGGGTCGCAGGTTCGAGTCCTGCTCAGGGAGCCATCTAGCGTAACACCTTCCCCATTTGAATGATTCCATCGCCCGCTGCCATATGGCATTTTGGGTGTTTTTTTGTGCGTGGCTGTTTGTCTATCGTCGCTTGTTTGATGCTTTTGCGTTGGCTGCAACGCATCTTGCAGAGCATGATCCCTCTTTTAAGTATTTGAAATTTATATCTGTTATCTCTGACTTGTCTGGATTGCTAAAGCCTAAGCGTTAATCTTTACACTGCCTAAGCCTCGCCATTGAGCGAGGCTTTTTCGTTCCAAGGGCTTAATGCGGCTTGCAGCGGAACACGGCGGCTATATGGCACGGTCTAGATCGTCACACCCTACGGCACGCCGCCCCTCATTCACCTGCCACCTGCGGTGCTCGTTTGTAGGGTAATTCTTAATGCGCCTGAAAAATGAGCTAAAGCCCTCTATTGATAGGAGGTGGGCGAGTTTTGCTGCATGGAGGTATGCAATTTTTTGGCTGGGCTGGTGAAGGACTATAGAGAGTCTATGTATTGTTAAATGCAGTAAGAATTGATGCTCACAAGCCCTAGCAAATCCTAAGTATTCATGTTAAATATAATATTTTTAAATTTTAGTTATTGATGGTAGGGAGGAGAGGAGATGGCATCTACTGACGAGGAAATTAAAATTGCACAATGGATGCTGGAACAATACACAAAGTATAAGCGATTGTCTCAATCAATGGCTGCAAGAGGGATCTTAGTTGAGTTCGGTGAGCAATATGTTTACAAAAACAAACACAGGAACTGGGCTATAAATAAAGGAATACTTGAAGCATTTAGAAAAATAACACCTGACGATGTCGTTTGGAGTCGAAGCTCTCAGACTTGGCGTGCCAGAGCGCCTTACGATCCTCCAAAAGGAAGAATGGTGCGCTAAGGGGCATCCTGAAAAATCTTTAGTTGAGCTTATAAGAAGAAAAAGTGATTAATTATTTTTCGTATTTGTATTATCGTCTTTGTATAATATTAGTATTCATTTTTGGCTGGGCCAATATGGGAGGTTTCTGTGGTTATAACATCTTTGGTGGCAAATAATGTTTATGGTTATTTAAACTTTAACATTAATTTTAATAAGGATATAAGTTTTTTGGTCGGAAGTAACGGGTCAGGTAAAACAACCGCTCTTAAATTGGTGAATGCTTTAGTTACTCCGAACTTTAAAGAGCTTTTAGAAACGCCTTTTGATGATGCTTATTTGTTTTTAGAGCAAGAGGGCGAGCATGTAATGATCTATGCTTGTGAGGAGAATGGTAACATTGTTTTAAGAGTAAATACCGTAGAAGGTGAGTTAATACTTCCCTCATATTCTAGCGGTGAGTTCGAATATTTTGCGCACCGTGAAGATAAAATTAATGAGTTGATAGATGAAGTAACCAGAAAATATGCAGATCATCCTATTGTTAAAGAGATATCTAAAATAGATTCTCCTATTTTTCTAGGTTTGGATCGTAGAAGAGAAGAAATTATTTCTAGCAAGAATGATTATTATTACGAAAGGGGGGGTTATTTAACTGAGAAGAATAAACGTTCTGTAAGAGCAAGGCGTTTAATTAAAGGTTCCATAGGCGTTAGTCTTATGGAGACCGAGCTATTGATACAGCAAGCTTATAGAAGGTTAAGAGAGGCTGAGGAGCGTCATTCATCTAGGCTAAGAGACAAAATACTTTTGTCAGTATTTCAGTATACTAATTTTGAGTCTGAAGACTTTCGCCAAGAAGGAATTGTGTGGAAAGAGAGATCTCGTGTGCTAGAGAGAAAAAAAGAAATTGCAGAAGCTCTAGCTAACATAGGTCTTAATGATTCTAGTTTAAGTCAAGAAGTAGATAATTTTTTTCAATCAACTAACTGATTTGTTTAAAGACCTTCAAAGAACAAAAGAAGGTATTTCAGTTGAGTGGTTGCTTAACAAGGCTCAAGTCGAAAGAATGTCTCGTATTGTGGAAATAATAGATGACCATAAATCAAAGCTTGATAAGTTGTTTAAGCCATTAAGTACTTTTTTGAACACTGTAAATTCTTTTTATAAAGATTCTGGTAAGAAACTAGAAGTTGATACAGTTGGACAGCTTCTAGTTTTAAGGCCAGACGGTAGTAGCTGCACAATTGAGGGTCTTTCTTCTGGTGAAAGACAGCTCTTAGTTATTTTTGCACATTCATTTTTTAATAGGCACTCTAGCAAAAAGAAAGTTTTTATCATCGATGAGCCAGAGCTTTCATTGCATTTAGGCTGGCAAGAGAAATTTTCTGAAACAATTTTCTCTACTAGTCCTGGCTCACAATTTATTTTAGCAACACATTCTCCTGAAATAATAGGTGAGTTGAAACATAAAGCGCTAGAGTGTAATTAATATGATCCCTGAAAGAAGTGAAGCCGCAAGATCAGCAAAAAGTGTTTTTTTTCAAGAAATAAATGATATTGATATTTATATAGAAGACACAGACATTGGTTACATTAAGCTTTTTACAATTATTTGTTCTCGTGTTTTTGAGAATGATTATGAAGTGCGAAAAGTTTTTCCTTTAGGTAACAGAGATGCTGTAATAAGGCGCCACAGGACTCATGTCGCTAATGGAAGGCCATCTGTCTATATAATTGATCACGATCTGTATATGTTAGCTGGTGATACAGTTGAAAGTGGTGAGGGCTTGTTTAAACTTCCGTTTTATTGCATCGAAAATGTTTTATGTGACTCTGAAGCCATAATCGAGTTTTTAGACCATGAGGAAGTTGTTAGGAAAAAAGATGAAATTTCAGATAGGTTTAATTATGAGGCTTGGGAAAGTCTAAATATAGATTTGCTGTTTGAACTTTTCGTTGAGTACGCTCTTTCTTTTAAATTAAACCCCTCTTGTCCTACGGTTTCTTTTAAAGTAAGTGATGTTTTGTCTTCGAATACGGGCGATGTATGTCATGTCAAAGTTAGAGATAGAATAAATGAGGTAAAAGAAAGTACTATCGCAAAAGTAGGCGAGTCTACTTATGAAGATTTTAAAAAAGAAGTGGAAATGATGTTCACGCAAAGCGGTTTTGATAAAATTGATGTGATTTCAGGAAAAGACTATCTGTTTCCTTTGCTGAAGTTAAGGGCCAAACAGGCTGTGGATACTAAGGTCTCTAATATTAATTTTAAACAAAGGCTAGCAAGGATGTGCGATATTTCTAAACTTGAAAAAATGAGAAATTGCTTAATTGAGTGAGTTTTATTTGAAATTAACTGATTTAAATTGCAGTGCAGCTAGCTGTATCATCAGGAGTTAAGAAGTTTTCTATAAATATTAAATATTCTTTTTGATGCAGCTAGACTGAAGTTTTATCGTCTTTGTTTTATTTTATCCGGACAGTTGTTTATCTTTTTTATTATTTACATAGGATTAATTATTATGAATATGCACATGGTGTTTGTTTTGACTTGGTTGATTTAGAGCAGTCGCTATTAAGAGTTGTTGTGGGTTCTAGCATGTTTATACATTTCGTACCTAAAGCTATTCTACTTTGACAGCTTTAACACTGTGCGGTCGATTTTCTATTTCGAATTACCCCTGCACCCGTAGCTAATCTGTAATATGAGCGCTTTACCAAGCGAAGTATCTAGTTTCTGATTCTTATCCAATTCCTTAGCGTTGCCCTGTCGCTTGGCGTAAACTAGCCTCCTCAATTGATGGCGTAGGAAGGTGTCGTGGGAAAAGCGGCTAGCCTGCAGGCGCTGCAGGTCTTTAAGTGTTTGAGCGATGAAACGCGGCTGATGCTGGTGCTGCTGATTGCCCAGGAGCAGTCGCTGTGCGTGTGTGAGATGACCTATGCGCTGGAAGAGTCTCAGCCGAAGGTGTCTCGCCATTTGGCGCAGCTGCGTCAGTGTGGCTTGCTGATGGATCAGCGGGAAGGGCAGTGGGTTTACTACCGTTTAGCGCCGCAGCTGCCTGCTTGGGCGCAGTCGATTATCGAGTCGGGTGCAGAGGGGAGTGCGGTGCAGCTGGAGGCGCTGACACAGCGCTTGGCGCGTATGGGCGACCGCCCGGCGCGGCGCGCTGCCCTCTGCTAGCAGCGGTACGGTTCAAGCAAGCACCCACAAAAAAACGCCAGCCCGAGGGCTGGCGTCTTCTTACCTAGTGCTGGTCAAGCCATTACTTAGCGCTTGGCCATCCGCTGGGTATCTTGAAGGTGAACATAGTCGAGCAGGATTTCAGCGGCTTCCAGCACGTGGGCGCGGTCCACGGGCATCTCTTCTTCGTCGCTTTCGTTCTCTGCGTCTGTTTCTGCCTCTTCGGTAGCGGCTGTGCCGTCGCTACGCGCATCCATCCACTCTTCCAGTTCCGGCAGGCCCAGGGCGCGGCGGCGCTGGTTTTCCAGTGAGAGCTGTTCGGCCTCTTGGGCTTCTAGCTCGCGTTGGCGCTGTTCCCGGTTCAGGCTCACGCTGGTGTGCTGCTCACGCAGCTGGCGAGCAAGCGTGGATTGGCGCTCCAGGTAGCGGAAGTTGGGGTTCTCTTTGGCGCGCTCTTCATGGCGAGTAATCAGCGTCGGCAGTACACGTTCCGGCTCGCCGTAGCGGCGGTACTGAACGTTTTGTACGGTGTCCCAGGCCAGGGCGTTATCCAGGCTGCTCTCACCAATCCGCTCTGGGTCAATCAGGCTGGGGAAGGTGATGTCTGGCTCGACGCCGCGATTCTGGGTGCTGTCGCCAGAGATACGGTAGAACTTGGCGCGGGTGAGTTTGATCTGGCCGTGGCTAAGCTCGTTCAGGGTTTGAACGGTGCCTTTGCCAAAGGTAGACGCGCCCACCACAATGCCGCGGCCGTAATCCTGAATGGCACCGGCGAAGATTTCAGACGCCGAGGCTGATAAGCGGTTCACCAGCACGGTCAGCGGGCCGTCGTATACGGTGCCTGCTTCGGCATCGCCATACAGCTGAATGCGGCCCTGGGCATCGCGTACTTGCACGGTGGGGCCACGGTCAATAAACAGGCCGATCAGCGAGTTGGCTTCTTGAAGTGCGCCGCCGCCGTTGTTGCGCAGGTCCAGCACGATGCCTTCAACACCCTCTTTTTTGAGGCTCTCTATTTCGCGGGCAACATCGCGGGTGGTGCTGCGATACTCCTCTTCACCGGCTTGCCACGCATCAAAATCAACGTAGAACGTGGGAACGTTAATCACGCCAATGCGGTGAGGAGCGCCGTCGCGTTTAACTTCAATTACTTCGCTGTCAGCTGCCTGATCTTCCAAGCTCACCGTGTCGCGGGTGATTTCGACGATTTGCGAGCGGGTCATATCCACGGCTTGGGCAGGCACTACGTCCAGGCGCACCACGGAGCCTTTGGGGCCGCGAATCAGGTCAACCACGTTGTCCAGGCGCATACCCACGACGTTGACCATTTCACCCTCTTCCTGGCCGACGGCGATAATGCGGTCGGCGGGCTCTAGCACGCCTGCGCGCTCTGCTGGGCCGCCGGGCACTAGGCTGGAAACCTTAACGTACTCACCGTCTGCTTGTAGCAGTGCGCCGATGCCTTCCAGTGAGAGGCTCATCTGGATATCGAAGGATTCACCTTGGCGAGGGGAGAGGTAGCCGGTGTGGGGGTCGATAGTGCCTGACACGGCCGCCATCAGCAGGCCAAAGACATCTTCTGATTCCGCTTGGCGTAAGCGTGAAAGTTGGCCTTCGTAGCGCTGGCGCAGGTTGTCTTCGATCTGCTCGCTGTCCTGGTCGGTAATGGCGAGGGTCAGGGCATCGTTTTTCAGCCGCTTGTGCCACAGTTCGTCCAGCTCGCTTTCGCGGGTAGCCCAGGAGGCATCTTCGCGATCAACTTCTAAGCGCTCGTCGCTATTAAATTCAAGCGAGAGCCCTTCGTCCAGGCGTGCCAGCAGCCACTCAAGGCGTGCGGTATGACGCTCGCTCAGGCGGTTGTAGAGCGCAAAAGCGTCGTCTAGCTCGCCATTGAAGAGCGCTTCGGCCATGTCTTTTTCAAGATGGCGATAGGGGTCAATATCACGGCTGAGCAGGTAGGCGCGCTGACCATCTAGAATATCCAGATAGCGCTGGAAAGCTTCCTGTGACCACTGCTCGTTAAAATTGATATCAGCATAGTGGCCGTAGCGGAGCGAGTCCGCAATTTCTACTGCCGCTTGGCGTTGTTCGTCGGTCGGCGCGAGTTGCGCCAGCGCTGCCGGGCTGGTGATCACCAGCATTACGGCAAGGGCGACCGAGCGCGAAAGCGTTGCAAACAAGCTCATCAGTCAAGCTCTCCCGGATTTGTGTACACTCATTCTTCCCTAGACACGCAGTTAGCCTATGAGTTGCGTAGGCCGAGGGAGCATTGTAGCAGGTCATTTCCCCTGTGAGACTCAATCATTACTGTTATGAGGAATTCCATGTCCGAGGCTTTCAACGCGGAACGTTTAACGCGACTGTGCGATTTTTTACAGCAGTCGCCTACGCCATGGCATGCCACCCACAGCATGGCCCAGCGTTTGGAACAGGCGGGCTTTACGCGCCTGGAAGAGACCGCGAACTGGCAGTTGGTGCCAGGAAAGCGCTACTACGTGACGCGTAACGATTCGTCTGTGATCGCTTTTCAGCTGCCCGCTGGTAAGTTAACCAGCCTGCGCATGCTGGGTGCTCATACCGATAGCCCAGGGCTACGCTTAAAGCCCAACGCCACGCAATATTCAGCCGGCTGGCTACAACTTGGCGTGCAGGTATATGGCGGCGTGCTGTTAGCGCCCTGGTTTGACCGCGATTTAGGCTTGGCAGGCCGGGTACACGTACGCCATGCCGATGGCCGCTTAGAGAGCGTGCTGCTTAACGTGGACCGCCCGGTAGCGATGATTCCTAGCCTCGCGATCCATATGGACCGCGACGTGAATGCAGGGCGGCCCATCAATCCGCAAACGCAGATGGCGCCGGTATTAATGCAGAGTGATACGGCCAAGCTGAATGATCTGCTAGCCCAGTGGCTAGAAGAGCAGCACGGCCTGCGTGCCGTGGAAGTGGTGGATTTTGAGCTGGGCTTCTACGACGTTCAGCCGCCTTCACTGATTGGGCTGCGTAAAGAGCTGGTGGCCAGCGCACGGCTGGATAACTTGCTGTCGTGCTTTGTGGGCCTTGAGGCGCTGCTGGAGTGTGATGCTAGCCAGGGTGCGCTGCTGGTGGCGAACGACCATGAAGAGGTAGGTAGTGCCAGCGCCTGTGGTGCCCAAGGGCCGTTTTTAGGCGATGTGCTGAAGCGTTTGAATGCCCAGGTAGGCGGTGGTAGCGAGGAGTCTTTGATTCAACTGATTCAGTCGTCGCTGATGATCTCGTGTGATAACGCCCACGCGCTGCACCCGAACTTCCGTGATAAGCACGATGAGCGCCATGGCCCGGCGATTAACGGCGGCCCGGTGATCAAGGTCAATGCCAGCCAGCGCTACGCGACCAGTAGCGTCACCGGCGCGCTGTTCCGGGATGTGTGCCGCGAGGCAGATGTGCCGGTGCAGTCGTTCGTCACGCGGGCAGATATGGGCTGTGGTAGTACCATCGGGCCGATTACCGCCACAGAAGTAGGCGTGCCGACCATCGACGTAGGATTGCCCCAGTGGGCGATGCACTCGATTCGTGAAACGTCCGGTACGCGAGATGTGGATTACCTGACGCGGGCGCTGACGGTGTTCCTGAATCGCCCGACGCTCTCCTGAACTAACCAAGAAAAGTCTAGAAACGAAAAAGCCCGCTGACTGAGTCAGCGGGCTTCTGCTATTGCTAGCGGTATTCGGTGTTGGTGGCTACGCCCTGATTTGAACAGGGGACCCCATCATTATGAGTGATGTGCTCTAACCAGCTGAGCTACGTAGCCGTTCAACGGGGGCGAATATTACTCAGAGAGACGCCACCCGTCAAGCATTTATTTGTTTTAGGCGTTAGACATTAAAGCGGAAGTGAATCACGTCGCCATCTTTGACGATGTAGTCTTTACCTTCCAAGCGCCATTTGCCGTTATCTTTGGCACCTTGCTCGCCGCCCAGCGTGACGTAGTCGTCATAGGCGATCACTTCGGCGCGAATAAAGCCTTTCTGGAAGTCGGTGTGAATCACACCGGCGGCTTCTGGAGCGCTGGCGCCTTCTCTTACCGTCCAGGCGCGTACTTCTTTCACGCCAGCGGTGAAGTAGGTTTGCAGGCCCAGCAGTGAGTAGCCCGCGCGAATCACACGATCTAGCCCCGGCTCTTCCATGCCCATTTCGGAGAGGAACATGCTGCGTTCTTCATCTTCGAGTTCGGCAATTTCCGCTTCTAGCTGATTGCACACCGGCACCACAATCGCGCCTTCTTCTGCGGCGATCTCGTTGACGATATCCAGGTAGGGGTTGTTCTCAAAGCCATCTTCATTGACGTTAGCAATGTACATGGTGGGCTTGAGGGTCAAAAAGCCAAAGCTTTTTACCTGACGTTTTTCGTCGTCATCCAGGCCAAAGCTGCGCAGCGGCTGGCCTTCGGCAAGATGCGGCAGGATTTTGTCCAGCACGGCTTTGGTGGCAATGGCGTCTTTATCACCGCCTTTTACCGAGCGCAGCAGGCGCTGGCTGGCTTTCTCGACGGTGTCTAGATCGGCCAGGGCGAGCTCAAGATTGATGGTCTCGATGTCGGCGCGGGGATCTACTTGGTTGGCGACGTGAATCACGTTGTCGTTATCGAAGCAGCGCACCACGTGGGCAATGGCCTGGGTTTCACGAATGTTGGCCAGGAACTTATTGCCCAGGCCTTCACCTTTGGAGGCACCCGCCACGAGGCCTGCGATATCCACAAACTCCATGGTGGTGGGCAGCACTTTCTCAGGCTTTACGATGTCCGCTAGCGCATCCAGGCGTGGGTCTGGCATCGGGACGATGCCAACGTTGGGTTCGATGGTGCAGAACGGAAAGTTCTCTGCATCAATCCCTGACTTCGTCAACGCATTGAACAGCGTGGATTTGCCTACGTTGGGTAGGCCGACAATACCGCAGTTAAAGCCCATAAATAACTTCCTGGCCGCTAGGGCGGCGCTACCAATAAAGCGCCTGCCAAGTGTGAAAAAAGCGCGTGCGTAACGCGTAGAGAATGTGTGCTGAAAACGTGCTGCTATTTTACGCTATGTAGGCGGTTCATGGCTTTAGCCCAGTCGCCGGAAAGCGCAAGCGGAAGCGTGGCTAGGCACTCATCCAACGAGCGCTCAATGGCTTCTTGTTCGGCTTTGCCAGGGCGGCCTAGTACATAGTTCACTACTTGGCGCGCCTCGCCGGGGTGGCCGATGCCAATCCGTACGCGGTGGAACTCTTTTTGGTTGCCCAGCGCGCTAATAATATCCCGCAGCCCGTTGTGGCCGCCGTGCCCGCCGCCGGTTTTATAGCGTGACTGCCCAGGGGGGAGGTCAAGCTCATCGTGAGCGACCAGCAGGTTGTCTGGGGTAAGCTTAAAAAACTGGGTTAGCGCTGCCACAGCCGCACCGCTGCGGTTCATAAAGGTGGTGGGGTTGAGCAGGTGCAGCTCATGGTCACCCACGCGGGCTTTGGCGTATAGCCCTAAAAACTTTTTCTCAGGACGCAGTTCGGTGTGGGCGCTGCGTGCAATGGCGTCCACTAGCCAAAAGCCCGCATTATGGCGGGTGGCGTCGTATTCTGCGCCTGGGTTGCCCAGTCCTATAATGGCCGTTACCTGGCTCATTTTCCCACCTCCAACGGTTCTGGAAGATATGTCGTTGACTCACTGGCAGCTGCTTTGCAGATAAGCAGGGTAGCGCCACGCTGCAAAAAAAAATCAAGCGCCGAAGCGCTTGATTTTAACATCCTTGGGCCATGCGGGCATGGCCCAGGCGGCACTGGTCAGCATACGCTGGCAGCACCTTTAGCAAGGCTTACTCGGCGCTGGCTTCTGCGTCGCCTTCACCTTCGCCTTCTTCTTCGTCACCGCCACGTACTTTCACTTTGGTGATGCTCAGAATGGCGTTGTCGTGCTCTTCACCGTGGGACAGGTCAACAGAAGTGACGCCAGTCGGCAGGGTCAGGTCAGACAGGTGCAGGGTAGTACCCAGCTCAACGTTGCTGATGTCCACTTCCAGGAAGTCCGGAAGGTCTTTCGGCAAGCAGCTGATGGCGACTTCGTTAGCCAGGACGTGCAGTTCGCCGCCTTGGTCTTTGATACCTACACACTTCTCTTCGTTCACCACGTGCAGCGGCACGTTCATGGTGATTTCGTGAGTAGCATCAACACGCAGGAAGTCAGCGTGGGTCAGCAGCGGCTTGAACGGGTGACGCTGCAGGTCACGAACAACCACTTGCTCTTCTTTACCGTCGATCACCAGTTTGATGACAGAGGAGAAGAAGGCCTCGTCTTCAATCGCTTTGTAGAAAGCAGTTTTTTCTACAGAGATAGACTGAGCGCCTTTCTCACCGCCGTATACAACGGCCGGTACTTGTTGGTTCGCACGACGCAGGCGGCGGCTCGCACCTTTCCCCAGGTCGTTACGAACGCTGGCTTGCAGGATAAAATCAGACATGGAATTTGCCTCTTGGTTTAAGTAAGGAAACGCCGCCGTCCGCGACCAGACGACGACGTTTCCAGGGCCCCAGTTGGGGGCTTATAACGTCAGGCGTTAGTGGAACATCGCGCTGACGGATTCTTCGTTGCTGACGCGGCGAATCGCTTCCGCAATCAAGCCAGCAACGCTCAACTGGCGAATCTTTCCGCTACGACGCGCATGGTCGGCGAGCGGAATGGTGTCGGTCACGACAACCTCGTCCAGTACAGAGTTGGTGATGTTGTCGACCGCAGGGCCAGACAAGATCGGGTGGGTAGCATACGCAACAACGCGCGCAGCACCGTGGTCTTTCAGCGCTTCACCGGCTTTACACAGCGTGCCCGCGGTATCAATCATGTCATCGACCACCACACAAGTGCGGCCTTCGATTTCACCGATAATGTGCATCACCTGGGCTTGGTTAGCCTGGGGGCGACGCTTATCAATGATAGCCAAGTCTGCATTCAGCTGTTTGGCGATGGCACGGGCACGCACAACGCCGCCAACATCGGGGGAAACAACCACGAGGTCGTCGTAGTTTTGACGCTCGATGTCGTCCAGCAGGATCGGGGAGCCGTAAACGTTATCAACCGGTACGTCGAAGAAACCTTGAATTTGGTCGGCGTGCAGGTCCATGGTCATAACGCGGTCAACGCCTGCTTTCACCATCATATCAGCCACAACTTTTGCTGAGATGGGAACGCGGGCGGAGCGTACACGACGGTCCTGGCGGGCATAACCAAAGTAAGGAACCACTGCCGTAATACGGGCAGCCGAGGCGCGACGCAGAGCGTCGACCATCAGGATCAGTTCCATCAGGTTGTCGTTCGTGGGGGCACAGGTGGATTGCAGGATGAACACATCCTTACCACGCACGTTCTCATTGATCTCGACCGCGATTTCGCCGTCGCTAAATTGACCAACCGTTGCGTTACCCATACGGCTGTCTAAGCTCTCGGCAATCTTTTGAGCGAGTTCGGGATTGGCGTTCCCGGTGAAAACCATCAATTTTGACACGCGCAGCCACCTTTGCAGTGTTGGGGATCAGGGGAGAAAACGCAGATCAACATTAGAATTGGCTGGGGTACCAGGATTCGAACCTGGGAATGCCGATACCAAAAACCGGTGCCTTACCACTTGGCGATACCCCAGCAATAACCTAATGCGATGACCGGGCGCTTTCAGCAGCCCAGAGCATCTTGTAGGGGAGAGGTGTTAAGTCCGCGCGCGACCCATACTTGCCAGCGCTGATTAGCCAGTTCAGCCACCGTTTGCGCAGCCTCTTGTGACTCAAAAGCTGCAAACAAACAGGCGCCAGTGCCCGTCAGCCGACTAGGTGCGTGCTGCGCGAGCCAGTCAAGTGCTTCCGCGATACGCGGATAGCGTTTTTTGACGGTAGCTTCGCAGTCATTACGCCACTCGGCCACTCCCCCCTGCAGTGCGCGCGCCATAGTAATGGGGAGGCTGTCGCGTGTCAATTCCGGGTCTTGGAAGATTGCGGGGGTTGAGACGCTAATGCCTGGGTGGATGACCACAAACCACGGGGTGTCGAGGGTCGCGGGCGTTAATTTCTCGCCCACGCCTTCGGCCCAGGCGCTTTTGCCTAAAACGAAGACGGGTACATCGGCACCTAGCGCTAAGCCCAGCTCTGCCAGGGTGGCATCGCTGAGCCCAAGCTGCCAGAGCTGATTGAGCCCTTTAAGTACGGTGGCCGCGTTGGAGCTGCCGCCACCCAGGCCGCCGCCCATGGGCAGGTGCTTCTCAATTGATATAGAAGCGCCAAGGTGGGTGCCACTGGCCTGCTGCAACCGCTTTGCTGCACGCACAATAAGGTTGTCATCGTGCGCTACGCCATCCATCGATGTGGTCAGTTCGATAACGCCGTCTTGGCGCAGGTTGAAGCTTAGATAATCGCAGAGGTCGATAATCTGAAACAGCGTCTGCAGTTCGTGGTAGCCGTCTTGACGGCGGCCCACAATATGCAGCATGCGGTTTAACTTGGCCGGGGCGGGTAGGGTGAGTGTGCGGGGTGTTGCGGGCATGCCGTCTCTCTACTGGCTAAACGTACGTAAACGTATGAAAGAGGGCTGGCGCTTGCCAGCCCGAGCGCTCTATTCGGAGGCCTGCCACTGATTAACTACCAGGGTAATGCGTACATCGCCGTAGTTCATGACCAAGCGGCGCGGTAGCCACATACCTTCAGCCTGCTCCCAGTCGCGGTAGTCAATTTCCCAGCCATCCTGTTGAAGGTGGCTCGGGAAACCGAGTTCATCAGTTTCAAGCTGGTAGCTGGCGTGGTCGCCGGGTAGGCCACGCACCCAGTCGGGCATGGCGCGTACAGGCAACGACCAGCCCAGCTGCTCTTCCATCAAGGCTTCAGGAGTTTCCGCTTCAAAACGGCCTTCGCTAGTGGTCAGCGAAAAGCGACCCTCGCGGCCTTCCAGGACGCTGCGACCGCCGCCAAAGGGGCCGCTAATCAGCATGCGGAAGTAGTAGGGGGTTTGGTTCCAGTCCAGGTTGGCGCTGGTGTTCTCTTCTGGAGTGCGTAGGCCCGCTTTGCCGACCAGGGTCCAGCTCTCGAACGCTTCCACATCTGCCTGTTGGCGCTCCCACTGGCCGGCTTGGCGGCCGCCTTCATCGATCGGCGCTTGGCTGGCGCACCCGGCAAGGGCAGCCACCGCCAGGGCGGCCACCCATAGGCGGGCAGAACGATAGAGTGATGCGGAAGAGGTGCTCACTGGCGCGCTGTTCAAACAAGAGGTCAACATAACTGGCTCCATGTCAGTGCTGTCTATTAAGGGTAAAAACTAGCAACGGTAAAGAAGTAAGCCTTAGGGCGCGCTGGGTGGTGTAAGTTCAGGGTAACGCTCAAGTAAATCATCAATTTGAGGATGGTAGGTGGCTCGTTGCAGAATGCGTGCAATCAGCTGGCGCGCTTCGTCACTGCGTCCTAGTGAATGAAGCACCTCGGCTAAGTGCGCGGCAATTTCTTGGTCGGGCATCTGCGCGTAGGCGCTTTCTAGCCATGCCAGCGCATCGTCGGGTTTGCCGAGGCGGAAATACACCCAGCCCATGCTGTCTAATACCGCCGGATTATCTGGGTCCGCTTCGTAGGCACGCTCAATAAGCTCACGAGCTTCTTCCAGTCTTCCGGGTAAGTTAAGGTCAGCGAGCGTGTAACCTAGGGCATTTAGCGCGTCAGCATTGTTGGGCTCGGTGCGTAAGATTTGCCGTAAGTCCCGCTCCATGCCTGTTAAGTCGCCCATCTCCCAGGCGCGCATGGCGCGAAGGTACAGCAGGCTAGTGTCATCTGGGGTGCGGGTAATTTCCCGATCCAGCAGGGCGGTGGCATCTTCTTGAAGCGACAACTCGTCCAGCAGTTGCACTTCTAACCTTACTAGGTCACCGAAATAGGCGTCGTGGCGCATGCGCTCAATGCGTAGAAAAGCGCGGGCGTCGAGTAAACGACCATCCTCAATGAGCATGCGAGCCGCCGCCGACCTGGCGGCTAAAAATTCATCACCTTCATACACTTGGCGGTAATAGAGGAGGGCGTTATCGACCTCTCCTTGGGATTGGGCAATAGCACCTAATAAGAAGTAGGCAATGTTGGGTATGTTCTCTTGACCAATTAGCGGCTGTAGCAGCCGATAGGCAGGCTCGCTGTGCCCTTCTTCTAAATAGAGCTGCGCCAAGGCAATGCGTAAATCCTGGTTGCCGCCGTGGCTCTCTAATAGGGCATTGGTTTGCACTTCGGCGGCGGTAATGTTGTTGAGGCGTATTTCTGCTTGGGCCAGCATTAAGATAAAGCGCACGTCGTCAGGCGCTAGGCTAAGGCCTTGCTGGGCCGCCTGCTGTGCGCCGCGGTGGTCGCCAGTTTCCAGCGCAAGGCGTGCTTTAGCTAACCACAGGGCGGCGGACTCTGGCTCTTGCTGTTCTACTTCATCTAAATAGCGCTGGGCGGTTTGCATTTCTCCCAGGGCAGCTTCGATCAGAGCGGTACCCAGCAGCACATCGCTGTGAAACTCGCGCTGGGAAACCTCCGGCTGTGAAAGATAGCTGCGTAGCTGCTGTGCTAGCAGGTTAAGCGGTGCCTCTTCGGCGACGGCGATTTCAGCGAAGGGGGCAATTTCACCATTGCCGCCTGATTCAGCAATGGCTAGCCGCTGCTCTAAACTATCCAGCCAGTCACCCCGTTGGAGTGATAGTGAGGCAAGCAGGCGGTTGGGTGTTTCTGCCCGAGGGTCTAATTCACGCCAGCGCAGCGCGGCGGCTTCCATTAGTGCGGCATCATTACCAAAGCGCGCGGCGAACGTGGCCCGTTCGGCCAGCCCTGGTGACGTGTAGCGCTGGGCGGCCTCAAGATATCCCTGGCCCGCATAGCGGTAATCGCCGCGTTGTCCGGCCAGCTCTGCGGTTAGCAGGGTGCGTAACCCAGCGGCATCTAGCCCGCTGGTAATAGGCGGTGCTGTCACCATTGGGTCTTCAACATGAGCGTTGGTTTCACCGTCAAAAAGAGAGGGTGACAGCTGGCAGCCGCTCAGTATCAGCGTGGCGGCCAAGGGCAAAAGTGGAAAACCCGAAAACGAACGGGGAATACCCAGTAGTATTGCGCGATGGGGCATGCGTATCTCGATCAAGTGGCCGAGTGTTCAGCATAGCGGCTTGGCTGCCTGCGGCAAAGTGGTGTGCGCCAGAAGATGCTCGGCTGTGATAGAATGTTCCACCTTGAAAAAGAGCCGAGCCAGCGCAATTCACTTGATGAGCTGCTCTCTTAGACTTGTATCAGCAAGCCAAGAAACCATGACCGACAGTGACGTGACGACCGATCCACTAGCGAAGACGCATAACCCATGACGCTTCTTGCCCTGGGAATCAATCATCGTACTGCCACCGTGGCTGTGCGTGAGCAGGTGGCCTTTACGCCGACGCAGCTGGAAAGCGCGTTGGCTGAACTGCGTAGCCTGCCACACATTAGCGAAGCGGCGGTGCTTTCGACGTGTAATCGCACGGAACTCTACTGTGTGACGGATACCGCCGGTGAGCAGACTGTGCTGGACTGGCTGGGTCGTTTTCATAATTTACGCGTTGAAGAGCTCTCCCGCTGCGCCTACCACTACCACGACAACGACGCTGCTCGTCATTTGATGCGCGTGGCTGTGGGGCTGGACTCCATGGTGTTGGGTGAGCCGCAAATACTGGGCCAGTTAAAAGATGCTTATCAGCAAGCGCGTCAGGCCAAGGGCCTGGGTGGCGAGCTGGAGCGTCTTTTTCAGCACACCTTCGCCGTGGCCAAGCAGGTACGCACCGAAACCGGCATCGGTAAAAACCCGGTGTCCGTTGCCTATGCTGCCGTCAGCATGGCCAGCCGCATTTTCGATGATTTCAGCCGCGCCAACGCGTTACTGATTGGCGCAGGTGAGACCATCGAACTAGTGGCGCGCCATCTTCATGAAGCTGGTGTCCGTCAGCTCACCGTGGCGAACCGTACCCGGGAGCGGGCCGAGCAGGTTTCATCGTCGCTGGGCGGTACGGCGATTACGCTGCCGGAGATTCCTGATGCCTTAGAGCATGCCGATATCGTTATCTCCTCTACCGCATCGCCGCTGCCTATCTTGGGCAAAGGGATGGTCGAACGGGCGCTGAAGAAGCGTCGCCATCGCCCCGTGTTTATGGTCGATATCGCCGTACCGCGAGATATCGAGCCGGAAGTGGGTGAGCTGGCGGATGTGTTCCTGTATACCGTCGATGACCTGGAAGAGGTGATCGAAGAGAACCGTCGCCACCGCCAAGTGGCGGCCGACCAGGCCGAGTCGCTCATTGAGCACGGCGTGGGTAGCTGGCAGCATGAGCGGCGTATTCGTAACGGCGGTGAGGTGATTCGTGACTATCGCCGCCACGGTGAGGCGCTGCGCGATCAGGCGCGGGATCAGGCGCTTGAGCGTTTGGCAAAAGGCGAAGACCCGGCCAAAGTGGTTGAGCGCCTAGCGCATCAGCTGGCCAGCCGCCTAATGCATCAGCCAACGCTCACCATCCGCGAAGCGGCCTCCCAGGAAAACCACGATTTGCTTAGCGCCGCGCCGCGCCTGTTACTGCCTCCGAAGCCCGCCTTTGAGCAGCCTGCGCCCCCGGCAAAACGCCAGAAGGATGATACGCCCGCATGAAAGAGACTTTGCGCCAACGTTTAGACAGCTTCTCCGACCGGTTTGAAGAGCTGGCCATGCTGCTGTCCGATCCTGAGGTGATCAACCATCAGCAGCGCTTTCGCGACTACTCCCGTGAGTACGCCGAACTCGAAGAGCTGGTCGCCGCGTGGAAACGCTACCTCGACGTGGAACAGGGCATTGCCGAGGCCGAGCAGCTCAGCCGCGATAGCGACCCCGAGATGCGCGAGCTGGCCGAGATGGAGATTCTCGATGGCCGCGAGCAGTTGGAAACGCTCGATGCAGAACTCAAGCGCCTGCTGATTCCGAAAGATCCGGACGATGGTCGCGGCGTCTTCTTGGAAGTGCGCGCGGGCACCGGGGGCGATGAAGCGGCGATTTTTGCGGGCGACCTGTTTCGTATGTACTCCCGCTATGCGGAAAAGCGCGGCTGGCGCGTCGAAATTGTTAGCGCTAGCCACGGCGAGCAGGGCGGTTATAAAGAAGTGATCTCCCGGGTGAAGGGCGATGGCGTTTATGCACGGCTCAAGTTCGAATCGGGCGCTCACCGGGTGCAGCGCGTACCGGCGACCGAATCCCAGGGGCGTATCCACACGTCAGCGTGCACCGTCGCGGTGATGCCTGAAGTGGATGAAGTGGGGGATATTGATATCAATCCGGCGGATTTGCGGGTTGATACCTACCGCTCCAGTGGTGCCGGTGGCCAGCACGTTAACACCACCGATTCCGCGATTCGGATTACCCACCTGCCTACCGGCGTGGTGGTGGAGTGTCAGGAAGAGCGTAGCCAGCATAAGAACCGCGCCAAAGCGATGTCGCTGCTGGCCGCCAAGCTCAAGCGTAACGCGGTGGATTCCCAGCGCCAGGAGCAGGCCGATGCCCGCCGCTCGCTGGTAGGGTCTGGTGACCGCAGTGAGCGTATCCGCACTTACAACTTCCCTCAGGGGCGCATTACCGATCACCGCATTAACCTCACGCTATATAAGCTGACCGAAGTGGTGAGCGGCGAGCAGTTGGACGACGTGATCGAGCCGCTGATTCACGAGTACCAAGCGGAACAGCTTTCGGCGCTGCAGGACGCTTAATGACGTTCGACGCTTTGCTGAAGAGCGCCGCCCAGCGGCTGCAGCTGGCAGGTTCGCCATCGCCTCGAATAGATGCCGAGGTGCTGATGGAGTTCGCTACTGGCCGCAGCCGCACATGGCTCTATACCTGGGGCGATAGCGAATGCCCGACTTGGGAGCATGCCCGCTTTGACGCGCTAATTGCCGCCCGCGCCCAGGGCCAGCCGGTGGCCTATTTAACCGGAGAGCGTGAGTTTTGGGAGCTGCCGCTGGCTACCTCGCCTACCACGCTGATTCCTCGACCCGATACCGAAACCCTAGTAGAGGCCGCATTAGCGCGTGCAGGCACGCCAACAGGCAGGCTGCTTGACCTTGGTACGGGCACCGGGGCTATCGCGCTAGCCTTTGCCAGTGAGAAACCGGATTGGCAAGTGGTCGGGGTGGATGTTCGCCCAGAGGCGGTGGCGCTGGCGGCTCACAATGCCCGCACGCTTAATATCACTAACGCCACGTTCCTGGTCAGCGATTGGTTCAGCGCCTTGAGGCTTTCGTCTCCTAGTGCGTCTTCACCTGGTTCACCTTCGCCTGGTTCAACGTTTGAGATCATTGTTAGTAATCCGCCCTATATTGCTGCCGATGACCCGCATTTGGGCCAGGGCGATGTGCGCTTTGAGCCACGCTCGGCGCTGGTGGCCGAGGCCGACGGCATGGCTGACCTGCTGCACTTGATTACCACCGCGCAGGCGTTTCTCTCGCCCGGCGGCTGGCTGGCGCTGGAGCACGGCTATCAGCAGGCTCCCAGTGTGCGCCAAGCGCTAAAGCTGGCGGGCTATCAAAGCGTTGAAAGCGTGCAAGACATGGGCGGCCATGAACGGGTTACCCTGGGGCACCTCGAATAACTGCCTGATTCATCAGTATTGGATCCTGCCATGAAACCAAAAAATAGAACGCTGGACCGTATCGACCTGAAAATTTTGCGCTGCCTGCAAGAGAACGCGCGCATTTCCTATGTAGACCTTGCCTCTGAAGTTGGTTTATCCACAACCCCTTGCTTAGAGCGAGTGAAGCGCTTGGAGCGCGCGGGCATTATCCGCGGCTATCAAGCCATTCTCGACCCCAGAGCATTAAAAGCTAACTTACTGGTATTTGTTGAGATCAGCCTGGAAACCCAGTCGCCTGCTGTCTTTGACGAATTTCGGCGTGCGGTGGAGAAACTGCCGCAGATTCAGGAGTGCCATCTGGTCTCCGGCCAGTTTGACTACATCTTGAAGTGCCGTATTCCTGAAATGGCCGCTTACCGGCAGCTGTTAGGCGATGTGGTGCTGACATTGCCGGGTGTGAAAGAGTCGAAAAGCTACGTGGTGATGGAGGAGGTGAAGGAGAGCTTTAGCCTGCACATCCCCGACTTCGAGGAATTTGAGGATAAGTAACGCGATGATGGACGATCAGGCGCTGCTGCGCTATAGCCGCCAAATCATGCTGCCCGAGGTCGATATTGACGGGCAGGAGCGCTTGCGTGCTGCCCATGCGCTGATTATCGGTGCCGGTGGGCTGGGCTCGCCGGTGGCGCTCTATCTGGCGGCGGCGGGCGTAGGCACCATCACTATCGCCGATGCTGACCATGTCGAGCTAACCAATTTGCAGCGCCAAATTGCCCATCAGCAGGCAAGCCTGGGGGTGAACAAAGCGCGTTCAGCCAAGGAGCGCATGCAGGCGCTCAACCCAGAGTGCCACGTTGTGGCCCTTGAGCAGCATGCAGAAGGCGAAGTGCTCACCGCCCTGGTGGCCTCGGCCGATGTGGTGTTGGACTGCACTGACCGTTTTTCCAGCCGCTATGCCATCAATGCCGCCTCCCAGCAGGCAGGCGTGCCGCTGATTTCCGGCGCGGCGATTCGCTTTTCGGGCCAGCTGGCTGTGTTTGACCCGCGTGATGAGGCGTGCCCCTGCTACGCCTGTTTATACCCACCAGGGGATAGCGAAGATGAAGCGCTGAGCTGTGCAGAGAGCGGTGTCATGGCCCCGCTGGTGGGGCTGATTGGCTGCTTCCAGGCGGTGGAGGCGTTTAAGCTTTTAAGTGGCGCGGGGACGGCGCATCAGGGCTTATCTACCTTTGATGGCTTGAGCGGCCAGTGGCGCCATTTTCAGGTGCCTAGAGACCCGGCGTGCCCGGTGTGCAACGCTCGCGCATAAAAAAAGCCCGCAGGGAGGCGGGCGCGACGTCACGGTCTTCACGTCAAAGGGAACGAACTCAGTAGGGCGGCGCTGCCGCCCTATCAGCCAGTCATCTAGCAGATTAGTTACGAATCAGATAATCGAAGGCACCCAGTGACGCTTTGGCACCTTCACCCATCGCAATAATGATCTGCTTGTAGGGCACGGTGGTGACATCGCCAGCGGCGAACACGCCGGGCACCGAGGTCATACCGTGGGCATCGACGATGATCTCGCCACGGGGTGACATTTCAATTGGCGAGCCTTTCAGCCACTCGGTGTTAGGCACTAGGCCGATTTGCACAAAGATGCCTTCCAGCGCGATGCTCTTCACTTCATCGGTGTTGCGGTCTTTGTAGGTCAGGCCATTGACGCGGCTGCCGTCGCCGGTCACTTCGGTGGTTTGGGCATTTAGCACGATGTCGACGTTAGGCAGGCTCTTCAGCTTCTTCTGCAGTACCGCGTCGGCGCGCATTTCACCCATAAACTCAACCAGCGTTACGTGGCCGACGATGCCAGCCAAGTCGATAGCCGCTTCAACGCCGGAGTTACCGCCACCGATGACCGCCACCCGCTTGCCTTTGAACAGCGGGCCGTCGCAGTGGGGGCAGTAGGCAACACCTTTGTTGCGGTACTCTTGCTCGCCGGGCACGTTCATTTCACGCCAGCGGGCACCGGTGGCCAGTACCAGAGTTTTGCTCTTCAGCTTCGCGCCAGACTCAAACGTGACCTCATGCAGGCCGCCTTCGGCTTCTGCTGCTTTGAACGACGTAGCACGTTGCAGATTCATCACGTCGACTTCGTATTCTTTAACGTGCTCTTCAAGTGCGCTGACCAGCTTGGGGCCTTCGGTGTGGGTAACAGAGATAAAGTTCTCAATACCCATGGTGTCGGATACCTGGCCACCAAAGCGCTCGGCGGCAACACCGGTGTTAATGCCTTTACGTGCGGAGTAGATGGCTGCCGCTGCACCTGCTGGGCCGCCGCCAATCACCAGCGTATCGAAGGCAGCTTTTTCACTCAGCTTCTTGGCTTCACGCTCGGCAGCGCCAGTGTCCACTTTGGCCAGAATCTGCTCAAGGGTCATGCGGCCCTGGTCAAACGGCTTGCCGTTTAAGTAGATGCTGGGCACGGACATGATTTCGCGCGATTCGACTTCATCCTGGAACAGCGCACCGTCGATAGCGACATGACGCACGTTCGGGTTGAAGATCGCCATCAGGTTCAGCGCCTGAACTACATCCGGGCAGTTCTGGCAGGAGAGCGAGTAGTAGGTCTCAAACAGCATCTCGCCGTCGAGATCCTTGATTTGATCTAACAGCTCTTGAGAGGTCTTCGGTGGGTGACCACCGACTTGCAGCAGTGCCAGTACCAGCGAGGTGAACTCGTGGCCCATGGGGATGCCTGCAAACACCACGCCGGTCTCTTCGCCGGGGCGGTTAATCGCAAACGACGGGGTACGGCTATCTTGCCCGTCGGTATGCAGGGTAATTTTATCGGTGAGGCTGCTGATATCTTCCAACAGGCCCAGTAATTCGCGTGACTTGGCACCGTCATCGAGGGACGCAACGATCTCGAACGGTTGAGTCACTTTTTCCAGGTAAGCTTTCAACTGATTTTTTAAATTGGCGTCCAGCATGACAGTGGCTTCCTCGCAGTCAGCAGTAAGTTGTTCTCAACCTAAAACGCCCGCTGCCGGATCAGTAGGGCAGTCGGAAAAAGCGCTAGGGAAAACAGGGGATGCGGTTACACGGGTGCTTAAACGAAACACCCGGGCCAAGTGCCCGGGTGCTGTGCTGCCTGTAGGGATTCAACTTAATGCGATTCGAATCCTAAGCGGCAGCGGTAGGCAATTTAGATTTTGCCTACGAGGTCCAGAGACGGAGCTAGGGTCTCTTCGCCTTCTTTCCATTTAGCCGGGCATACTTCGTTCGGGTTTTCACGAACGTACTGAGCAGCCTTCACTTTACGCAGCAGCTCTTCAGCGTTACGGCCGATGTTACCAGCGTTGATTTCGACGATCTGGATTTTGCCATCCGGGTCAACGACGAAAGTACCGCGCTCAGCCAGACCTGCTTCTTCGATCAGAACTTCGAAGTTGCGAGAAATTTGCAGGGTCGGGTCAGCAATCATCGGGTACTGCAGTTTACCGATGGTTTCAGAGCTGTCGTGCCATGCTTTATGTGTGAAGTGGGTGTCGGTAGACACGCTGTAAATTTCAACGCCCAGCTTCTTGAAGGCTTCGTAGTTGTCAGCCAGGTCGCCCAGCTCAGTCGGGCAAACGAAGGTGAAGTCGGCCGGGTAGAAGAAGAAAATGGACCACTGGCCTTTCATGTCGGCTTCAGTAACGTCAACAAATTCGCCGTTCAGGTAAGCAGTGGCTTTAAACGGTTTTACTTCAGTGTTAATCAAAGACATTCAGAACGTCTCCATAATAGGTGAGTGGCAGTAGAAAAAGTTGTTGCTTATGGTAGCGGACTACGACTAATAGCTAAAATTGGAAAACTGAATCTTTCCAATAGGTGTTGGCTATGAACCTTTCTTGCTACCTTTCGCGCAGGTGGAAAGTGGGGGCATAGGGAGCTGAATACAAGAATTTTTCACATACTCTTGCGATAGACGGCACTGCACCGCAAAATTCGCACGGTTGCGATAATCGCCTAAGCTGTTTTCAGTTGAAGCTAGTTGCATAGGGTGGCGAATCAGCCAGCGACAGCCGGTTGCAGTACATGGCCATTGGTGATGAAGACTTTCGAGATAAGGAGCAGGTAAATGGGGAACATTAAAAAACTTTCAGGGGCCGTTACGGCCATCTCTTTTGCCGTAGCGGCCGCTGCTGCCCATGCTGAAGAAGTGCGGGTATATAACTGGTCTGACTATATTGCCCCGGAAACGCTGGAGAAGTTTACCGAGCGTACCGGTATTGAAATAACCTACGACGTGTACGATAGTAACGAAATTCTTGATGCGGCCCTGCTCTCCGGCCGTTCCGGCTACGATGTGGTCGTGCCTTCGACCTACTACTTCACCCGCCAGTTGAAAGCAGGCGTTTTTCAGCCGCTTAACCATGAGCTGCTGCCCAATTTAGATAACCTTGATCCTGAACTGATGGCTAACTTGGAAACCATCGATCAAGGTAGCGAATACTCGGTTCCTTATATGTGGGGCACCAACGGCATTGGCTATAACGTTGAGCGCGTCACCGAAATTTTGGGTGACGACGCACCGTTAGATAGCTGGGCACTGCTATTTGACCCGGGAATTACCACCAAGCTTAGTGAAGCAGGCTGTGGCCTTGCGATGCTGGATTCTGGTGATGAAATGCTGTCACCTGCGATGGTCTATCTTGGCCTTGATCCGCTCAATGAAAGCGTTGAGGACATTGAGGCTGCCGGTGAGCTAATCTCCAAAGTGCGCGATAACATTACCTACTTCCACTCTTCGCGCTATGTGTCTGACCTTGCCAACGGTGATATCTGCGTGGCGGCAGGCTACTCTGGTGATATCTTCCAGGCTGCCGCGCGTGCGGAAGAAGCGGGCCGTGATTTCACCATTGGCTACAGCATCCCGAAAGAGGGCGCTGCGCTGTGGTTTGATATGATGGCGATTCCGGCAGATGCTCCGAATCCCGAAAACGCCCACGCGTTTATTAATTTCATCCTCGACCCTGAAATTGCTGCTGAGATCAGCGAGTACGTGCGCTATGCCAACCCCAACCTGGCGGCGAACGAGTACCTCTCAGATGAGCTGATTAACGATCCGGCCATCTACCCGGAAACCGACGTCATGCAGAACCTGTATGTCCAGGTAGAAAAACCCCAGGATATCCTGCGTGCCCGTACGCGCACCTGGAACCGCGTTAAGTCTGGCCGTTAATTCTAATCATCGCCTGACGGCGAGCCGGGCAGTTGCTCGGCTCGCTGTTTGTCTTTTATCGCCCGGTTAACCGGGCCTTTTGATGGGAGTGGCGAATGGTCACTACGCCCCTGTCGAACGATTCTTCATCCTCTTCGTCTGCCATTCCCCCGCCTGTGCGCGCTCAGGGGAAAGCACCTCGATTTGCCGAGGATATCGTTTTAGAGGTTAAGCGCTTGAGCAAGCGGTTTGATGATGCGCTTGCCGTAGATGATGTGAATTTGCAGGTAAAGCGCGGCGAGATTTTTGCCCTGCTAGGTGGGTCTGGCTCGGGTAAATCTACCCTGCTGCGCATGCTTGCCGGTTTTGAGACGCCCAGCGAAGGGCGCATTTTGCTGAGTGGCGAAAACATCACTGAGATGCCGCCACACAAGCGGCCCATCAATATGATGTTCCAGTCCTATGCGCTATTTCCGCATATGACCGTGGCGCAGAATATTGCCTTTGGATTAAAGCAGGACAAGCTGCCTAAAGCTGAAATTGAAGCGCGGGTTGCCCAGATGCTCAAGCTGGTGCATATGGAGCGCTTCGCTAAGCGTAAACCCCACCAGCTTTCTGGCGGTCAGCGCCAGCGGGTCGCCTTGGCGCGCTCGCTTGCCAAACGGCCCAAGCTGCTGCTGCTAGATGAGCCTATGGGCGCGCTGGATAAAAAGCTGCGCACCGAAATGCAGCTGGAAGTGGTCGAGATCATTGAGCAGGTGGGTGTGACCTGCATCATGGTGACCCACGACCAGGAAGAGGCCATGACCATGGCCGACCGTGTGGCGATCATGGCGGATGGCTGGATTGAGCAGGTTGGCTCGCCGGTGGATATTTATGAAAGCCCTGCCAGCCGGATGGTGGCCGAGTTCGTCGGTACAGTGAACTTGTTTGAGGGTGAGATCATTGAGGACGCCGCTGACCACTGCCGCATTGAGTCACCTGCGCTCTCACGGCCGATCTATATCGACCACGGCATTACCACCCAGGCAGTAGACCGCCGGGTGTGGGCGGCGCTGCGCCCTGAGAAAATCTGGCTAACCCGTGAGCAGCCGTCGTCAGAGTACAACTGGGAAGCGGGCAAGGTGGATGATATCGCCTACTTGGGCGGCTATTCACTTTACTACGTGCGCACTGCTTCCGGGCAGATGATTAAAGTGAGCATGGCCAACACCGAGCGGCGCGGTGACCGCCCAACCTGGGAGGATAGCGTGTACGTTTATTGGGAAAATCATAGCGCTATCGTGCTGAACCGCTAATGCCCAGGTGGCTGACAGGAGATTGCCTATTATGATGCCATCTCGCATTGCAGGCTTTATCAAGCGGTTGCATTTAGGCCGACGCGCCGTGATTGCTTTCCCGCTGGTGTGGCTGACGCTATTTTTCCTACTGCCCTTTGCGCTGGTGCTTAAGATCAGCCTTTCTGAATCGGCTATTGCCATTCCTCCCTACGGGCCGCTGGTAGAGTATGCCGATCAAACGCTGAACATCTTTTTGAACCTAGGCAACTATCTGTTTTTGTTGTCGGATTCGCTCTATGTCGCCGCGTACTGGGGGTCGATTAAAACCGCATTTGTGGCGACAGTGGTGTGTTTGCTGATTGGCTATCCGATGGCCTACGCCATGGCCCGTGCCCCAGGGCGCTTGCAGCTGATTCTGCTGCTGTTAGTGATGTTGCCATCCTGGACATCGTTTCTGATTCGGGTATACGCCTGGATGGGTATTCTTAGCAATAGTGGCCTCATCAATAACCTATTGATGGGGTTGGGGGTGATTGATTCACCGCTGCGGATGATGAATACCCAGTTTTCGGTAATTGTGGGCATTGTCTACGCCTACCTACCGTTTATGGTACTGCCGCTGTATGCCCACCTGACGCGTTTGGATAACTCGCTGCTGGAAGCGGCCTCGGATCTTGGGTCGCGTAAGCTCAATACCTTTTTAAAGGTGACGCTGCCGCTCTCGATGGGGGGCATTATCGCAGGCTCAATGCTGGTGTTTATTCCTGCCGTTGGGGAGTTTGTGATTCCTGAGCTACTGGGCGGCCCCGATACGTTGATGATTGGTAAGGTGCTGTGGGAAGAGTTCTTCCTTAACCGCGACTGGCCGGTCGCGTCAGCGCTCGCCATGGTGATGCTGCTGCTATTGCTCATTCCCATTGTGTGGTTCCACCGCTACCAGTCACGGGAGCTTGAAGAATGATGAGATCGCGTCGGCGCCCAAGTTTTACCACCGTGATGCTGGTGTTGGGCCTGCTGTTTTTGTACCTGCCCATGATGGTGCTGGTGGTGTATTCGTTTAATGAGTCGCGCCTAGTAACCGTATGGGCCGGTTTCTCAACCCAATGGTATGGCGAGCTGTTTCGCGACCAGCAGATTCTGTCGGCGGTATGGACCAGCCTTGAGATTGCCTTCTTTGCGGCCAGTATGGCGGTGTGCCTGGGCACGGTCGCCGCGTTCGTGATGACGCGCTATGGCCATTTTCGTGGCAAAACGGCGCTTTCCAGCATGGTGACCGCACCGCTGGTGATGCCGGAAGTGATTACCGGCCTTTCGCTGCTACTGCTGTTTGTGCAAATGGCGCAGCTGATCGGCTGGCCCGCCGACCGTGGCATGGCCACTATTTGGATTGCCCACACTACGTTCTGTAGCGCCTACGTGGCGGTGGTGGTGGCGGCTAGGTTGCGGGAAGTGGACCGCTCTATTGAAGAGGCGGCGATGGATTTAGGCTCACCGCCGGTCAAAACTTTCTTCTTCGTTACGCTACCGGTCATTGCACCCGCCCTCGCTGCAGGCTGGCTGCTGGCCTTTACGCTGTCGTTGGATGACTTGGTGATTGCCAGCTTTGTCTCTGGGCCGGGGGCCAATACGCTACCGATGGTGGTGTTTTCCTCGGTGCGGATGGGCGTGTCGCCGAAGATCAACGCGCTGGCGACGCTGATTATTCTGACCGTATCGTTGGCGACACTTCTGGCGTGGTACTTCATGCGCCGCAGCGAGGCCAAGCGCCAGTCAGTGATACAGCAAGGGGAGGGGGCTTAAGCTTTTTAACCCAACGCTACAGCACGTCGTCGTCACGTCCAGTGATGACGGCGTCTAGCTCTCCGGTCATTGGTGACACAATGACCTGTAGCTGGATGGGCGCGCAGCACTGATGGCAATCTTCCCAGGTGTCGTGGCTACCCTGAGAGGTATCGATCACAAAGGTGAGCGGCGTATCACAGTAAGGGCAGTGGAAATCATGATTAATTAGTGCGTCGTCGTGCATGGTTGTTGCCCTTTTCAGCGTTACACTCAATGTCATTGACAGCTTAGTGTAGCAGTGCTGTTTGCAAGCAGGCACCTGATCAACGAATCAGGTAGGATAATGACGAGTTTTCCCGAACCACCTAGCGAGATAACGATGATGAAACGGTACATGGCAGTTGCGGCCTTAGCGGCCTTCCCGATGGTTGCCCAGGCGGAAACACCTAATGTTACGCCCGGCGAGTGGGAGTTTGTCAGCGTGACTAGCGTCAGCGGCGATATGCAGATTCCCGATCAAACGGAAACCGAGCGTCAGTGCATCACTCAGGAAGAGCTGGAAGGCGCTGACTTTGGCTTCATCGAAGAGGAAGAGGGCTGCGAGCTGCTCAACCAGGATATGAGTGCCGACGGCCTCTCCTACAGCATGGTATGCCGCGCTGAAGGTGGCGAAGCCACGATCGACGGCGAAATGCGCTTTATGGGCGAGCAAATTGAAGGCACCGTGGATATTCTGACTCAGTCTCCCATGGGAGAGCTGACCATGAACACCACGATTGAAGGCGAGCGTATCGGCGACTGCGAATAAGCACAGCCGCTGTGACGTTTAAACACTAAGGGCGCCTCGTTGGCGCCCTTAGTGTTTTTGGGGATGCGTTATCGCTCTGGCGACTCAAGCGGCGTGTGTTGAGCCGTAGGCGCGTTGGCGATCTCCTCTTCGAGCTGGCGCTTCACTGCTCCAGGCGAGCCAGAGTGGCGGGCCAGCAGGTCGTACGCCACGGGCACCACAAACAGCGTGAAGACGGTGGCAGCCCCAACCCCGGCCATGATGACCGTGCCAATCACCAACCGCGACTCCGCCCCTGGCCCGCTGGAGATAATCAGCGGAATAGCACCGGCCATGGTGGTCACGGCGGTCATCAAGATGGGTCGTAGGCGGGTCACCGAGGCCTCAATCAGCGCCGAGCGAAATGCCTGCCCTTCATCCCGCAACTGGTTAGCGAATTCGACAATGAGAATGCCGTTTTTAGCCGCCAAGCCAATCAGCAGCACCAAGCCCACCTGACTGTAAATATTCAGTGACTGGCCGCTCAGCAGTAGAGCCAGCAGGGCACCGCTCATGGCCAGCGGCACCGTGAGCATAATCACAAACGGGTGGATGAGGCTTTCGAACTGGGCGGCCAGTACCAGGAACACCACCACGGCACCTAGCACCAGTAGGAACATCGTCGCGCCGCTTGCCTGCTGGAAATCCCGCGATGGCCCCGCCACGTTAGTTTGTACCTCTTCCGGCAGAATGGTGTCGGCGGTGTCTTGCAGGTATGCCAGCGCTTCGCCCAGCGGGTAGCCATCGGCGAGGTTCGCTTCAATGGTAATCGCGCGCACGCGGTCGAAGCGGTTCAGCGTGCTGGCACCGGCAAAATCTGACAGCGTGACCAGACTTGCCAGTGGGATGAGTTCGCCGGAACGCGCCGAGCGCACCTGGATATTATCCAGTGAGCGCGGGCTGTTTTGGCGGCTGCGGTCACCTTCCACAAACACATCGTACTCTTCGCCATCATCCACATAGCGCGTTACGTTACGGCCACCTAGCAACACTTCCAGCGTGCGGCCAATCTCCGTCACGGTGACGCCTAACGCAGCGGCGCGCTCATAGTTAATATCGACACGCAGCTGAGGCTGGGTTTCATCGTAATTGCTTTCGATGGCGGTTAGACGTGGGTTGTTTTCCCGCACATGATTAATCAGCCGGTCACGCCAGCGGGCCAGCTCTTCATAAGTGCCGCCGCCCAGCACAAACTGCACCGGTTTTTGGGTACGTTGGCCGAAGCCTTGCCGCATCACCGGAAAGGCCTGAACCCCAGGCAGTGAGCGTAGCTGATGGCGCACGTCGGCCATAATCTCCCAGGCGCTGCGGCGGCTGCCCCAGTCCGCCATATTGACGATGATAAAGCCGCTATTGAAGTTTTCGATATTACCGAAGCCACGCGGGGCACGAACCACCACGCGCTCCAGCTCGCCGCTCTCTACAAAGGGCGTCAGCCGCGCTTCGATCTCATCCATGTAATCCATCATGTAGTCGAACGTGGCTCCTTCCGGGCCGTTGACCAGCACGATAAAGTTACCGCGATCTTCTTGCGGGGTGTATTCATTGGGCAGCGCTGTGGCGAGCCACGCCGTTCCGGCAATGAGTAGGGCAAACAGGGCCACGACCAGCCATTTGGCCGTTAGTACGGCTTCTAAGGCTCGCTGGTAGCGGCGTTTGGTGCCGTCCAGCAGCCACTGCACGCCTTTCCCAATGCGGCTATCGTGCATGCCGGGCTTGAGTATTTTGGAGGCCATCATTGGCGTTAGGGTCAATGCGAGCAGGGTAGAGACGACCACTGCTGCTGCCATGGTGAGGGCGAACTCCGAGAACAGCCGACCAATATCGCCTTGCAGCATGCTCAGTGGCACAAAGACGGCGACTAACACTAGGGTGGTGGCAATCACCGCAAAGGCGATTTGCCGCGTGCCGCGAAAGGCGGCGACTAGCGGCGTTTCGCCGTAGTCGTGCATGCGTCGGTTGATGTTTTCGAGCACCACAATGGCATCATCAACAATCAACCCGATGGCCAGTACCAGTGCGAGCAGGGTGAGCAGGTTGATGGAGAAATTCATGGCTGCCAGCGCTGTAAACGCACCGATGACGGCAATCGGCACCGTGACGGCGGGCACAATGGTGGTGCGCAGATTGCCGAGGAACAGGAAAATCACCACCACTACGAGCCCCATGGCGATAAAGAGGGTCATCACCACCTGCTCAATGGCACCGGAAACGAACACCGAGGCATCGTAATTCAGGGCAAGCGACATGCCTTCAGGCAGAGTGCCTTGAAGCCGCCCCAACTCTTCTTGAACCGCCTCAGAAAGCTCAATCACGTTGGCGGTGGACTGCATAATCATCCCTAGCCCCACCATAGGCACGCCGTTGGCACGGAAAACGGAGCGGTCTTCCACAGAGCCAACTTCCACCCGAGCAACATCGGAGAGACGAGTCAGGTAGCCGTTGTCGCTTTGAGTGAGGGCTAGGCGCTGAAAATCATCGGCGGTGGCGAAGCTGCGGGGTAGGCGGACGATAAACTGGCGGTCATCGGATTCAATCGAGCCTGCCGGTAGCTCAACGTTTTCAGCACGTAGGGCATCTTCCACATCGCCCACGGTGAGGCCACGGGCCGCTAAGGCGTTACGGTCGAGCCAGACGCGCATGGCGTAATCTTGGCCGCCGCCCACCCTTACGCGGGCAACGCCCGGCTGTACTGAGAGGCTATCGACCAGGAAGCGGTTGGCGTAGTCGGTGAGTTCGGCAATCGAGTAATCTGCGCCGGACAGGCTTAGCCAAACAACAATCTCTTCGCTGCTGTCGGCTTTGGTGACTTCCGGGTTGTCGGCGTCGTCCGGCAGGTTGCGCAGCGCGCCTGAAATGCGGTCGCGGATATCGTTCGCGGCGGCGTTGATATCCATGGTGATGGCAAACTCGATCTCGATGCGCGAGCGGCCATCTTCGCTTTGCGAAGTGATCAGCTCGATGCCTTCTACCCCGGCAATGCGGTCTTCTAATACTTGGGTAATGCGTGTTTCTACTACGCTGGCAGAAGCACCGGGGTAGCGGGTGTCAATACTGACAATAGGCGGGTCAACCGTGGGGTACTCTTGCAGCGGCAAGCGGTTAAGGGCCAGCAAGCCAAAAGCAATAATCAGTGCGGCAATTACCATGGCCAGCACTGGCCGCTGAACGGAAATATCGGATAAACGCATTAGCGGTCAGCCTCCAGCAGCGAGCGAATGTCCGTGCTGTCATCGGCAATGCCTAATATGCGTACTTCCTGGCCTTCGCGGGCTAGCTGCAGGCCATGAATCACCACCAAATCGCCTTCGCTAATGCCCTCTAGTACTTCTACTTCCCCGCTGCGGCGCTCGCCGATAGCTACTTCTCGGCGCTCTAAGCGTGGCGCATTCTCCTGCTGTTGAATCACCATCACAAAGTGGCGGTTGCCGCTAGGCTGAATCGCGGCTTCAGGCAGCACCAGCGTGTTGCGTACGCGCTGCTGAACAATGACCTCCATCAGCATGCCGGGCCGCAGCTTTAAGTCTGGATTGGCCAACTCGGCACGCACGCTAACGCTACGGGATACCGGGTCAATCCTTGTGCCAATGCTGGCAACGTCGCCGCGAAATACCTCGTCTGGGTACGCCGCCGTGGTGGCACTAAGACTTAACCCGGCGGATAGCCGCTCCAAAAATACCGCTGGTACGGTAAAATCGAGTTTCATTACATCTAGCTTATCTAGCGTCACCAACGCCATGCCGGGGGTGACGAGGGTGCCTACACTGACGTCACGAAATCCTACGCGGCCGCTAAACGGCGCGTGTATCCGGTAATTTTCCAGTCTAGCTTCCAGGGCTTGGGCATCGGCTTGTGCTTGGCGCAGCTGGGATTGAGTGTCTTCTACGTCTGCTCTAGCCGCTAAGTTGCGCTGCTGCAGCTGCGAAGCACGGCCAGAAGCGTTTCGCCGCTCATCGGTAATGGCCTGGGCGGCTCTTAGCAGTGCTTGCTCTTCGGCGTCTTCCAAACGAACCAGTAAACGCCCGCGCTCTACCTGCTCGCCATCATCGAAGTTAATCTCTGCAATGGTGTCGGTTACGGTGGCCGATAAGGTCACGCTTTCATCAGCACGTAAGGTGCCTAGTGCTTCCAGCGGGTCGGACCAGGTCTCTGTCTCAACGTAATAACCAATCACAGGCGGCTTTGATTGTGCGCTGGCAATAGAAGCCCATCCAAGGAGTAGCAAGAGGCAGCAAAAGGAGCGTTTAAAAGCGATCATAAGTGTCTCAGTATTATTGAAATATTCCGCAATCGGCGATGATAGTAAGTCATTGCCTGCAACATTGTTGAGGCGAATAGGCAGTATCTTGTGCATTTCTTATACATGAGTTTTTAAAATGTACAGTAGTTTGGCGCTTCTTACCTGTTAAAATGCCCGCCTTTTCACTCTGGGAGCCTCAGTTATGGTCTATGACGTCGTAGTCATTGGCGCAGGTGCCGCTGGTTTAATGTGCGCGGCACAGGCTGGCTATGCCGGGCGACGCGTTTTGGTGGTCGACCATGCGAACAAAGCGGGTAAAAAAATTCTTATGTCTGGGGGAGGCCGCTGTAACTTTACCAATCTTGATACAGCGCCTGGACACTTTTACTCTGAAAATCCTTATTTTTGCATTTCTGCATTAAAACGTTATCGCCCAGAACACTTTGTATCGCTGGTAGAAACCCATGGCGTTGAATATGTGGAAAAAGCGCCAGGGCAGCTATTTTGCGCAGATTCCGCCAAAGAGATCGTGCGGGTACTCTTGACCGAATGTGAGTGGGCCGGGGCGGCGATTAAACTGAGCACATCCGTTTCTCGGCTGGAGCGTCAGGGTGAGGGGATGCGGTTGACCACGTCCCTGGGCACGATTGATGCAGGGGTGGTGGTCGTGGCGACCGGAGGGCTTTCCATTCCCACTATGGGGGCCACAGGGTTTGGTTACGATATTGCCCGCCAGTTTGGCTTAGAGGTGCTGCCTACCCGCCCAGGTTTGGTGCCGTTTACCCTAAGCGATAGCTGGAAAGAGCGGGCCGCCGGGCTTTCCGGGGTTAGCGTACCCACGGCGGTGAGCTGCAAAGAGAAGCGCTTTGTCGAGCCGATGCTGTTTACCCATCGAGGGCTATCCGGCCCTTCTATGCTACAAATTTCCAGCGTATGGGAGCCGGGTAGCGCAATCTCCATCGACCTCTTGCCGGGTGAAGACGCGGCTGGCGCGTTGCGCCATGCGCGCCAGGAAACCCCTAAGCGGCTGCTGTCGACCTGGCTAGGCGAGCGTTTCCCCAAGCGCTTTGCTCAGGCGCTATTAGAGTGGTATCCCGATCAGCATTTAACTAGCCCGCTGGCGCAATATAGCAACGAAGCGCTAGATATTTGGGCCCAGCGGCTAAATCAGTGGCAGCTAAAACCTGCAGGCACCGAAGGGTGGCGCACGGCCGAGGTGACGATGGGTGGTGTCAGCACCGACGCCATTTCATCCAAAACCTTTGAAGTAAAGGATCTACCTCAACTGCGCTTTATTGGGGAAGTGCTGGATGTGACGGGCCAACTAGGCGGTTATAACTTTCAGTGGGCCTGGGCAAGCGGTGTGGCCTGCGGCCAGGCGTGCTAACTTGCTAAAATGGAGCCACTAAAAAAGCCGCTACGGTGATGCCGTAACGGCTTTTAGAAGTACTTAAGGCCCTAGTAGTTCTTAACCTAGTAGTTCTTAAAATGGTTCTTAAAGATAGAGCAGTGAGACGCTAGGTAGCTATTTTAGCCAGCAGCTTGAACTTACGCAGCAGCATATAGCCTGCTAGGGCTTTTCGGCCTACGACCATGGCGCCGCCCGGGTGGCGCATAATGCGCAGGGCCGCAATGCCGCCAATGGCGTACAGGGGAAGCTTGAGGCTTTTCCAGTTTCTGTCCAGCGGCGATGATGCCCGCTGTAGCGTATCGCTATCGACTAAGATATCGATACGCTGTTGCTCCAGTTCCGCCAGTAGAGCTGCTTTGCGTTCTGCCCGGCTAGGTGGTTTAACGACGCTGTTGTGACGAGTCATCCTCATTCACCTCCAGCAGTGCACGGTCGGCGGCAAGCTGCTTTAACGTCTCTTTTAGCAGTGTATGGCGCTTGGCCTGACGCATAGCAATCATCGCTAGCAGTATGCTTAACGCGATGAGCACACCAGCACTGACGCTAATTGCCGTTAATCGATAAGTATCCCAGAAGAGAACCACCACCAGCGCCGTAAGCGTGGCAACGCCTAATAGCAGGAGCAGTAGACTGGCACCCGCAAGTAACAGCAAAACCAGTAAACGCGCGCGCTCCTCTTCTAGCTCTAAAACCGCCAAACGCAGGCGCGTTTCACTGTTAGCTACCAGTGATTTCAGCAGGCGTTTGGCGGCAGAAAAGACGCGTTGGGTGGGACCCAAAGCCATTAGCGACGCCCGAGCAGCATACCAACGACAAGGCCAGCAGCGGCGCCAATACCGATGCTGGTCCAGGGGTTTTCATGGACATAACGGTCACAACACTCTGCCTGTTCGGAGAGCGTTTCGCGGGTGTCTTCGTAGAAACGTTCTCCGCGGGCTTCTAGGCGAGTACGAGTATCTTTTAAACGTCGCTCGGCACGCTCACGCAGATCGCGCATTTCGCTGCTGGCGTCTTTGGAGGTTGCGTTCATCAGCTCTTCGACTGTTTCGCTGAGGTGACGCAGGTCTTCTTTCAGCTGGTCAGCGCGTGCGGAGGTATCTGTATTACGTTTTGCCATGATGTCTTCCTTTGACGAGTAAATGAGTGACGACTTCAGCATAGCAGCCGCCACCTGATAGACAACCCTTGTCGTTTAACGGTTCAGCCCGGTGGCGCTAAATAGTGGGTTAAGACTAAAACCAAGGCTTAAACGGTGCACGCGATTATCGTAATCAATCATGCTTTCACCGTAGCCATAGTAGTACTGTACATGGGCGCGCACACCGTTAAACGCTGGCCAACTATAGTCAACCTGGGTGCCGTAGTTACCCGTGCTTGGATTGCCACGCAGTTGCCCAGCGAATTCATGGTTATTTTGTAAACGCTTGGCAAGACGAATATCCCCATAGCCGACAAAACGCTCGATATCCGGGTTGTCGTCATCGCTTTCAGACTCAGGTACGCGCCAGTGAGGAGCCAGCGTTAGCGCCCAGTCACCGCTCTGGAAGGTGCTCTCCAGATAGACACGATTCCAGCTACGCGAAAGCGGGTCGGAACGACCATTGGATTGGTGAATAAAAGAGATCCGGTTGCGAGTATTTACCCAGCCCAGCGCGCTCCAAGCGTTATCAAAGTCGATAAATATTTCGGGCTCGTAGTTGGTTTCCCGGAAGGGGGAGGAAGCATCGGTATTGTACGCTTGCCACCAACTGCGCTGAGTGTAGGCAAAATAGACATCGCCGATATCACCAAACACATTTTCAGCCATATTAAATTTGGCGCTAAATTGGAACTTCACCTCTCCGCTATTAGGCCTTACGTCTTCAGAAATGCTGCGGAAGTCCTCAGCATTCTTATTGGTGTTATAGCTGACAGGAAAAAGATAGTTGGTTCGGTGTGTGGTGATTGCAAACGGGTTACGCGACGACTCCTGCTCCAACTGGCGACGATCACTCAGGTCCTCCAGAGCAACTTCTTCCGGCAACTGCTTGGGAGGAACGCCTTGGGCTGCTTCCTCAGGTGCGTCAATTTGCTGCAGTTGCTGGCGCAGTTGATAAAGCTCGGTATTCAGTGCACGAATACGCGCTTCAATCTCTTCTTGGGTGTCGGCCTGGGCGCTCTGGCTGAGCATATCAGCACTTACCACCACCACTAGGCCGGTTAACAACAGTTTTTGGATAACCATCAACGTGGCTCACAAATTAAGGAAAGAGGTGCCAGCGTCGTTTCTATACATGCCGCTCGTGCAAGTCAACTGTCGATATCCCGCTAGCTAACTGGATTGCGCAACGACTGCTAACCCCCGACAATGGGAATCTTGCCCGATTCGGCGGGCTTACATGTCAATGAGGCATAAGTAACGTGGTGAGAAATGCCATGAAAGCCGTCATTTGCTGCCTATACATGGTAGCGATGCTGGCTGGTCCCGCAACCGCTCAAACTATTGCGGTTGAGCGCGTCCCTCCTGAAGCAGAGCTAACTGAGCGCTTGGCGGCCATTGAGTCGCTAGATGCCGAATTAACCGCCGACCAAAAGCGTGACCAGGCGGCGCTGACCGCAGCACTGCAGGCCTATGAGCGCCTCAAGGCCATCGAAGAGCGCCAGCAGGCGCTAGAGCAGCGGGTGAATCAGGCACCAGAATTATTGCTGCGTTTAGAGCGCGAGCTTAATGATGCCGAAGAGGAGAGCCAACAGCTTTCGGTCAATAACCTCAGTGATATGCCGTTAGAGGCATTAGAAGCCGAGCAGGCTGACGCCGTGATGGAGCTGCAGCAACTGCAGAGCCAGATGGCAGAGGTGAACTCCCAGCTGTTAGCTGCTCAAACGCTACCCGAACGGGCACAGCAGGCCATTTCCGATGCGCTACAGCGCGCGGAAACGCTACGCCGTGAGCATGATACTCGGGCTGCGCTGCTGGCGGATCGTCAGCTTTCGGCTCGCGAGGATGCACAGCTCATCCAGTGGCGCTTAGAGCGAGCGCTGGCAGAGCAAGAGGTCAGCCTGAACCAGCGTGAATTAAGTGCCAACAGCCGCCTGCGTGAACTGGCTCAACAGCGCCGTGACCTGCTGGCCCTGCAGATCGATCAGCAAGAGCAGCAGCTTAGCCTGCTGCAGGGCGTGATCGACCGCCAGCGACGCCTTCAGTCTGAGCAGGCCATCGCCGACGCCGCCAAAAATGACCCGCTCATCGCGGAAGGTCATCCCGTCGTGCTGAATGCTCAGCAGGTCAATCAAACGCTAAGCCTTGAGCTGCTGCGGGCGACGGACCGTGCCAATGGCATCGTGCGTGAAAACATCGAGGCGCAGCGTCAGTTAGAGCATGTTCGCCAGCTGCAGCGCAGCCTTAATGAGCAGATGGAAGCCATTCGCGGCAGCCAGTTGCTCTCTCGTATTCTCCGCGAGCAGCGCCAGTCGCTGCCTGCCGTAGTGCCCCGGCGCGATTTGCAGGATGAGATTGCTGACCTGCGCTTGAAACAGTTCGATCTTATTCGCCAGCGCGACCAGCTCCGCCAAGGGGAGCGGTTGGCCGCCCAGCGCCTTGAAGAGGCGGGGGTTGAGGTAACTCCAGGGCTGGTGGACTCGTTGACGCGGCTTTATCAGTCCCGCCGTGAGCTGGTGGAGCAGCTCGAGCAGGCCTACGGCAGCCTGTTGAGTTCAGCCATCGAGCTACAGCTCAATCAGCAGCAGCTGCTCTCCACTACTCATGATCTGCGCGCCACCATTGATGAGCAGCTGTTTTGGGTAGCCAACAGCCGCCCGTTGGATGTGAACTGGCTACGTCAACTGCCCAGTTATCTCACGCAGGAGTGGCATGAAGGGGAGTGGCGCGCGGTACTGCCTACCCGCTGGCGGGGGCTCTCTTGGGAAATGCTAGTAGGCGCGCCGCTGCTGTTGCTGAGCGTGGTATTGATTGCGCTGCGCGGGCGTATCAAAAAGCGACTGGCGCTGATTCATTCACAAATTGGCCGCTTGAAGAGCGATACCCAGCTACACACCCCCAAAGCGGTACTGCACAATGCGCTGCTGGCGCTGCCTGGGCCGCTGGCGCTGGCAGGGACGGGGGTAGCCCTGCGTACTGCGGAAGGCGGCCTTGCACTGGGGCTTGCGCCCGCCCTGTTGCAGCTTGGGCTGAGCTGGTTCGTTGTTGCGCTCGGGCGGCGGTTACTGGTGCCTGATGGTGTCGCAGAGCGTCACTTCACCTGGGCACCCGCTTACAATGTGCGGCTGCGCCGACTGTTGATCGGCCTGGGGATTGCTCTGGTGCCGGTGGTTGCCATTGCTGCCATGTCCGAGCAGATGGAAACACCGCTGGCTCAGCGCCCGGTGGCGATGGCGCTGTTCATGAGCGGGCTGCTTGCGATGGCCTGGTGGCTGGCGCAGCTTATTCTTGCCCATGTGCCGATTTTTGGTGTGCGGCTTTTCAGGCTGATATTGGGTCTGGCGATGGCGGCTGTGCCCTTGGTGCTGCTTGGGTTAGTGGCGTGGGGATATGAGTATACGGCGCTCAGATTAGTGGCACGCTTTGCCATTACGCTCTATTTATTGGGGCTTTGGGTGGTTGTTGAGGCGACGGTGGTGCGCAGTTTGGCAGTGGCCGCCCGTCGGTTAGCTTATCGCCGTGCGTTAGCCCGCCGCCGTGCGCAGGTACAAGAGGGTGCTGAAGGTGGGTTAGAGGTGGTTGAAGAGCCGCCGTTGGATATGGAAAAAATCAACGCCCAGTCGCTGCGGCTCTCTAAGCTTATTTTATTAATAGGTTTTAGCGCGCTGCTCTATCTGGTGTGGTCGGACCTGCTCGCTGTCTTGGGGTATTTAGATCAGGTATCGCTTTGGAATGCGGCTGAAGGAGATTTGGTCGACAACGCGCTATCGATCTCGGACTTTGTCACGGCGCTATTGGTGGTGGCCATCACCTTTATTTCGGCTCGCAATCTTCCTGGCCTGCTGGAGGTGATGGTGTTATCGCGCCTGGCGCTCAAGCAGGGGAGCGCTTATGCCATCAGCTCGCTGCTCTCTTACACCATTGTGGGAACCGGCATCGTGATGTCGCTGGCGACCTTAGGTGTGTCCTGGGATAAGTTGCAGTGGCTGGTGGCAGCGTTGAGCGTCGGGTTAGGCTTTGGTTTACAGGAAATTTTTGCCAATTTTATTTCCGGCCTAATTATTCTGTTTGAGCGCCCTATTCGTATTGGTGACACCATTACCATAGGCAACCTGCACGGCACGGTGAGTCAGATTCGTATTCGGGCCACCACGGTGACCGATTTCGACCGCAAAGAGATCATTATTCCCAACAAGACTTTCGTCACGGATCAGCTCATTAACTGGTCGCTCTCCGACAATGTGACCCGCGTGGTGCTCACTTACGGGGTCTCACACGGTTCAGATTTGCCTCTGGTGCATAAGCTTTTGCGTCAAGCGGCCGATGAAAATGCCCGCGTGCTGGATGACCCTGAGCCGCAGGTGTTCTGCCTAAGTTACGGCCCTCACAGCCTCAATTTCGAACTGCGTATTTTCGTCAATGACTTGTTAGACCGCCTGTTTGCGGCCGATGAGGTGAATTGCCGGGTGGATGAGCTGTTCAAGGAGGCGGGAGTGAAGATCGCCTTTGAACAGCTCGATGTATGGCTGCATCGTGAGCAAGGGGAGTCGGTGAAAGTGCAGTCCAAGCCGACCCTCCCGCCTGCTACGTTGAGCTAACCGCTAGGGCTTGCTGGCGAGAAGAAGAAACTCCCGATTGCCGTCGCTGCCGGTAATCGGGCTCTCTTGCCAGTGGCTGATGGCGAGCCCGCACTGCTCGCAGGCGGTGCGTATTTTTTGCTCCACCTCCGCGTAGCGACGAGGGTCGCGCACGACGCCGCGTTTATCCAGCGCACCGGGGTCTAGCTCAAACTGTGGTTTTACCAGCGAAAGCAGCTGCCCGCTAGGCGGCAGTAGGGCGGCAATCTCAGGCAGAATCAGCGTCTGGGATATAAACGATACATCCATCACCGCAAGATCAATCGGCCGTTCGGCAAGCGTGCTCAAAAGTGCCTCTGAGGTGCTCATATGACGGGCATTGAGTCCTTCCAGGCAGGTTACTCGTGGGTCGCTGCGTAAGTGGCTTGCCAGCTGGTCGTGGCCGACTTCCACGCCTATTACGTGGCGTGCGCCAAAATGCAGGGCGCAGTCGGTAAACCCGCCCGTGGACTGGCCAATATCCAGCACGCCTTTATCCTCTAAGCGCATGGCTAACGCCTGTAGAACGCCTTCTAGCTTTAGCCCTGCGCGTGAGGCGTAGCGCTCTTCTGGGTCCTCTTCCACGCGGAGCGGGGCATCGGTCGGCCATTTTTCAGAGGGTTTGCTCAGCAAGGTGCCGTCGCTTAAAAAAACGCGCCCGTTTTTGATCAGCCGCTGGGCACGGGTACGAGAACTGGCCAGCCTTTGGCTGACCAGCAGTTGATCGAGTCGTATCATCTTGGTCGTGTCTGTAGTGTTTGGAAGGCCCCGTGTTAACGGGGCCCTTGGTCGGCTTGCAGGTCGGTCGGTGGAATGCGGGTCGCCCCCCAGCTGCGGTGCAGAAACCCTTTTACGCGCGCTAGCTCTTCATCGGTCACTGTGGCTAGCTCGCCTCTTTCCAACGGGTCGTAGTGGTAGATATAGAGACGCGAAGTGAACTGCTCAAATGGAAGAGAGGCTTCGCCAAAGCGCTCGCCGTTGCCGGACGTGCTGACCTTAACGCCGTCGCCCCAATCCTGACCGCTGTCGTTATTGGGGTTGTAGAAGTAGACCCGCATCACGTTGTTGGGGTCGAGGGAGGCCCGCAAAATCGTAATGGCATGCCAGCCGATAAACCGCGCAGCGCTATCGGTGACTGCGATACCGGCAGGCTGCGGATGAATCAGCGGCTGGTTGCCGTTGTAGTAGGGGTGGTAGCTGGCGTAGAAGTGACGAATGAATGTATCCACTTCACAGAGCTTACCGGTGGCGACATCGACGTTAATACTGAACCCGCGGCCAGACCACCAGCCGTGAAATTCGGGATTCACCCAGCGGTGGGGATCGCCTTCACGGCCGATGCAGCGTCTGCCCATTTCTGCATAAATACGGTCCAGATGAGGCACGACGATAAGCGATACCGGATCAAGATCCATCGGCAACTGGGCAGCCACGCCAGATACGCTCTCGTTAGAGGAGATCGGCTGGCCTTCAAAATGCATGATGATTTCATCATCCCGCGCCGCCCAGGTGACCATCTGTAACAGATAGTCGGGGTCGTTATACGCCCACGTGGAGAGCGCCCGGGCTGATTGGCAGGTCGGGTTGTTGCCCTGGCCCACGCCCAGCGGCAGGCCCAGCATGCACAGCACTCCTTCGATGAGTCGGGCGCGGGGTGAGGCAACCTCGCCATAGGCAAGCGTCAGGCGTCCTTCTGCCCACTCAGAGAGCTGAAGGTTGAGCTGACGCCACATGGCCGGTGCCACAGGTGGCTGATAAAGAATGCCGCGTTCTAACAATAAGGCCAGCCCATACACCGCTTGTGCCGTCGCCGGGTAGACGCCGCTGCGAATCAGCGCATGCACCAACTCGCGGTAGCACAGCAGGCAGTCGCGGCCAGTAGAGGAGAGCCCCAGCGCCTCTGAGAGCAGATGGTCGCCCTCTTCCAGCAGGTAGCGTAAGAGCACGGCATGGTAGGGGGATACTAAGCCGGTGTCGTGCATGGCACGGGCAAAGCCGGTGGATTCCGCCTGGAGCGTGGCGCTATCCATGCGCTCTAAGCGGGCGCGATACACCTCAAGGCCTGGATCTTCGCGGCAGGCCTGGGTGGGGCCATACAGCGAGCTAACTAACCTGTCAGCTCCTTGTCCGCTGGCTCCCAGGTCAATCTCCGGGTTGGCCTGGCACAGCGCGATCTGGGTGATCATTTGTTTAATCGCATCGACCTGGATGGGGCGCTGCTTGAGAATGCGCCAGATCTCATCAATCAGCTGGTCGATAACGTGCTCATAGCCGATGCGCTCGGCTAAGTGCTGAAACAGTTGGCGGGAGATATTCGCCAAGCGCCCTTGGGTTTCCCGCTCGGCTTCGCTGGGCGCATTGAAAAGCAGCCATAGGTTGATCGCCATTACCTGGGTCAGGTAGTGGTGGGCATGCTCTTGAGAAATTAAGGTGTGGGCGTAATTGTCTTTTGCCACGGCCAACAGCCGCAGTTCGCTCAGCGCTTCAATCACCACCACATTGGCATCGGCGCTTTTAAGCGAGTAGGTCGTCAATGTGGGGATTAGGTACTGTGGGGTTTCCCAATCCGACCCGGCAAAAATGCCAGCGGATTCAAAATCCGCCGCGCGCTGCTCAAGAGCGGCGCAGCCGCCCGCTTGCATGAGTACGCGACGGGCAGTATCAAGTACGCGTGGCAGCTTTGCCGGTTTAGAAAAGGCAGGCGCCTGCGAAAGCAGGCGCACCGCATCATCAAATTTGCTCAGCAATCCATTGAGCTTGCCATCTTCAGTGGAAGAGGCCTCTTGCTTGGTCGTCACGGTGACTCCTTATCCCAGCCTTGGCAAGGATTATACATAGAAGTCGAGATCTTCTTGGCGTTTTAGCAGATCGCGAATCGTATGCGCATCCTCGCCTTTAAAATAGATCAACCCCCAGTGAGTGCCAAAGGCGGTGCGTTTCGTGACGGTCTCTTCCACCGGCGAGGTCAGTTCGTGAGACTCGAAGTAAGGGTGATCTTCTGTCTCTTCTGGAATCTCTAAGCGGCTCACTACCCGACGGCGCGGATAAACGCCAAAGCAGCCCGCGAAGCCGTCGGCATCGACGATCTCTTTCGGGAAGAACGCAGCCACCTCTTCTTTGGTGCTTTTCGGATCGAAGACCAGCATGGAGGCTTGATAAGCATTGAAGCCGTAGACCCGCTCCAGTAGCTCAAACACTTTGAAGCCCGGCGGACGATAGGCCACTTCGCCAAAGTACATTTCGCCGTCGCTGGTGACGAAGTACTCTGGGTGGATCAGGCCAAACTCAATATCAAACGCCTTGATCAGTTTTTCGATCTGTGCGGTGATCTGCTCACGGTATTTTTCCAGCTCCGGAGAGGCAGGCACAAACACCGAGTAGCCCAGCGTGACGTACTCTGAAATGTTCAGGAAGGCGATTTTGCCATCGTGAATCCACGCTTCTACCGCAAATTCCCAGCCATCCAGGTGCGACTCCATCAGTACCGGAAACTCTTCATCCGGGATGGTATCGACTTCATCGGGGGTACGAATGACCCGGTGGCCCAGGCAGCCCGCTTTATCAAACGCTTTTAGGTGGATGGGATCGTTGGGGTCGCCATCGAGTTTCAGCAGCGTCTGGTTGACCCGCTTGAGGAAGCGAATCACGTCCTCTTTATCGTGGGCTTCTTCAAAAATACCCACGCGAATGCCGCCAAGCTGGGCGCGGCGCTTCATTAGCGCTTTGTCACGCAGCAGCAGTGACTGGCCGTAAAGGCGTGGGTTGTCCAGCAGCACCGAGTTAATGGCACCTGCCCACTCAACGGTTTCCTCGAATAAGGGGATGGCAACGTCGACGCCTTTATCTTTCAGCGTTTCCGCGATCTCCATGGAGCGGTCATTCAGACGCTCGAAATTCCAGGGTACGTAGGGGATATCGTGCTTTTGGCAGTACTCTTCCGCCCAGTCGGGTGCAACCACGATGTAGCGGCGGTCAAAATTCTCCGCAGCTTCGATCGCATTGAGGCTCCAGCCTAAGAGGGCGATATAGCCCTTATTGGGATCCTTTTGCATGATGGTGACTCCTATGGGTAGATGAATTTTCTTGCCAACCACTCACTTCACCATACACGACCAGGGGTATCATCGGCTAATTAGCACACTCTGAAGCGAAAATGGCAGGGAATTAGCGCCGTTTGGCGATGTCTGCTAAAGGGCAACCCGCGAGTATGGTAGGCTTGCTGCTTAACATTACGTTCAAGTGGCAAGAGGAATAGGCCAAGATGGCGGCCAAGCCGATCTACCGTGTGGTGGTTCACCAGCAGGGTGAAATTTGGGATTTATACGTCAGAGAGATCTTTCAGAGCGAACTCTGGGGCTTTATTGAAGTCGAGGAGTTTGTCTTTGACGATGCGTCGCGAGTGGTGGTGGATCCAGGAGCGGAAAAACTGCAGCGAACCTTTGAGGGTGTGAAGCGTAGTTACCTGCCTCTTAACGCCATTGTGCGGATTGATGAGGTAGAGCGTGAAGGCCCCCTGAAGGCCGTGAAAAGTGATGCTCGCGTCGCAGAGTTTCCTCGTCCCTTCCCGTTACCGCCCCGCGGGGAAGGGTAAGCGCTTTAGACACGCGCAACGCTTTGAGCGATACGCGCGGTGGCTTCGTCGGCCACGCGCGTTTTTATGATCAGGACATGACGTCATGCAAGTAGATAAATTTCGCAGTAATTGTTATGCCGCCGCAGTTGGCATGCTGCTAAGCATGAGCAGCCAAGCGGCATTCGCTCAATCCGATAACCAAGCCTGGGTCAGCGATGAGCTAAGTACCTACGTGCGCAGTGGGCCGACAGATGGTTATCGCATTGTGGGAACGCTCAATGCAGGCGAGCAGGTGGAAGTGCTGGAAACCAGCGGTGATTACACCCGGGTGCGCAGCAATAGCGGCGATACGGTGTGGGTTTTGAGCAATGAGCTTCAGCAAACGCCTAGTGCTCGTCAGCAATTGCCCGAGCTGCAGGCCCAGGTGGAAGAGCTGACCCAAGAGCTTGACGGTATCAACGATACCTGGGAGCAGCGGGTCTCTTCCATGACCGCCACGCTTGATGTTCGCGAGCAGCGCATCGCAGACCTGGAAGCGAGGAACCTTGAGCTGGATAACGAGGCAGAGCAGTCACGCCAACAGGTGCGAGCGCTGCAGGCACGTCTGGACACTCAAGAGGAAGACTTGCTGATGCGCTACTTTATGTACGGTGGCGGTGTGGCGGGCGCTGGCCTGCTGGTGGGGCTGATTGTGCCGCACTTGCCGCGCCGTCGTAACAAGCGTGACCGCTGGTTCTAAACAGTTAGGTTTTTAGGATAGTAAGAGGGCATGTCCATGGAGAATTCCTGGCGGCAGCGTTGGCAAGAGGGCCGGATAGGCTTTCACCTGGAGGAGACCCACCCGGCACTGTTGAAGTATTGGCCAACGCTAGGCGTGCCCTCTGGAGCCAAGGTGTTGGTGCCGCTATGTGGGAAGAGCTTAGATATGCGCTGGCTCGCGGACCAAGGGCACCCGGTGTTGGGCATAGAGCTTGCCCCGGAGGCTATCGAGCAATTTTTGGCCCAGCGTAGTGGCGGTATCTCTCGCTATACCCAGGCGGGGTTTGACGTGTCCCGGCAGGGTAACATCGAGCTCTGGTGCGGAGACTTCTTTCATCTGCATATTCAGCAGGCCGCGGAAGTGGGCGCTTTTTACGACCGTGCCTCGCTGATTGCATTACCGCCCGCGACTCGTGAGCGGTACGCCTTTCATTTAGCGCAGTTGATACCGCCTGGGGCGAAAGGGCTGTTGGTAGGGCTTACCCATGGCGATGGTGAGGCAGGGCCACCATTTAGCGTGCCGGATGAGGAAATTGAGCGCCTGATGGCGCCCAATTTCCGTATCGAGCGATTAGCGCACCTGCCCGCCGATGCCCGTGGCCGAAGCGAAAGCATCTGGGCGCTTGAGCGGCGCGGGCCACGGGTTTAATTATCCCCCTTAACGGGCGAGAAGCCGACCCAGCTCTGGGTCGCTGAACGCCCGGTTTAGGCCATCGCTAAGCAAGTCGTTCAACATCCGTGTATTGGCATCTTCACCCGGTTTAAGCGCATAACCTTGGGTGCGACGTGACGTATATGTCCCGGTATACGTCGTGCCCTGGTTCTGCGCGATGGCCCGGAAAACCCCTTCAATACGCGCTTCATCAATTAGCGGCTGCCCGCTGTCGCCACGGCCATAGTGCAAGCTGGCAAGTTCCAGAGTCAGGCTGGGGCGGCCTTGGGCGGCTTCGCGGGTGGGGGTAAACCCCATATCGCGTGCGGCACGCTCCGCTTCGGCCTGTAGGCGTGGAATCAATTCATGGCTGCTTACGGTAATCTGCGCCGTCGACATGTTGCCGCCCGTGCGCGTGCCAATCACTTCGCCTGGCCGCGCATCGACGGCCACCACGGTCACTTGCTGACCCGAGCCGGTTTGCGGCACGTTAGCGCTACGGGTGGGGTTTAGCTGTAGGTATTGAGGACTTGCACAGCCTGCCAGCAATAGGGTGGTTAACAACGCACCAGACGCGCGTAAAAAGTGACGCCGACGCATAAAACTCTCCGCAATCATTGTGGTTAAACGATAAACATACCTGTCGCAACAAGGTATTAAAAAGCAAAGCGTTAAGAAACAAGGCATTGCAATAATCGCGGCAGTATAGCGTTGTGCTAGCCTGCCGCGCTAGCAGTCCCTAAGCCACTCGTGCCTGCTGCTCAGGTGTTTTAGCGTCTTCTTTAAAGCGATGCCACTGGCGCGGATGAGCAAACAAGCGCTGCCCCCGGCGCATGTGCAGGCGCTCGAAATCGGCGTGGCGAACGGTGGCTAGCCACGGTTTTGCCAGCCAGTCGGCCTCTAGCTCCAGACGCACTTCGGCACCGACCGGGGAGATAGCGGTAATCGTCACCGGCAGGTGGCTTTCAGCGCTGGGCTCTTCCGCCAACCGCACCTCATGGGGGCGCAGCAGCAGCTCTTCATCGCCATCGGGTAAGTCCACGTTGAGATGCGCATCGCCGCAGGTCAGCACGCCATTGCGCACGCGGCCCTCTAGGTGGTTCACATCACCCAAAAACTCAAATACAAAGCGGTTCTTCGGCGCGCGGTAGAGTGTGTCTGGCGTGTCGATTTGCTCGATCCGGCCGTTACTCATCACCACCACACGGTCGGAAAGTTCCAGCGCTTCTTCCTGGTCGTGGGTGACGAACACGCTGGTAAAGTTCAGTTCGTCATGCAAGCGGCGGAGCCAGCGGCGAAGGTCTTGGCGAACCTTGGCATCCAGGGCGCCAAACGGCTCGTCTAACAGCAGGACGTCAGGCTCTACAGCAAGCGCGCGCGCCAGCGATACGCGCTGCTGTTGCCCACCCGAGAGCTGGGCAGGCAAGCGGTTGGCTAAGTGCTGTAGCTGCACCATCTCAAGGAGCCTGAAGACGCGCGCCCGAATTTCACCGTTGGAGGGGCGGCGCTTTTTCGGCATCACCGTAAGGCCAAACGCCACGTTGTCATAAACGCTCATATGACGAAACAGGGCGTAGTGCTGAAAAACAAAGCCGATGCGGCGGTCGCGCACATGGACGTTGGTGACATCTCGGTCGCCAAATAGAATTTTACCCGGCTGCGGCGAGCTATCGGCGTTCTCTAGGCCAGCAATGATACGCAGCAGGGTGGTTTTGCCCGAACCGGAAGGACCTAGCAAGCCCACCAATTCACCTTCGTGAATGTCCAGGTTGATGGGTTCAAGCGCCTGGGTGTTGGCAAAGTGCTTGGCAATATTCTGTAAGCGAATACTCATGTGTATGCCTCCCGGCGCGATGCGCGCCATTCCAGGCCTGCCTTGGCCGCAAGAGTTAACAGGGCAATCAGGGCCAGCAGGGCGGCGCTCGCAAACGCGCCCACGGCGTTGTAATCCTGATAGAGCTGCTCAAGGTGCAGCGGTAGCGTATTGGTTTGCCCGCGAATGGCCCCTGAGACAACCGAGACCGCGCCAAATTCACCCACCGCGCGGGCGTTGGTAAGGATGATGCCGTAGAGCAGTGCCCAGCGAATGTTGGGTAGCGTGACCCGCCAAAACGTTGTCCAGCCAGAAGCGCCCAGCGTTACGGCGGCTTCTTCTTCCCGTGAGCCTTGGGCCTGCATAAGCGGGATTAATTCACGCGCCACAAACGGGCAGGTGACGAAGATGGTGACCATCAAAATGCCCGGCCAGGCAAACATCAGCTGAATATCGTGGCTATCTAACCATCCGCCAATCCAGCCGTTGCGGCCATACAGCAGTAGATAAATTAAGCCAGCGACGACAGGGGAGACGGCAAACGGAATATCAATCAGCGTTTGCAGAATGCGCCGCCCTGGGAAGCTAAAGCGCGTCACCAGCCATGCCAGCGCAACGCCAAACACCAAGCAGATGGGGATGGTCATTAACGCGATGACCAGCGTGAGACCAATGGCGTGGAGGGTGAACGTATTGCTCACGTTCTCCCAAAATACCATGACGCCCTGGGAGAACGCCTGAGCAAAAATAGCCACCAGCGGCAGCAGCAGAAATAGCGCAGACAGCAGTAGGGCTGCGCCAATTAATAAGCGCCGCACTAAAGGCGCATCACCAATCCGGCGCATTATCCTTTACCTCCATGCAGACGACGCACAAAGCGGCCCTGCCAGATATTGATGGCGAGCAGCAGCGCCAACGAAACAAACAGCACCACCGAGGCAATGGCAGACGCCCCAGCGTAGTCATACTCCTGCAGTTTGACGAAGATCATCAGCGCGGTAATTTCGGTTTCGTAAGGCATATTGCCTGCGATAAAAATAATCGCCCCGAACTCACCTAATGAGCGTACGAAGGCAAGCCCGGTGCCGGTGACGAGCGCGGGCCATAGATGCGGCATAATCACACGGCGAAACGCCACGCCATCGGTGGCACCCAGAGACATCGCGGCTTCGTCTACCTCGGCAGGCAAATCTTCCAGCACCGGCTGCACCGTGCGTACCACAAAGGGAATACTGGTGAAGGCCATCGCCAGGGCAATGCCTACCCAGGTGTAAGCCACTTGAAACCCCATGGGCTCAATGATGTTGCCCACCCAGCCGTTGCCTGCATAGAGCGTGGCCAGGGTGATGCCCGCAACGGCGGTGGGCAGGGCGAAGGGGAGATCCATCAAGGCATCGAGCAGGCGTTTGCCAGGAAACTCATAGCGCACCAGTACCCATGCCAGCAGCAGACCAAACACCGCATTCACCAGCGCCGCCACGGCTGCCGCGCCGATGGTGACCATATAGCTGGCGACGACGCGGCCTTCGGTGATGATGGCAAAGTACTCGGCCAGGCTTAGTTCAGAAAGCTGGCCAAACAGCCCGGTAATGGGGAGTAGCAGTACCAGCGAAATAAATAGCACGCTGATACCCATAGATAGGCCAAAACCCGGCAGCACGCGCGTGCTGCCGGATCGCCAAAATGCTAATTGGCTCATGGGGTTCCGTTAACGACGTTGCAGTTGATCAAGCAGAGCACCGCCTTCGAAGTGGTTCTCCATCGCTTCTTCCCAGCTGCCGAACACGTTTTCGACTTCAAATAGCTCGGTGTCGGGGAACTGGTCGGCAAACTCTTCTACCACAGTGTCGTTATGGACACGGTAGTTAAAGCCTGCCAGCTGACGCTGGGCGTCTTCGGTATAGAGGTACTCTAAGTAGCTTTGGGCTAAGTCGCTGTTGCCGTTACGTTCGGCGTTTTCACCCACCACCGCGACCGGGAATTCCGCCAGAATGCTCACCGGCGGGACGATTACTTCGTAGTCATCGCTGCCGTATTCGCTGCGGATGTTATTCACTTCAGACTCAAAGCTGATCAGTACGTCGCCAATGCCGCGCTCGATAAAGCTGGTTGTGGCACCGCGACCGCCGGTGTCGAACACCGCTACGTTGCGCAGGAAGTTGCGCATGAAGTCTTGGATCTTCTCTTCATCGCCGTCGAATTCATTCTCGGCGAAGCCCCAGGCAGCCAGGTACGTGTAGCGGCCGTTACCGGAGGTTTTCGGGTTCGGGAAGACCATCTGCACGTCTTCTTTAACGAGGTCATCCCAGCTTTCGATGCCTTTCGGGTTGCCTTTGCGCACCAGGAAAGCGGTGGTGGAGTAGTAGGGCGAAGCGTTGTTCTCAAACGCATCCTGCCAATCTTCAGCCACCAACCCTGCATCGGCCAGTACTTGAACGTCGGTCACTTGGTTAAACGTCACTACGTCCGCACGCAGGCCCTGCATAATGGCGCGCGCCTGGGCAGAGGAGCCACCGTGGGACTGGCTGATAGCGATCTCTTCGCCATGCTCTTCTTCCCACCACGCCTGGAACTCCGGGTTAATCGCGGCGAACAGCTCGCGGGCGATGTCATAGGAGGAGTTCAGTAGCTCGCGCTCCTGAGCGACGGCGGCGCTGGAGAAGGTCATGCCAGAAACGGCGGTGCCAACGGCAACGGCCAGTAGGCTACGGCGAAGGCCAGTACGGAATGCAGAGGATAGCGTCATTGCAGACTCCTTAATTCTGGGGGCGATTTAGTCGCGATGCCGCTAAGGTTAAACCTAGGATTGTGGAATTACAATTGTGTTTTATATTCTATTTGGAAATATCTGTTTAAGGATATGCATTGACGGCAAGCGTGCTGCATGACCTTCACGTGTAATAGGGCTTCGTGTGTGGCTCTGGTAAGATGGCGCCTTTATTTTTATTACCTGAGGACCCCTTCATGAGCGCTGCACAGGATTTCTTGATTGCCCCTTCGATACTCTCCGCTAACTTTGCGCGGCTGGGCGAGGAGGTCGACAACGTGCTGGCGGCCGGCGCCGATGTGGTTCATTTCGACGTCATGGATAATCATTACGTGCCGAACCTGACTATTGGGCCGATGGTATGTAAGGCGCTGCGCGAGCATGGCGTGACGGCACCCATTGATGTGCACCTGATGGTGAAGCCGGTGGATCGCATGATTAGCGATTTTATTGAGGCGGGTGCCAGCTACATCACTTTCCACCCCGAAGCATCCGAGCATATTGATCGTTCGCTGCAGCTGATTCGTGATGGTGGTTGTAAAGCGGGGCTGGTGTTTAACCCGGCAACGCCGCTTTCGTATCTTGATTACGTAATGGACAAGGTCGATATGGTGCTGCTGATGAGCGTCAACCCCGGCTTTGGCGGCCAGTCGTTCATCCCCGGTACGCTGGATAAGCTACGCGAAGCACGGGCGCGTATTGACGCCTCTGGGCTGCCGATTCGTCTGGAGATTGATGGTGGCGTCAAAGTCGACAATATCGCGGATATCGCCGCCGCCGGTGCCGATACCTTTGTAGCGGGTTCAGCGATCTTTAACGCCCACCAGGCAAGTGACCCGCACGGCTACGACAGCGTGATTCAGCAGATGCGCGCGGAGCTCGCTAAGGTTCGCTGAGACGGAAGGCGCGCTAAGACACAAGAGGGGCGGGCTGATCCCGCCCTTTGCATGTCTTTAGTGAAGTTTCATGCGTGGTTTGAGGTAGCGGTTTAATTTATCCACTAGCCATGCAAGCCCGGTTTTTGGTGCGCCGTGAATCGAGAGCTGGTGCATGCGGTAGAGCGATGCATAGGCTTGGCGCGCCAGCCAGCCCTCCAAAAACAGCCCCCGCGATGCTGAGCTGCGCATCAAATTCCCTACGGCATCGTAGCGAGCCAGCGACACCAGTGAGCCGTGGTCGTGATAAATGAAGTCTTGCAGCGGCTTTTTGGTCAGACAGCGCTCAAGGTTCTTCGCCAATAGCTTGGCCTGCTGATGGGCGGCCTGAGCGCGAGGCGGCACCGTTGCATCATCGCCTTGGGGGCAGCAAGCGCAGTCGCCCATCGCAAAAATATGCGGATCGTCCACGCTTTGCAGCGTCTGCTTGACGTTAATTTGGTTGCGCTTGTTGGTGCTTAAGCCCAGTTCGGTGAGAAACGGCGGCGCTTTAATACCTGCCGCCCATACGTTGAGATCGGTTTCAATCACTTCTCCGTCGCCTGTCACCAGTTGGTACTCCTGGGCTTCTTGAATCGCCGTGCCCACATGCACGGTGACCCCCATGCTCTCCAGCTCTTGCTGAACGGTTTGGCTGATGCGCTCAGATAAACCGGGGAGCAGACGCGGTGCCGCTTCAATCAAATGCACGCTAATGGTTTGGTGGTCCACTGCAGTGACACCATAGGCATTGAGCAGGCGCGAGGCGTCGAGCAGTTCGGCAGAAAGCTCTACCCCTGTTGCACCGCCGCCGACAATGCCAATGGTGAGCTGGGTGTTCTGACGCAGCTTGGGGTCGGTATAGCGCAGGAAGGTATTGATCATGTCCCGCTGGAAGGCTTTGGCCTGCTGTGGGGAGTCAATAAAGTGGCAGTGCTCTGCGACCCCCTTGGTACCAAAATCATTGGAAACACTGCCCAGCGATAGCACCAAGTAGTCGTAGGTGAGCTGGCGGGCGGGCAGCACCTCTACGCCATCTTCATCTTCAATAGGTGCCAGGTGAATGACCTTCTGTTCCCGGTCCAAACCGTTGAGGGAACCGCGCTGGTAGCGGTAGTAGTGGGCCGAGGAGTGCCCACGATAATCCACTTCATCCATACTGGAGTTCAGCACCCCGGTGGCCAGCTCATGCAGCAGCGGCTTCCATACGTGGGTGGCGTTGCGGTCAAGCAGGACAATCTCAGCGCGTTTTTTTTTACCTAGCGTATGTCCAAGACGGGTGGCTAGGGCTAGCCCGCCCGCGCCGCCGCCCACAATCACAATTCGGGGAATGGCCATTACTCTCTCCTTGGCAAATATAGCCACAGCATAGAACTTTATGCGGTGTATGACGAAGGGCTAAGTAGGTAAGATGGTCAAATTAATCGACATTGTTGCCAACTAGCAGCCTAAGCACATAAGTGAGGCCACGCGTGCATACCATTTTGCAAGGAAAGCGGTTAATCGCCTTTGATTTAGACGGCACGTTAATCGACTCAGTGCCCGATTTGGCCGTTGGCGTGCAGCGGGCGCTGCAAGAAGTTGGGCTGGCGCAGCCGAGTGAAGATCAGGTGCGCGATTGGGTGGGCAACGGCGCGCAGGTACTGGTAGAGCGAGCCCTGACCTGGGCGCTGAACGTCGCACCTGAGGCAGCGCTACAACAAAACGCCTATGAAGCGTTTATGCGCCACTACGGGGCCGCACCCAATGCATTAACCAAACTCTACCCGGGTGCCTTTGAGGTGCTTCATGCGCTGCATGAGGCGGGTTTTGTGCTGGCCTTGATTACCAATAAACCCGAGCGGTTCATTGCGCCTATATTAAGCCACTTTGGTGTGCTGGCGCTGTTCACGTCTACCGTGGGCGGCGACTCGCTAGCCGAGAAAAAACCCAGCCCGTTGCCGCTTCTGCATGTTGCCCATACGCTGGATATTGCCCCCTCGGCAAGCGTGATGGTGGGGGACTCTCGCCATGATATCGCGGCGGGTAGGGCGGCGGGTTTTACGACGGTGGCACTGCCATATGGCTATAACCACGGCGACCCCATCGAGCAGAGCCACCCGGATCTGATAGTGGCATCGCTTCGCGAGCTGGTTAGCTAGCGGCTACTCCTCGGCCCTGGCACCTCCCAGCGCTTCATGCAACAGCTCGGCATTGTGGCGCAGCATCGCCGGGTAGTTGTAGGCGGGGCCATCGGTATCACTCAGCGTATCCACATAGAGCGGGCCTGCTAGCGTAAGGCCAGCCTCTCGCGCTAGGGCATCCATATGGATATAAGGTGTCGTGCTTTCATAAAACAGCGCGGGCGGACGTTTGTCGGTTAAGCGTTTGCTCATGATTTCCATAGCCTGGGCGCTGCCCAGTGTCTCGCTGCCTAGGCCCCAAATCGCGGCATACTCAAAGCCGTAAGCGTGGGCAAAATAGCCAAAAGCCGCTTCACTGGTAGTGAGTATACGATTGGTTTGCGGAATCCCCTCCAGGCGCTCTTTTATCTGCTGGTCGAGTAGGGCAAGCGCCTCCCTGGCTTGCACCGCTCGAGCCTGAAAAGCGGCTGCTTTGTCGGGATAGCGTACGCTTAGGGTGTGAGTGATTACCTCGATATAAGCGGCAGCCCCTTTTGGGTCCATCCACATATGGGGGTCCGGATTGCCTTTATGCTGACCCACTGGAATCGTCAGCGGCGCATAGTTGGCGCTTTCGGCCAGAGCCATTAGCGTTAGCGTGTCGTTGGCCATCGCTTCTACATGACGGATCCATGGCTCTAGCCCGTGGCCGTTGTAAAACACGATATCGGCCTCTTCCACTGCAAGTACGTTAGGGGGCGTCAGCTCCCAGCGGTGAACATCGTCGCCCACCGGTACAATCGTCGTGATGCTGATATCATCGCCTGCGACACGCTTGACTAAATCTTCGATGACCGAAAACGACGCTATCACTTTAATCGAAGTGGCCGCGAATGCCTGGGGGGTGATGAATGTCGCCACTAATAAGAGCGTGATTATCCAGGGTGCCCGCTTGTCCATACCACGCTCCTAACCTATTAACATGACGGCAAATCATAAAGAGTGTCCTGCTTTGTTGCTAGAGCCATTGCCGCGCTTTGCTTTAGAGCAAAGCGTAGTGCCAACTCCTGCAAACGAAGTGGTTTCACCCACGCCTGTTAACCTCTATGCTTTAAAAAAATGCCGCTAAATAACGACATGGTGGACAAAATAGCTACTATCTATGTTCGCCTAGCCCTAAGCCTAGTCCTCTTTTGACAAGCGTAGCTTTTTTTAAATCACTCTTTTGAACAGCTTTCTGGATAGCGTGTCATGACCTCTCAAAATGGTATGTCCTCTCGCCGCCGCGGGTACCCTAAAGGGCGTGATGTAGCGCCTGTCGCACTGGCGGCGCTGCGTGACCTGTTAGGCGATGAGCGCCAGACGCCAAGCCTGAAGCGTCGCGACCTGTTGATTGAGCATCTACACGCCATTCAGGATGCCCACGGCCACTTATCGCTTGTGGAACTGCGCGCCCTGGCAGCCTATATGAACCTGCCCATGGCAGCGGTGTACGAGACGGCGACGTTCTATGCCCATTTCGATGTGGTGCACGACCACCAAGCGCCCCCGCCGGATACCACGATTCGCGTCTGTGATTCTCTTTCCTGCCAATTAGCGGGGGCCAGTGCGCTGCACAAAGCCTTAGAGGCCCGCGTCGATCCTGACTGTGTACGGGTGACCCGTGCGCCCTGCATGGGGCGCTGCGATACCGCGCCGGTGGCCGAGGTGGGCCATCACCATGTGCTGTATGCCACCGCAGAAGGCGTCGAAGCCGTAGTGGATACCGGCCACTTTCACCCTGAAGCGACTTTGTGGCAGCGGCTTGACGCCTATCAGCAGGCTGGCGGTTACCAGTTACTGGCCAATGTCCGCAGCGGTAAGGTCAGCATTGATGATGTGCTGCAGGCGCTTGAAGTCTCGGGCTTGCGAGGCTTGGGAGGTGCGGGCTTCCCTACCTTTAAAAAGTGGCAGGCCGTGCGCCAAGCCGCCGGGCCGCGCTACTGCGTGATTAACGCTGACGAAGGCGAGCCGGGGACGTTTAAAGACCGCTACTATTTAGAGCGCGCGCCGCATCAGTTTCTTGAGGGCGCGCTGATTAGCGCTTGGGCGATAGAAGCCGAGGCGCTCTATATCTATCTGCGCGACGAGTATCCCGGCCTGCACCGCGTGCTCCATGAAGCGATTGCGGAGCTTGAACAGGCGGGCATTGTCGCGCCTGAATTCATCATCATGCGCCGGGGCGCGGGCGCTTACATCTGCGGTGAGGAGTCGGCGCTGATCGAATCCTTGGAAGGCAAGCCCGGCAAGCCGCGTCACCGCCCGCCTTACGTAGCCCAGCAGGGGCTGTTTGGCCGCCCCACGCTGGTCAATAACGTTGAAACAGTTTATTGGATTCCTACCATTTGGCACAAAGGGGCTGAGTGGTTTGCTGGGCATGGGCGCAATGGTCGACGAGGCCTGCGCAGTTTTTCTGTCTCAGGGCGAGTGAACAAGCCCGGCGTGTACTTGGCGCCAGCAGGCATCACGCTGCGCGAGTTGATAGAGGAGTATGCGGGCGGCATGGCGGAAGGGCATTCGCTGGCCGCTTACCTGCCCGGCGGCGCCTCGGGTGGCATTCTGCCCGCCAGCAAAGCCGATGTGCCGCTGGATTTCGACACGCTGCAGGCGCACGGCAGTTTTATTGGGTCGGCGGCGATTATCGTGCTCTCTGAGCAAGACAATCTTCAGGCGGTGGCCACCAACCTGTTGGCTTTTTTTGCCGATGAATCCTGCGGGCAGTGTACGCCTTGCCGGGTAGGCACCGAGAAAATGCTCAGCTTGCTAGAGCAACCCACATGGGATGTGCAGGCGCTCAATCGACTGGCACAAGTGATGCAGGACGCTTCGATTTGCGGCCTGGGGCAAGCGGCTCCAAATCCTGTATTGGGGCTACTCAAGGATTTCCGCCCTGCGCTCGCCCAGCAGCAGATTATCGTCAGCGATGCCGCTGAAGGGAGTGCACCATGACCGCTTCGTTCACTATTGTCTTGGATGATCAAGAAGTCACTGCCTACCCCGGAGAAACCCTTTGGCAGGTGGCCAAGCGCGCTGGAGAGACCATTCCCCACCTCTGCTTTAAAGATGCCCCCGGCTACCGCGCCGATGGCAACTGCCGTGCCTGTATGGTGGAAGTGGAAGGCGAGCGCGTGCTAGCGGCAAGCTGTATCCGCGAGGCCAAACCCGGCATGGTGGTACGCAGCGCCCACTCGCCCCGTGCCACACAAGCGCGTGAAACGGTATTGGAACTGCTGATGGCCGACCAGCCCAGCCGCGCCCAAAGCCCTGACCGCTCCAGCCACTTCTGGGAGGTGGCCGATCAGTTAGCGGTCGACGAAGCGGCCGTTAAGTCATGGCTGCCGCCACGCCGTAAAGCAGCCGTCAACCATGCATCGGCTGCGCCAAAGGTGAGCCAGCCAGATACCAGCCACCCGGCGATGCATGTCGACTTGGACGCCTGCATTACCTGCAACCTGTGCGTGCGCGCCTGCCGCGAGGTGCAGAGTAACGATGTCATCGGCATGGCCCAGCGGGGTGCTGCCGCCAACGTCGTGTTTGATTTTGCCGACCCGATGGGCCAGAGCACCTGCGTGGGCTGCGGCGAGTGTGTGCAGGCGTGCCCCACCGGTGCCTTGATGCCCGCCACCATGGTCAATGCCCAAGGTCAGGGCGATTCTCAAAGCCAGCGGCAGGTGGATTCCGTGTGCCCCTACTGCGGGGTGGGCTGCCAGCTGACGTACCATATTAACGACGATGCCCTGGCCTATGTGGAAGGGCGCAACGGCCCCGCTAACCAGAACCGCCTGTGCGTGAAAGGCCGGTTTGGGTTTGATTACGTGAGCCACCCGACACGCCTGACCAAGCCGCTGATACGCTTACCGGGTATTCCTAAGGCGCTCGACTCTACCTTTGACCCTGCCAATCCATTTAGCCACTTCCGCGAAGCCAGCTGGGACGAAGCGCTGGAAATCGCGGCGGGTGGCCTAATGGCGATTAAGCATGCGCAAGGTCCCAAAGCATTGGCGGGCTTTGGCAGCGCCAAGTGCTCTAATGAAGAGGCGTGGCTGTTCCAGAAGCTGGTGCGTACCGGCTTTGGCAGCAATAACGTGGACCACTGCACGCGGCTTTGCCATGCCAGCTCCGTTGCGGCGCTGATGGAGTGCCTGGGTTCAGGCGCGGTGACCGCTTCGTTTATGCAGGCGCTGGAAGCTGACGTGGTGATCCTAACCGGCTGCAACCCGGCGGTGAATCACCCCGTGGCGGCAACATTCTTCAAGCAGGCAGCCAAGCAGGGTACCGAGATCATCATTCTCGACCCTCGCGGGCAGGCGTTGGATGCTTACGCAACCATGAGCGTGCGCTTTACACCGGGGGCGGATGTATCGCTGTTCAACGCGCTGCTCCACGTGATTATCGCGGAAGGCCTGTATAACCAAGCCTACATCGATGCCCACACCGAAGGCTTTGAAGCGCTCAAGCAGAGCGTGGCGCACAGCACACCGGAGGCCATGAGCGCGCTGTGCGGCGTAGCCCCCGACACTATTCGTGAGGTGGCGCGCCGCTACGCCAACGCCGAGAAAGCGATGATTTTCTGGGGCATGGGCATCTCTCAGCACACCCACGGTACCGACAATGCCCGCTGTTTGATTTCGCTGGCACTGGCGTGCGGCCATGCCGGTCGCCCCGGCACGGGCCTGCACCCGCTGCGCGGCCAGAATAACGTGCAGGGTGCCTCGGATGCGGGGCTGATTCCCATGGTGCTGCCGGACTACCAGCCAGTAGGCGATAGCCAGCTGCGCGCCGCGTTTGAAGAGCTATGGAACACGCCGCTGAGCGATGAGCCTGGGCTGACGGTGGTGGAAGTGATGAATGCGATTCACGCAGGCGAGGTGCGCGGTATGTACATTTTGGGTGAAAACCCAGCGATGTCTGACCCGGACCTTACCCACGCCCGCGCTGCGCTGGGTAAGCTTGAGCATTTGGTGGTGCAGGATCTGTTTATCACCGAAACCGCTCAGTTCGCGGACGTGATTCTGCCTGCCTCCGCGTGGCCCGAAAAAGACGGCACCGTGACCAACACTAACCGCCAAGTACAGCTGGGCAGGGCGGCCTTACCGCTGCCCGGAGAAGCCAAGCCGGACTGGTGGATCATCCAAGAGATCGCCAACCGCTTTGGGCTGGGCTGGCGCTATCAGCACCCGCAAGAAGTGTTTGCCGAAATGCAGCAGGGCATGCACTCGTTCAATCACATTAGCTGGGAGCGGCTAGCGCGGGAGAACTCCGTCACATACCCCTGCCCAGCCGAGGATGCTCCCGGCCAGGACGTGGTCTTTAGCGACGCCTTTCCGCGGGCTGGCGGGCTGGCTAAATTCGCCCCTACGCGCCCGCTACCGCCGGACGAGCCGGTGGATGACGGGTACCCCACGGTACTGACCACCGGCCGCCAGTTGGAGCATTGGCATACGGGTTCCATGACGCGGCGTGCCCAGGTGCTCGACGCCCTAGAGCCAGAGGCGGTTGCCAGCCTCTCACCGGGCGAACTCAATCGCCTGGGGGTGGCGCCGGGTGAGAAGCTCACCATAACCACGCGGCGAGGCACAATAACGCTGACCGCCAGAGTGGACGATAAAATCCCCGATGGGATGGTGTTTGTGCCGTTTGCCTACGCCGAGGCCGCCGCCAATCTGCTCACCAACCCAGCCCTGGACCCCTACGGTAAAATACCCGAGTTCAAGTACGCCGCCTGCCGACTGGAGCGGGCAGCGGTGCCGCAGCCCCACTAAGCGCGCGCTGCCCCTGCAAGGAGCGTCTGGGTTGGGGTATCATCTCGCCTGTGCGGTTTTATTTATGTGATGGAGTAAGCGGGGCGATGGCGCAAGCGCAGGCAGTGCAACAGGTGTTGATGCTGGATAACTACGACAGCTTCACGTTTAACATCGTCCAGTACCTGGGTGAGCTGGATGCCGAGGTGATGACCTATCGCAACGATGAGATTACCCTGGAGCAGATGCGCGCCCTGGCACCTACCCATCTGGTGATTTCGCCCGGCCCGTGTACGCCCAACGAAGCGGGCATTTCGCTGGCGGCCATTGAGCACTTTGCGGGCAAACTGCCTATTTTGGGCGTTTGCCTGGGGCATCAGGCCATCGGCCAAGTGTACGGCGGCAAGGTGGTGCGGGCACCCCAGGTGATGCACGGTAAAACCTCGGCCGTTGTACACCGTGGGCAGGGCGTGTTCAGCGGGCTGGAAAACCCGCTGGAAGTGACGCGGTATCACTCATTGGTAGTTGAGCAGGAGAGCCTGCCCGACTGCCTGGAAGTGACCGCCTGGACCGCCGAGGATGACGTAACGCCCGGGCTGATTATGGGCTTTCGTCATCGCACCCTTGATGTGGAAGGGGTACAGTTTCACCCTGAGTCGATACTCACGCGCCAGGGCCATGCGTTATTGGCCAATTTTTTACAACGCGGCTGATCGCCAAATTCATACGCTTTAGGGGCTTTCCTGCTCATGCAAATGCGAGACGCAATTAACGCGGTGATGCGCCGCGAAGACCTCTCTTTCAATGCGATGCACGCACTGATGCGCCAGATCATGACCGGCGAAGCCTCCGACGCGCAAATTGGCGGCCTGCTGGTGGGGCTGGCCATGAAAGGCGAAAGCGCTGAAGAGATCAGCGCCGCCGCCCAGGTGATGCGCGATTTAATGAAACGCGTCGAGCTACACACCGAGAACGTGGTGGATATCGTCGGCACCGGCGGCGATGGCGCGAACCTGTTTAATGTGTCCACGGCGTCTAGTTTTGTGGCCGCCGCTGGCGGTGCCCATGTGGCTAAACATGGCAATCGCAGCGTTTCCTCTTCTTCTGGCAGCGCCGATTTATTCGATATTGCCGGCATCTATCTCGACCTCAAGCCTGAACAAGTGGCGCGCTGCATTGAGCAGGTAGGTGTTGGCTTTATGTTCGCACCCAACCACCACCCAGCCATGCGCTATGCCATTGGGCCACGGCGGGAAATGGGCGTACGTACGCTGTTCAATATTCTTGGCCCGTTAACCAACCCCGCCAGTGCGCCCAATCAAGTGCTGGGCGTATATTCAGCGGAGCTGGTGCCGCTGATGGCCGAAGTATTGCGCAAGCTGGGTAGCCGCCATGTCATGGTGGTGCATTCTGAAGATGGCCTTGATGAGATCTCTCTGGCGGCGCCCACCCTGGTGGCGGAGCTAAAAGAGGGCGAGATTACCCAGTACACCATTACGCCGGAATCCCTGGGTATCGAGCGCCAAAGCCTCGCCACCCTTAAAGCGTCCAGCGCGGAAGATAGCCTGCGTTTGGTGAAAGCCGCCCTTAGCGGCGAGGGGGCTGCGGCAGATATGGTGGCACTCAACGCCGGGGCGGCGCTCTACTGCGCGGGCGTGGCCGATAGCTTGAAAGAGGGCGTGATGGTGGCCCAGGATGCCCAGGCCTCCAAACTACCGCTTGAAAAGCTCAGAGAGCTTTCGCACTTCACTAGCGTCTTTAAAGGGTAAAACTTCCAATGAGTGACCAGGCAACGCCGACTATTTTAACGCGCATTTTGGCCCGTAAAGACCAGGAAGTCGCTGAGCGTCAGCAAGCCGTATCTGAAGCGGATCTGCTAGCGCTAGCGGAGAAGCAGAGCGCGCCCCGTGGCTTTATTGATGCATTGAATCAGCGTATTGCGGCAGGCGACGCGGCAGTAATCGCCGAGGTGAAAAAAGCCTCGCCCTCTAAAGGCGTGATGCGGGAAGAGTTTCACCCAGCGGATATCGCCAAAAGCTACGCCCAGGGCGGCGCAGCGTGCCTTTCCGTGCTGACTGATGCCGACTTCTTCCAGGGCCATGAGGATTACCTCATTGCCGCTCGCGATGCCTGCGACCTGCCGCTGATCCGTAAAGACTTTATTACCCACGGCTATCAGGTCACTGAAGCGCGCGCCATCGGTGCGGACTGCATCCTATTGATTGTGGCGGCGCTCAATGACGCTCAGCTGCGCGACCTGCACCAGCAGGCCAACGCATTGGGGATGGATGTGCTGGTGGAAGTTCACGATGCAGAGGAGCTAGAGCGTGCCCTGGCGCTGGACCTCAAGCTGGTGGGTATCAATAACCGCAACCTGCACACCTTTGACACCAGCCTGAATACCACTCTGGATCTGCTGCCACGTATCCCTGAAGGCGTGACCGTGATTACCGAATCCGGCATTCACACGCGTGATGACGTAGAGCTAATGCGTGACCACGAGGTCAATGGCTTTTTGGTGGGTGAAGCGTTTATGCGCGAAGAGGACCCTGGTTTGGCCCTCAAGCGGCTGTTTTTCTAAACGTTCACACGGAACCAGCAAGCCCCAGCAGGCCAGCCGCGTTAGCGGCTGGCCTGTTTGATACTGGTCAGCAGAGCTTGCAGTGGGTGGGGCAGGGTTTGCGCCGAGTAGCGCTTCACCTGGCTGCGGCAGGAGTAGCCGGTGGCCAGTAGCTTACCGCTGTTCTCTTCGGCTTCCACCTGTGGCTGCCACGACTGAGCGTAGATCGTTTTCGAGGTAGCGACGTTACGGGTCTCATGGCCGTAGGTACCGGACATACCGCAGCAGCCCGTGGTGGCCAGCTCTAGCTGCAAACCAAACGCTGCAAATACCTGCTGCCACGCTTTTGGGCTGCCCGGCGCATTGGTTTTTTCGGTGCAGTGGGAAAGCAGCTTAAAGCCAGGGTCTTTGAGCGTTAGCTGGCCGGGGGCGAGGGTGTTGACGCGGGTCGCTAACCACTCCTGCAGCATCAGTACGTTCGGCACTTGCTCAGGGCCCAGCGCTTTGACGTACTCCTGGCGGTAGGTCAGCGTCATGGCAGGGTCGATGCCTACCATGGGCACCTCGAACTCGCTGAGTGCGCGAAGGCGTTTGGCCTGCTTTTCTGCCGTCCGCTCAAAGGCACCCAAAAAGCCCTGTACGTGCAGCGGCTTGCCGTTGGCAGAAAACGGCATGACAAACACGCGCAGGTTCAGCCGCGATAGCAGCTCTACCACATCCATCACCAGCTTGGCTTCAAAGTGAGTGGTGAAAGCGTCCTGCACAATCACGACGCTGTTGGCCCGCTGCTGCTCGGTGAGTAGCGCAAGCGATGTGGGCGTGGCTTCCGCAACGCCCCAGGCGCGCAGCTGTTTTTTCACGCTAGCGCGAGATAGCGCGGGGGAGTCGCTAATACCGAGCCCTTTCTGCATGAGTTGCTCTACCCAGCGCTGGCCAAGGGCGGCGTTATACAGTGGAGCCATCTTGGTTAACGCAGGCAGCATAAATTCGGTGCCGCCAATCACGTAATCCCGCAGCGGGCGCAGGTAGCGGCCGTGATACACCTCTAAAAACTGTGAGCGGAACTGCGGTACGTTGACTTTGATCGGACACTGGCCCGCGCAGGACTTACACGCCAAGCAGCCCGCCATGGCGTCGTAGACTTCATGGGAGTAGTCGTGGTGCTGCTGGCGGCTAACGGTGTTCATCACCCGCTTGGGGAAGCTTTTAATAAAGCCCCAGGTGCGCTCGGCTTTCTTTTTACGCGACTCTTCCACCACGTCGATGCCCGCTTGCGACTGCAAGCGCAGCCATTCACGAATCAGGCTGGCGCGGCCCTTAGGGGAGTGGCGGCGGTCGCGGGTGGCCTTCCACGATGGGCACATGGGGTCGTCCACATCGTAGTTGTAGCAAGCGCCGTTGCCGTTGCAGTACACCGCTGCGTCATAGGCCTGCCAGGCCCGCTCATCAATCGTGCGATCGAGCTGGCCTCGCATAGGAACACCATCGACGGTGAGCAGTTCCGGGTCGCTCTCTTTGGCGATCAGCGCGGTGTTGTCAGAAGGCGAAGCAATCTTGCCTGGGTTGAGCTGGTTGTGCGGGTCGAACGCCGCCTTGACTTGCTGCAGGCAGGGGTAAAGCTCACCGAAAAACTTCGGCCCGTACTCGGAGCGCACGCCTTTACCGTGTTCGCCCCACAGCAGCCCGCCGTACTTCTGGGTGAGCGCAGCGACTTCGTCAGAAATCTCGCGAATCAGCGCTTCCTGGGCGGGGTCTTTCATATCCAGCGCCGGGCGCACGTGCAGCACCCCCGCATCCACATGGCCAAACATGCCGTAGGAGAGCTTGCGTGCATCCAGCGCGGCGCGGAACTCGGTAATGAAGTCGGCCAAATGTTCCGGCGGAACGGCGGTGTCCTCCACGAACGGCAGCGGACGCTTCTCCCCCTGCACGTTACCCAGCAGACCTACCGAGCGTTTGCGCATGGCGTAGACTTTCTGAATCTGCGGGCGGCCTTCCGCCAGGGTGTAGCCTAGCCGCTCCACGGTGGCATCCTGGCTCAGGTGCTGGGTAAACGCTTTGACACGCCCTGCGAGCTGTTCGGGGTCATCATCGTTGAACTCGATCAGGTTGATGCCCTGAATGGGCGTGCTGCCCGCCGGGAAAAATTCTGCCACGCTGTCCCAAACGAAGTCTTCCATCGCTAGTTGCAGCACGGTGTCGTCGATGGTTTCAATGGAGGTGGGCGATGCGCTGGCGGTCATCAGCGCCTTGGCATCCCGCAAGGCAGCCATAAAGCTCGGGTAGCGAACATTCACTAGCGTAGCGTGCTTGGGAATCGGCAAGACGTTGAGCACGGCTTCGTTTAAAAAGCCCAGGGAGCCTTCCGAGCCGCACAGCAGGCTATTCAGGTTGAGCTGGCCCTCTTCGCGCAGATGCGCCAAGTCGTAGCCGGTCAAACAGCGGTTGAGCGGTGGGAATTTTGCCTCAATCAGTTCGCGCTGTTGGTCGATAATCGTCGCGGCGGTGCGGTGTACCTTGCCCAACACGCCTTCCTGGGCCAGCGCCTGCTGCTCCTCTTCTGCGCTAAGTGGGCGGCTATGCAAGTGCTGGCCGCCGAGAAGGACGGTATCCAGCTCTAACACGTGGTGGCGAGTTTTGCCGTACTGGCAGCTCCCCTGGCCGCTGGCATCGGTAGAGATCATACCGCCAATGGTGGCGCGATTCGATGTCGATAGTTCGGGGGCGAAAAACAGCCCATGGGGCTTTAGCGCGGCGTTGAGCTGGTCTTTGACCACGCCCGCTTGTACCCGCACCCGGCGGGCTTCCACATCGATCTCAAGAATTTGGTTCATGTGGCGAGAGACATCCACCACGATGCCATCGGTCAACGACTGGCCGTTGGTTCCGGTGCCGCCGCCCCGAGGCGTGAGCGCGATATCGCGGTGGGGCAGCTCAGTAGCCAGCTTGGCAAGGCGCTCAAGGTCTTCCGCATGCTTAGGAAACACCGCCGCCTGGGGAAGGCGCTGGTAAATCGAGTTATCCGTCGCCAGCACGGTGCGGTTGGCATAATCCGGCGCTATTTCGCCTTCAAACCCGCGGGCGCGGAGGACGTCGAGAAAACGTACATAGCGGCTGTTCAGGCGTTCAAAAGGGGCCGTGCGAGAATCCAGGGATGCAATCATAGGGGGTTAAGCCGTCACTGCTAGAAGCGGGTAGGGGATAGCGCTACTTTACCGCAGCTACTGCGGCGGTGCATCTTGATGGGGCATCTCAGTGGCTGTCTAACGCCTCTTTGACGAGCGTTGCACAGGCGTCGTTCATGGGCAGCGTCAGGGCTAGCGCATGCGCCTGCGGCGACATCTTGCCCCAGGTCTTTTGCACAATGCGCACCATGTGGTCGTGCTCCACCTTGCGGGAGAAATCGGCGAAGTAGTTTTCTAAGAACACTAGGCAGGCGCAGTCTTCCAGGGCTTGCACATCGCTATCGCGCCCCAGGCCTTGCTTGCGAATCATGCTGGCGACGCGTTTGGCCTCCTCTTGGGAATAGCCCGCCTCTTCCATGAGTGCCGCCGTGGTATCACCAGCCTGGGCACTTTGGTCCCGCCGCCAAGTTAAGTAGCCAATACGGCCTTCTGGGTAATCGCTTCGCGGCAGCTGCCAGCGCTGCAGGTGCTGGGCGCGCACGGCAATGCGCAACAGTTCGCTCGGCGTCTCCTGCAGTCGCTCTAGCCACCGGCTCATACGCTGGGCATAGATAAGCTCTTGTGGATGAGAAGTGCCATCTGCGAGAGTGGTTGGCCGGGGGTCTTGAGCATGAAGCGCATCAATAGCGGCAAGGGTGTGTTCAAAGGCAGAAGACATATCGGCTCGCTTGGTTCAGTGGTCAGAGTGACATCCTAGCAGCTTGTAGTTCGGTATAAAAAAGCGCCCGCTACCAAGGGCAGCGGGCGCGAGGGATAGCCTAATCGATAATTAAGAGCGGCTGGTGTTGTAGATCTCTTCGTTGAGTTCGCCTTCGCTTTTACCTACCAGCGTGGTGACCATAAGATCGCCTGCGACGTTAACGCTGGTACGCGCCATATCCAGAATGCGGTCTATACCTGCCACCACGGCAATGGCTTCAAGGGGCAGACCAATTTGCGCCATCACGATAGAGAGCATAATCAGGCCTGCACCAGGAACGCCTGCGGTACCAATAGAGGCCAGAGTACCGGTGGCAACAATCATGCCGTAATCCATCATGCTCAAATCGGTGCCGGTCATCTGAGCAATAAACAGCACCACCACGCCTTGATACAGTGCGGTGCCATCCATATTGATGGTGGCGCCTACGGGCAGTACAAAGCCGGACACCCCTTCCGATACGCCCAGGTTTTTCTGTGCGCAGCGAATTGAGACGGGCAGGGTGCCTGCTGAGGAAGCAGAAGAAAACGCCACCACGATGGCATCCAGGCTGCCTTTTAAGTAGCGCACCGGGTTCAAACGACCCATCAGAGAAATAAAGCCAGAGTAGATAACGAGTACATGCAAAATGCTGGCGAGATAGACCACACCGATCAGTTTGGCGAGTGGGAGCAAAATTTCTAAGCCATACTGGCCCGATACATGGGCAATCAAACCAAACACCCCGAATGGCGCAAACGCCATCACGAGGCCAGTGAGTTTATACATGGCTTCCGCGAAGCTATCGAAGACCTTCATCACCGGCTCGCCTTTTTCACCGATAAGCGTTAGCGAGATGCCCAAGCCAATGGCAAACACAATGATCTGCATAATGTTGCCATTAGCCAGGGCATCAATCGGGTTGCGCGGCACAAGATTAATGAGAATCGACATTAGCGACGGTGCTTCGTTAGCCGATACTTCAGAGTCGAAACTTAGCCCGACACCCACCCCAGGCTGCAGCAGGGTAGAGAGCACAAGGCCAATGCTGATGGCAAAGGCAGTGGTCACCAAGTAAAGGATAATGGTGCGAGCCCCAATACGGCCCATCTTCTGTGGATCGCGCATGGAGGTAATACCCACCACCAGCGTCGAAAAGACCAGCGGCACAATCAGCATCATAATGGCGTTGATGAAGATGTCGCCCAGTGGCTTAAATACACTCGCTGTTTCGCCGAGCAGTGCGCCTGCCAACACCCCGAGCGCCAAACCAGCCAAGATTTTCTGCCATAGAGCGATACGTCGCCACCAACCAAATTTTCCTTGCGTTGCGGTCTCCTGCATAAACTTTCTCCTTTTCTATAACCCGTTGTTAGTGGTTCTTGCTTTAAAGCGGCGGGCACTCTATCACTTTTGGCTAATAAGGGGGGAGGGATATGCGCAAGGGTCATGGTGTATACCCGCCAACGACTAAGTTCAGCATGGTGGCGCGCTGCCATAGCCCCAACTCGCGCTTTTGCCTACAATAGGCCCCTTTGTCACGGCCTTTGAGAGCCGTGTTTCACTGAATTCTGGCCAAGGGATAACTCATGCTCGATCCGAAACTGCTGCGCGGTGATCTTGATGCGACTGCGCAACAACTGGCCCGGCGGGGCTTCGTACTCGATAAAGCGGCACTGCAGGCGCTAGAGTCGCGCCGCCGTGAGTTGCAAACCCAGACCGAGCAGCTGCAGAATGAGCGTAATATGCGCTCCAAAGCGATTGGTAAGGCCAAAGCCAGTGGCGAAGATATCCAGCCGCTGCTGGATGAGGTGAGCGACTTAGGTGGCCGTTTGGACGCTGCCAAGCGCGAGCTGGCCGAGGTGCAGACTGAGTGGGATGACGCAATTAGCGGTATTCCCAACCTGCCCCATGAGAGCGTGCCGGAAGGCAAGAGCGAAGATGATAACGTGGAGCTGCACCGCTGGGGCACGCCACGTGAGTTCGACTTTGAGGTGCTGGACCATGTGGATTTGGGTAAGAAATCCGGCTATCTCGATTTTGAACTGGCGGCCAAGCTGACCGGCGCGCGCTTTGCAGTGATGCGCGGGCCCATCGCTCGCCTGCATCGCGCGCTGGCGCAGTTTATGCTGGATACGCAAACCCAGCAGCACGGCTATGAAGAGTGCTATGTGCCTTACATGGTAAATCGCGATTCGCTCATGGGCACTGGCCAGCTGCCGAAGTTTGGCGAGGATCTCTTCAAGCTGAACGACGAGCGGGAGTACCACCTGATTCCCACCTCAGAAGTACCGCTGACCAATTTTGTACGTGATGAGATTGTGGAGCTGGCGGCGTTGCCGATGAAGCTAACGGCGCATACGCCCTGTTTCCGCTCGGAAGCTGGCGCTTATGGGCGCGATACCCGTGGCATGATTCGTCAACACCAGTTCGATAAAGTCGAGATGGTGCAAATTGTGGAGCCGGAGAAGAGCTACGACGCGTTGGAAGAGATGCGCGGCCACGCAGAAGCCATTCTGCAGGCGCTTGAGTTGCCGTATCGGGTGGTGACGCTGTGTACGGGCGACATGGGCTTTGGCGCGGCGAAAACCTACGATTTGGAAGTGTGGCTGCCAAGCCAAAACACGTACCGGGAAATCTCCTCCGTGTCTAACTGCGAAGATTTCCAGGCGCGTCGGATGCAGGCCCGTTACCGCCATCCGGATGTTAAAAAGCCGCAGTTGCTGCATACGTTGAATGGCTCGGGCCTTGCGGTAGGGCGCTGCCTACTGGCGGTGCTTGAAAACCACCAGCAGGCGGATGGGTCGATTACTGTTCCTGCTCCCCTGCAACCCTACCTGGGCGGCCTCGAGCGTCTTGCCCTCTAAGCGCCCACTCAACGCTTACCCCGGCATCAATACGAATGGTGCCGGGGCGGTAGTCGCTGGCTGAGCCGCTGCTCATGGCGTCGCTTTCAGCACGCATGGCCATCATGCGGGGTTGAAAAACCGGCGCTTGGGTCTCTTCAATGCGTTGAACAGGGCCAAGCGTGACATCTAGCGTGCTCGCCATAAGGTCGGCTTTATGGCGGGCTTTTTCTAACGCTTTTGTCAGTGCTTCGTCGGTGGCGGCGTCGCGATCCTGCAGGTCAAACTGCACACCATCTAACGCATTTACACCAGCGCCAATCAAAGCGTCCAGCACATCGCCTAATTGGTCTATATTAGTTAGCTCAACGCTGAAGGGACGTTCTAAGCGGGTGCGCATCAGCGTCTCTTGTTCGCCGTTGTCGTTGCGCGGGCCTGCGACATGCTCAGGATACACGTTCAGGGAGCCTGCATTGATGGCGCGTTGCTCAATGCCGATCTCTTCCATGGCGGCAATCAGCTCGCTGGCACGCTGCTCAAGCCGCTCGCGGGCGCTGCCCAAGGCTTCTCTATCGGTGTCTTCTAAGGTTGAAACCGCTGGGGTGTTTTCCCACAAACGCGCAGAGAGCGTGGCTTTATCGGGTTCAACTTCCACCCATGATTGCGCCTGAACGTGAAGGCTTGGCGGAGCAGGCGGCGCGGCGTAAGCCATAGGGGCAGCCAATAGGGCAAACAAAGCGCTGCCCACGATGCCGTAGCGGAGGCGTTTAAAGTGTTGCGTTGCTGTATTCATAGGTCACTTCCTTGCTAAGAGAGCCAATGAGTAGAGTAGGCTAACTAATATTGTGTATCGCTGCTTGGAAGGAAAGGTCGCCATAAAGTTCACTGGCAAAGAGTAGACGGAAAACAGTTGCTTAATGTTTGCATGGTTTGTGCAATAACAGGCAAGCAGCCATTATGTATGGATAACACGCTAAGGAAAGGGCTATGTCGAAGTTGTCGGATGAGGATTATCGAAGTATCCCGCTCAATGCCACACTAGCGCTTGCCGCGTTGGTAGTGATTATTGCGGGAATGAAAGTGGGCGCGGACCTGTTGGTGCCGCTACTGCTGGCGGTGTTTATTGCCGTGGTGTGCACCTCACCCGTGCAGTGGCTGCATCGCTGCGGTTTGAGTCGGCGGATGTCGGCGTTGATTACGCTACTGGTGTTGGTGGGCTTTATATCGCTGATTGGCCTGTTGGTGGTCAATAGCTTCAGTACCTTTGTTGAAGCGCTGCCTGATATTGAATCCAGGCTTTACGAGCACTACTGGGACTTGCTCAATGCGCTGGCCTCTCGTGGGTTGGCTATCGACCCCGACCAGCTCAGTTCGATGTTTGCCATGGAGGAGGATGGCTCCTGGGTGGCCACACTGCTGGGAGAGATTGGCTCGCTGTTTATGCAGGGCAGTATCGTCGCGCTGCTGGTGATTTTCATGCTGTTCGAGACGCTGAATTTTCGCGATAAGGTATCCCGGGCGCTTGAAAATCCAGCACCGAGTTTGAAACGGTTTAGTGAATTTAGCCTAACGCTAAAACGCTACTTGGCGGTTAAAACCGTGATTAGTTTGGCAACCGGCGTGTTGGTATGGCTCTCGTGCCTGCTGGTGGGCGTTGAGTTTCCGCTGCTATGGGGCGTATTGGCATTTGCGCTTAACTTTATTCCTAATATTGGCTCGGCGTTGGCCGCGATTCCGCCGGTACTGCTGCTGTTGGTTTCTCAGGATGGCGGTGTGCTGCAGGCGTTGCTGTTGGCATCGGCGTACTTGGTCATCAACTTTATTTTGGGCAATTTGATTGAGCCTAGAGTGATGGGGCAGGCGCTGGGGTTATCCACCTTTGTGGCGTTTCTTTCACTGGTGGTGTGGGGGTGGATCTTTGGCGCGGCGGGCATGCTGCTGTCGGTGGTGCTAACGATGACGCTAAAGATTGCTTTGGATAGCCACCCTCAAACGCGCTGGATAGCCCATCTATTAGGGCCGGGTAAGCAGCGTAATGTGCAGATGAGACGCCCTGGAGACGCACGTCGGCCGCCTTGGAAGCGGGGAGAGTGGGCGAAGCGAGAAGAAAGCGACGCTTAGGCAGGCAATGCCAATAAGAAGAGAGATACCGCTGGCAGTGCCAGCGGTAACGTTACCAGCTTAGGCGTTTTGGTCGATAAACTGGGTCAACTGCGACTTAGATTGCGCGCCAACCAGTGAAGCGACTTTAGTGCCGGATTTAAACAGCATGACGGTGGGTACACCGCGCACGCCCTGTTCGGCGGCAATTTCAGGTGCATCGTCAACGTTCACACTGACAACTTTCAGTTTGTCGCCGCGCTCTGCTGCTACTTCATCAACAACAGGTGCCATGACTTTACACGGGCCGCACCAGGGGGCCCAGAATTTCAGCAGGACAGGCTGTTCGGCGTTGAGGACTTCTTGCTCAAAATTGGCGTTGGTGACATCAACATTATTAGCCATTTGCTTCTCCCGTTTGCGTTGCTCTTACTGTTTCGTTGCCTCAAATGGAGCAACGGTCATTACGCGAAATATTAGCGCATTTTCACCGCGCCAAGTTGCCAGATGTTAGCGGGCGCGAAGGGTGCTGGCAAATTCCTGATGCGATTTGTCCTTAAATAGAAAAAATTAATAGATGTTCATAGCCTCTATTTTTTATACTATAAGTGAATTACAAGACGTTTTTTTATTCAAAAATGTGCTCATTGAGCCATGAAACCGCGCGCTTGGCTAAGCACACAGTGGCAGCGTGAGGATGCGCTTTTACGTGCTTCCTGCATAGATTATAGGGTGAGGATATGAAGCTACAGCAACTTCGCTATATCTGGGAAGTCAATCGACACAACCTGAACGTCTCGGCAACGGCGCAGAGTTTGTTTACCTCTCAACCGGGTATCTCAAAGCAGATTCGTTTGCTGGAGGATGAGCTAGGCGTTGAGATCTTTGCTCGCAGTGGCAAACATTTAACCCGCGTCACCCCTGCTGGGCAGTCGATTATCGAGCTAGCAGGCCAGGTACTTAAGCTGACCGAAAATATCAAGCAGGTGGCGCAAGAGCATAGCGACGAGCGCCGCGGGAGCCTGGCGATTGCCACGACCCATACTCAGGCTCGCTATGCGCTGCCGCCGATTATCAGTGAATTTACTCTGAAATACCCCGAAGTGGCGCTGCATATGCAGCAAGGCACGCCTAAGCAGATTGCCCAGATGGTGAGCGAAGGGCTGGCAGATTTTGCTATTGCGACGGAGTCATTAGAGCTATTTACCGATTTAGTGCTGCTGCCGTGCTACCGCTGGAACCGTTGCGTACTGGTGCCCAAAGAGCACCCACTGGCAACGCTGGATGGCCCGCTAACGCTTGAGGCCCTGGCCGAGCATCCGCTGGTGACTTACGTGTTCGGGTTTACCGGGCGTTCACAGTTAGACGATGCATTCAAAGCGAAGGGCTTAACACCCAATGTGGTACTAACCGCTGCCGATGCCGATGTGATCAAGACTTACGTTCGCCTAGGTATGGGCGTTGGCATTGTCGCTCACATGGCCGTAGATCCAGTGCTAGATAGTGACCTAGTGGCTCTGGATGCCAGCCATTTATTTGCCAGCTCCACCACTAAAATCGGCATTCGGCGTGGCACCTTTATGCGCGGCTACATGTACGACTTCCTGGCTCGCTTTGCGCCTCACTTAACCCGTGACCGGGTGGACGAAGCGCTCATGGCCGGCCCGCGCTTTGAGCAAGCGCTGTTTGAGGGTGTAGAGCTGCCTGAGTATTAAGTACTATTTCATTTTAAGCCCAGGCGGGGAGCCTGGGCGTCGTGCTGGGTATTGGTAGCTTTATTGGTAGCTTAGTGCTGAAGGTGTAGCCCGCATTCGCGTTTCTCTTCTACCTTGGTGGGGTCGAAGTAGTCGAAGTTGTTGGGTAGGTCGTGGGCCTCTAAGTAGTAGTACATATCTTTAGCGGTCCACTGCAGCAGTGGGGCGACTTTTAGTAAGCCGTCGCTGTTGCGGCTAACTACCTGCATTTTTGCCCGTTCGGGCGTATCTTCGGCGCGCAGCGCGGTAAACCATACATCGGGCTTCATCTCACGCAGAGCGCGCTCGAAAGGCTCCAGTTTCACCTCTTGTGTAAAGGCGTCATGGCGCGGGTCATCGATGCCGGGCATGGGGCCTTCCAGCGCTTCGCGATGGGCGCGAGTACGCTTTGGCAAAAAGCTGACGATGTTCAAGTTGAGGCGCTGGATCAGCGCATCGGCAAACTGGTAAGTGGCCTCAGTGTTATAGCCGCTATCCATCCATACAATGGGGATGTCAGGACGTACCTGCGTCACCATGTGCAGAATAACCGCTTCGAAGGGGCGGAAGTTGGTGGTGCAGATAGGGCGCTCACCCTGACTGAACGCCCACTCAATCAGTGCTTGGGGGTTGTTGGCAAAGTCGCGATTGATCTGTTCCAGCGTTGAGGGCATGCGGCCTCCTATGTGAAAAAGCGTGCAATGCCCCTAGGCTACCAAAGGCGGGGGGCTTCTCCCCAATACCGTTTGGTTAGGCTTTTATATTTCTTTTTGATGTAAGAACGCTGGTCGCTTATTCCAAAGCACCAATCAAATGGCGAATCTTATCCAGCGTCTCGGTGTACTCCTCGTCTGCTTGGGAATCCGCCACCAGCCCGCCGCCGCCCCATACATGCAGGTCGCCGCCGTCAGCCACCATCGTGCGTATGGCAATCGACGTATCCATGCTGCCACGCACATCGATATAACCCAGGCTGCCGCAGTAAACGCTGCGCTGGCAGGGTTCCAGCTCATCAATAATCTGCATCGCCCGTATTTTGGGTGCGCCGGTAATTGAGCCGCCGGGAAAGGCAGCGGTGAGCAGCGAGAGGGGTGTATGTTGAGAAGCTAGCTGGCCCTGCACCACGCTGACTAAGTGGTGCACGTTGGGATAGCTCTCAAGCTGGCACAGCTGCGGCACGCGAATAGAGCCAGGTGTGCATACGCGCCCTAGGTCATTGCGCAGCAAGTCCACAATCATCACGTTCTCCGCGCGATCTTTAGTACTGCTGAGCAGCTCGTCCGACAGGGCACGATCCTCTTCTGGGGTTCTTCCTCGTGGGCGGGTGCCTTTTATCGGGCGGGTTTCCACCAAGCCGTCACGGCACTGAATAAAGCGCTCAGGAGAGAGTGATAAAACAGCTTGGCTACCCCATGCCATAAAGCCTGAAAAGGGCGTAGGCGTCGCTTCACGCAGTTTAATGTATGCCTGCCACTCGTCTCCTTGATAGCGGGCCGAAAAGCGCTGGGCCAAATTGATTTGGTAGCAGTCCCCCGCAAGGATATAGCGCTGTACCGCCGCAAAACGCTCGGTATATTCCGCCTGGCTAAGTTCGGCTATAAACGGCTGTGTGAGCCGAAAGGCGTGGCTAGGTGTTGCTGGTTCGCTTAACCACTCCATTACCTGCTTGCGCCGCTGTTCGCTGCCTACCAGCCACGCTTGTTCGGTGACGTGGTCAAATGTGATACACCAATCAAACAGCCCTAAACGCGCTAAAGGTAACTGGGTGACGGGCGGGTGCTGGCTGGGTATGTCAGCATGGTTGCGGCCAAGGTCATAGCTCCAGTAACCCATCAAGCCACCTAAAAAGGGGAGCTCGCTCTTGAGGTTGGCTGTGGGTAGCTGCTCTAAAAGCCACTGCTGCTGTGCATGGCTGTTGCCCATCAACGATGGGGGGAGTGTCAGCGTGTCAGACTCAAACGCTGTGTGGCCATCTGGCGATATTTTTAGCGTAGCGAGGGGGTCACTGCTAAGGATGTCGTAACGCCCGGTGGTGGCCTTCGGGCGGCCGCTATCGAGCAACACCGCACCGGGGCGTTGCCTGAGTTTGGCAAACAGTGCCAAAGGGTCGGAAGAGTAGGGCAGGGCTGTAATCGTCAACGCCGTTGTCATGAAGCAAACGCCAGGCCAGTGAGGGCGCCATATTTTAGAGGTCGTACCACCATCGCACCAGCAGAAGCCATCGACGACTTTCTCACGCTTGAGGTGCGAGCTATCCTAATTCACTTGATTGTTGACAGTTGTTTCCCGGGGCCATACCCGCTTGCAACGAAAGACGTATAAAAACGCCTATTTTGCATGGTTGACGAGGGAAATAGAGAGGGCTAAAGTTCCTCTATTCCTTAATTGTCGACAATTAGCCATGACGTTACTTGCTACAACCTCCTCGCCTTCCGATGAAGCCTCGTCCGAGCCGGTCTCACCTGAGGTGCGTACGCTCGCAGAGCGCGTGTTTCATCAGCTGCAAAGCGCCATTGTGCGCGGCGAGCTAGCGCCAGGCAGTAAAATTACCGAGCCAGGGCTATCCAAAACCTACGGTATCTCCCGTGGGCCGCTGCGTGAAGCCATGCGACGCCTGGAAGCTCACCGCTTGATTGAACGCGTGCCCCACGTAGGCGCGCGGGTGGTCAAACTCTCCATGAAAGAGCTGCTGGAGCTCTTCGACGTACGCGAAGCCTTAGAGAGCATGGCTGCCCGCTTGGCCGCCGAGCATATGTCGCCTGAGGAGATTCAGGGCTTACGCGATGTACTGGCGGTGCATGAAAGCCAGGGCGACTTAAAGCGCGGTGAAGCCTATTACCAGCGTGAAGGCGACCTGGATTTCCATTATTGCATTGTTCAAGGCAGCCATAACAAGATGCTGATGAACCTGCTTTGCGATGACCTTTACTACCTAGTGCGCCTCTATCGTACCCAGTTTAGCGCCAGCGGTACGCGCCCCCAGCGGGCATTTGTAGAGCACCACCGTATTGTGGACGCTATTGAAGCCGGTGACGCTGAACTTGCCGAGCTATTGATGCGCCGCCATGTCAGCGCTTCTCGTGCCAATGTCGCTGACCGCTATGCCGCCATTCTCGAACAACAATCAACAACATCTGCCGACTAAAGGAGCTAACGCCCATGTCTACCACACCATCATCCAAGCTTACCCCTGGGGCACGCTTTCGTGCCGCGCTTGAAGCCAATCGCCCGCTGCCGATTTTAGGCACCATCAACGCCTATACGGCCATGATGGCTGAGCGTGTAGGCCATCAAGCCATTTATCTTTCGGGTGGTGGTGTGGCGAATGCATCGTTTGGCCTGCCGGATCTAGGTATGACCACCATGAACGACGTGGTGGAAGATGCACACCGCATCTGTGGCGCCACTGAGTTGCCGCTGCTGGTGGATATCGATACAGGGTGGGGCGGTGCGTTTAATATTGCCCGCACTGTGAAAGAGATGCAGCGGGCAGGCGTGGCGGCTGTTCACTTGGAAGACCAAGTAGCGCAAAAGCGCTGCGGCCACCGGCCGAACAAAGCCATTGTGTCCCAGCAGGAAATGGTAGACCGCATCAAAGCCGCCGCCGATGCCAAGCTAGACCCGGATTTTTACCTGGTTGCCCGCACCGATGCGTTCCAAAAAGAGGGGCTGGATGCGGCCATCGAGCGGGCGAACGCCTGCGTGGAAGCAGGTGCCGACGCTATCTTTGCCGAAGCGGTACATACGCTGGATGACTATAAGGCGTTCTGCCAGCGAGTAAATGCTCCCATTTTGGCCAACATTACCGAGTTCGGCGCGACGCCGTTGTTTAGTCAGCAGGAGCTGGGCGAGGTTGGCTGTCGTATGGTGCTCTACCCGCTCTCGGCGTTCCGGGCCATGAATGCCGCCGCGTTGAAGGTGTACCAGAGCATCCTAGATAACGGTCATCAACGTGAGGTGGTCGACACCATGCAGACCCGCGATGAACTGTACGACTTTTTGAATTACCACGACTTTGAGCAAAAGCTCGACGCGCTGTTTGCTGAGCAGAAAGACGTTTAAGCCGCGCGTTCCTTTGTAATGACATTGATCAACGACATAGACCAACAATTCTTATAAATAAGCACGTCAGGAGACATCACATGGCTGATAAACCGTTAGCAGGTGCAGGATTACGAGGGCAGAGCGCGGGAGCCACCGCGCTATGTACGGTGGGTAAAACCGGTTCCGGTCTGACCTATCGTGGTTTCGATATCAAAGAGCTGGCCGAAAAAGCCAAATTTGAAGAAGTCGCTTACCTGCTGTTGAAAGGCAAGCTGCCCAACCAAGCGGAGCTTGACCACTACATTACTAAGCTAAAAGGCCTGCGTGGCCTGCCTGATGCGCTGAAAACCGTGCTGGAGCAGATTCCTAAAGACGCTCACCCGATGGACGTGATGCGTACTGGGGCCTCCATGTTGGGCAACCTGGAAACCGAAGAGAGCTTTGACGAGCAGCAGGACGTGGCGGATCGCCTGCTAGCGGTGCTGCCCTCGATTATTTGCTACTGGTATCGCTTCAGCCATGACGGTGTGCGTATTGATACCGAAACTGATGATGCCTCGGTAGGTGGCCACTTCCTACATATGCTGCGCGGCGAGCCAGCCTCCGAGCTTCATGCTCACGTGATGAACGTCTCGCTGATTCTCTATGCCGAGCACGAGTTCAATGCTTCAACTTTCACCGCTCGGGTATGCGCTTCTACGCTTTCCGATATGCACTCTTGTATCACCGGCGCGATTGGCTCACTGCGCGGCCCTTTGCATGGCGGTGCCAACGAAGCTGCCATGGCGATGATTGAGAACTGGGCATCGCCAGAGGAAGCAGAGCGGGAAATGCTGGGCATGCTGGAGCGTAAAGAGAAGATTATGGGCTTTGGTCACGCCATCTATCGTGAGTCGGACCCGCGCAACGCTATTATCAAAGAGTGGTCCAAAAAATTAGCTGAAGATGTAGGCGACACGGTGCTCTATCCGGTGTCGGTACGCTGTGAAGAGGTAATGTGGCGGGAGAAGAAGCTGTTCTGCAACGCAGACTTCTTCCATGCCAGCGCCTACCACTTTATGGATATTCCGACCAAGCTGTTTACGCCGATTTTTGTGATGTCTCGGCTGACGGGCTGGGCTGCACATGTGTTTGAGCAGCGTGCCAACAACCGCATTATTCGCCCCAGCGCCGATTATATCGGTCCTGAGAAGAGCGAATGGGTACCCATCGAAGCGCGTGACTAATCGGTTGCGTGGTGACTAAGTGAGAGGCGTTATGAACACGAATTATCGCAAGCCGCTACCGGGCGTTCTGGTAGAGGGCGAGCCGGTAGAGTTCTTCGATGCACGCCAAGCGGTCGAGGATATCCAGCACGGCGCCTATGCCAAACTGCCCTACACCTCGCGCGTATTGGCCGAACAGCTGGTACGTCGCTGTGACCCGGAGCTGCTCACTGATGCTCTAAAACAGCTCATTGAGCGCAAGCAGGATTTAGATTTTCCCTGGTACCCGGCGCGGGTGGTATGTCACGACATTCTTGGCCAGACCGCACTGGTAGATTTAGCTGGTCTGCGTGACGCCATTGCCGATAAAGGCGGTGACCCGGCCAAGGTCAATCCGGTCGTGCCCACTCAGCTGATCGTCGACCACTCGTTGGCCGTCGAACATGCGGGTTTTGAGAAGGACGCTTTCGAGAAAAACCGCCAAGTGGAAGATCGTCGTAACGACGACCGCTTCCACTTTATTAACTGGACCAAGCTGGCGTTTGAAAACGTCGACGTGATTCCTCCTGGCAACGGCATCATGCACCAGATCAACCTGGAGAAGATGTCCCCAGTGGTGCAGTGCCGCCCTGATGAGCAGGGCGTGCGTATTGCCTATCCAGATACATGTGTGGGTACCGACAGCCATACGCCGATGGTGGATGCATTAGGGGTAATCTCCGTGGGGGTCGGCGGCTTGGAGGCGGAAAGCGTCATGCTGGGCCGCGCCTCCATGATGCGCCTGCCGGATATTGTCGGGGTCGAGCTTACCGGCAAACTACAGCCGGGCATTACCGGCACCGACATGGTGCTGGCGATTACCGAATTTCTGCGTAAAGAGCGGGTAGTGGGCGCTTACTTAGAGTTCTACGGCGAGGGGGCTGACGCGCTGACCGTGGGCGACCGCGCCACGATTTCCAATATGACACCGGAGTATGGTGCCACGGCGGCGATGTTCTACATCGATAACCAAACCATTGAGTATCTCAAGCTCACTGGGCGTGAAGATGAGCAAGTCGCGTTGGTAGAAGCCTACGCTAAGCATACTGGGCTATGGGCGGATGATCTCGAGAGTGCCTATTACGAGCGGGTATTGACGTTTGATCTCTCAAGCGTGGCGCGCACGTTGGCTGGCCCTTCTAACCCTCATGCCCACCTGCCTACTTCCGAGCTGGCAAAGCGGGGTATCGCCATCGACTTGGATAAAGCCCGGGCCGATGAGCAGGCAGGCAGAATGCCGGATGGTGCGGTGATTATTGCCGCCATCACCAGTTGCACCAACACGTCTAACCCACGCAATATGGTGGCGGCGGGGTTGATTGCCCGCAACGCCAACCGGTTAGGGCTGACCCGCAAACCGTGGGTGAAGTCGTCGCTGGCCCCTGGCTCCAAAACCGTCAAGATGTACTTAGAAGAAGCGCACTTGATGGATGAGTTGGAAAACCTCGGCTTTGGTGTGGTGGCCTACGCCTGTACCACCTGTAACGGGATGTCTGGTGCGCTGGAGCCGCACATTCAGCAGGAAATCATTGACCGCGACCTGTACGCCACGGCGGTGCTGTCCGGCAACCGTAACTTCGATGGGCGTATTCACCCCTACGCCAAACAGGCGTTTTTGGCCTCACCGCCGTTGGTCGTGGCGTATGCCATTGCGGGCACCATTCGCTTTGATATTGAAAAAGACGTGCTGGGGTATGACACGCAGGGCAATCCGGTCACGCTTAAGGATATCTGGCCCGACGATAGCGAAATCGATGATATCGTGAAGTCGGCGGTGAAGCCCGAGCAGTTCCGCCAAACCTATATCCCGATGTTCGATCTGGATAAAAGTGCGCGTACGCAGGTAAGCCCGCTCTACGAATGGCGGCCCCAGAGCACCTACATTCGCCGCCCGCCCTACTGGGAAGGCAACATGGCGAAAGAGCGTGGGCTGAAAGGCATGCGCCCGCTGGCGATTCTGCCGGACAACATCACCACCGACCACCTCTCGCCGTCCAACGCCATCATGCTCGATAGCGCGGCGGGGGAGTACCTGGACAAGATGGGCCTGCCGGAGGAAGACTTTAACTCCTACGCCACCCACCGCGGCGATCACCTGACCGCCCAGCGGGCAACGTTGGCGAACCCGAAACTATTCAACGAAATGGTCCACGACGAGCAGGGCAAGGTGCTGCAGGGGTCGCTGGCGCGTATTGAGCCGGAGGGTAAGGTGACCCGCATGTGGGAAGCCATCGAGACCTATATGGCCCGCAAGCAGCCGCTGATTATTATTGCCGGCGCGGATTACGGCCAGGGCTCGTCTCGTGACTGGGCGGCTAAGGGCGTCGCACTCGCGGGGGTAGAGGCGATCGTTGCCGAAGGCTTCGAGCGCATCCACCGCACGAACTTGATTGGTATGGGCGTCATGCCCTTGCAGTTCGAGGAGGGCACCACGCGGAAAACCCTTGAGCTGGACGGCACGGAGGTCTTCGATGTGGAAGGCACGCCCGATCCGCGCGCCACGCTCACGCTGGTTATCCACCGCACCAGTGGCAGCACCGAGCGCGTGCCGGTGGTTTGCCGATTGGATACGGCTGAAGAAGTGACCATCTATTCAGCCGGTGGCGTGCTGCAGCGGTTTGCCCAGGACTTTTTGGAATCCTCCGTTGCCTAGTGGTCTCAGCGCAATGGTAAGGGTGTGATTGATAGTGAATAGCCTGGCAGTTGCCAGGCTATTTTTTAAGAGGTGCGTCATGGCTCATAAAGCACAAATCCGTATTCCCGCCACCTATATGCGGGGCGGCACCAGTAAGGGGGTGTTTTTCACTCTGGGCGACCTACCCCCCGCTGCTCAGGTGCCGGGTGAGGCGCGGGATAAGCTGCTGCTACGGGTAATAGGCAGCCCCGACCCCTATGAAAAACAAATTGATGGCATGGGGGGCGCCACGTCCAGCACCAGCAAAACGGTGATCCTCTCGAAGAGCGACTCTCCCGATCACGATGTGGATTACCTTTTCGGCCAAGTCTCCATCAATAAGCCCTTCGTGGACTGGAGCGGTAACTGCGGCAATCTATCTGCGGCGGTGGGTCCGTATGCCATTGCCAACGGTTTAGTTGACCCTGCCAAGGTGCCGCAAAACGGCGTCGCAGAAGTGCGTATTTGGCAGGTCAATATTCAGAAAACCATTGTTGCCCAAGTGCCCATAACTGATGGTGAGGTGCAAGAGACTGGCGACTTTGAGCTGGATGGCGTCACCTTTCCGGCGGCAGAAATCCCCGTCGCGTTTATGGACCCTGCTGACGGCGAGGGCGCGATTTTTCCCACCGGCAACGTGGTCGATGACCTGGATGTGCCGGGTGTTGGTGTGCTGAAAGCAACGCTGATTAACGCCGGTATCCCAACGGTGTTCGTCAATGCTGAGGCGCTGGGCTACACCGGGTGTGAACTGCAAGAAGCGATTAATGGGGATGCCAAGGCGCTGGAGATGTTCGAAACGATTCGCGCCCACGGTGCTGTCCGCATGGGGCTGATTAGCCATGTGGAGGAGGCTGCCAGCCGTCAGCATACTCCCAAAGTGGCCTTTGTGGCCCCCGCAGCTAGCTATACGGCATCGAGTGGGAAAGCCGTCAATGCTGAAGATATTGACCTAGTGGTGCGGGCGCTCTCGATGGGCAAGCTACACCACGCCATGATGGGCACGGCGGCGGTCGCTATTGGCGCGGCAGCGGCGATTCAGGGCACGTTGGTGAATTTAGCGGCCGGTGGCATTGAGCGTGAAGCGGTGACGTTTGGCCATCCTTCAGGGTCACTTCGGGTTGGGGCGAAAGCCAGCCTGGTAGACGGGCGCTGGCAGATTGATCAGGCGGTAATGAGCCGCAGTGCACGAGTGTTAATGGAAGGGCGAGTGCGAGTGCCTGGCGATACAATTTAAGCGGCTTGTCAGCACTGCCACCGCCGATGTGTAACCGTACGGTGGCATGTGGTGGGTTGCTTTTTAAATTTACTCTTCAAATTTGATTTGATCACGCATACGGTCAACGGTGGCTGGCCCAATGCCGTTCACGCGGGTCAGATCATCGGCGTTTTCAAAGGCACCGTTGGCTTCGCGCTCTTCAATAATCGCTGTCGCGCGGTTTGGGCCAATACCGGGCAGCTCAGCAAGCAGTTCCTCATCGGCACTGTTGACGTTAATCGGCGCAATGGCTTGAGCCAGCGCTGTTCCTGATAGGCCAAGGCTGAGGCTAATAAGTAGTGCGGCTGCGATACGCTTAAACGTTGTCTGCATCGTTAACATCCTTCTGTTTTTTTCCATTGAGCCAGTCGCGTACTCAGCACGAAAGGCCATGAGCGCAGCGATAGGAGTGAAGCTTTATTCGCCGCCTTGGTGAAATTAGCTTTTTAGAACAGTGAATGCTGTAAGTCATCGACGATGGTTTTTGTAAGCCTTTTGCTACAGGGAAATGGCCAATCGCTTACACTGCAAGCTCTGTGGGGCTGGTACACTAATCAATACTCATCGCGTCAATGGCGCAATTTCCCTTTAAGCGTTCACGAACACGGAGTAAGCGCGTGTCCACCGATTCCCCTCTGATTATTGCCCTGGATTACCCTTCGCTTGATGCAGCTCTGTGCATGGCAGACCAGCTTGACCCTGCTCGGTGCCGTCTCAAAGTCGGTAAAGAGCTGTTTACGCGAAGTGGCCCTGCCGTACTGGAAGCGCTCCATGGACGTGGTTTCGATGTGTTCCTGGATCTTAAATTTCACGATATTCCTAATACCGTGGCCAGTGCTGTTCAGGCGGCGGCAGAGCAGGGAGTTTGGATGGTAAACGTTCACGCCTCTGGCGGGCGCAAAATGATGGAGGCAGCGGCAAAGCGCTTATCCGACCATCAGCTTACTACGCACTTAATTGCGGTCACGGTGCTGACTAGCATGCAGGCGGAAGACTTGGCGGATGTGGGCATTACTGCAAGCCCTGCTGAGCACGTCATGCGCTTGGCAGCCCTGACCCAGCAAAGCGGATTAGACGGCGTGGTGTGCTCGGCGCAGGAGGCGGCGCAGATCAAAGCGCAGTGCGGCAGCGCATTCTTAAAAGTAACGCCCGGTATTCGTCCTAGCTTTGCGGCGGCGAACGATCAACAGCGCATCATGACGCCTGCTGACGCAATGCAGGCGGGTAGCACGCATCTAGTGGTAGGTCGTCCGGTCACGCAAGCAGAAGACCCTATGGCAGCATTAGCGGCTATTGAGGCCGAGCTGGCAGGTGGGCAATAGCTATTCGCCCTCGACGCCGGTAATTGGTTTAATAGTGCCCCAGCGGCGGCAGCTGGGGCACTGCCAAGCCAGGCTGTCGCTACTAAACCCACAGCGGCGGCAGCGATGGCGGGGGCGTCCCTTCAGCAGGGCATCGGTATGGTGTTTTAGTAAGAGGAGTCGGGTATCCGGTGTGGCTTTACCAGCGAGCCGTTCACTTTCCAGGTAGAGATCAACTAGGTAATCAAGCCCTCCTAGGCTGGGCGCTTCACTCAGCCACTCGCCGGTTCGCTCGATAGCGCTGTCTACTCCATCTCTTTGATGAACGAGTTCCCCTAGCGTCACAATGACGCTGGTATACGGCGCTTGGCCTAGTAGTTTATACAGGTGTCTTTCCAGACCGGGTAAGTTGTTATTGCGGGTATAAGCGCGCTGGAGTGCTGGTAGCATGGTCGGAACGTGAGCGATATCCTGCTGGGGTATATGATCAAGCCGCTCGATAGCTTTTGTATAGTGACCATTATCCATCTCTAATTCAGCCAGCATTAAGGTGGCGCGAATACAGCGCTCATCCAACTGAAGCGCTTTTTTGAGGTGCTTACGCGCTATTGCTCGGCTAGATTGATCAATTTCCTGTTGGGCAAGTTCACAGAGCCAGTGTGATGCAGGGCGGCGCATGGCGGGTTGCTGCTTAATCAGCGGTTGAACGACGTCTAGCGCGTCTTGCCACTCTTTTTCTCGCTCAAGTAAATCAATCAGCAGCCGCTTCGCTTCTAGACGGAGCGCTTCGTTCACCGAGTGTTCTAGCAGGCTTCGCAGTAGCCGCTGGGCTCGGTCGTGCACACCCAAGGCGATAAAGTCGCGGGCGAGCTCAAGCTGAATGGTTTCATTAGTCGTGGTAGAGAGTGCTGGGCGGGCTAGCAGGTTTTGATGAATGCTAACGGCTTTATCTGCTTCACCACGGGCACGGAAAAGCTTGCCAAGGGCAATATGAGTATCAATGGTGTCGCTATTAACATCCAATGCATGAATAAAGGTGTTAATCGCTTCGTCGGGCTGCTCGTTCAGCAGATAGTTCAGCCCGACGAAGTATTCCCGTGATAAGCCGGGAGTACGCGAGGCGGGGGAGTGCTGCTGGCGGCGGTAGGCGTAACGGATGCCTAGGCCAAAGCCGATGGCAATGGCTGCCAAGAGTACGCCTAGCAGCACAGCATCATGCATTTACGCCAGTTCCTTCAACCCCTGAGTGCGTAACCGGTCTAGCTCTTTGCGCTGCTGTTTATTGTGACGCTCACTGCGGGCAAGCCGTGCTTTCAGGCGAACATAAACACCCAGCATGGCCAGCATGCCAACAATGACGCCCACCGCTAGGGTGGCTAGTAGCCATACGGAGAGTGATACGGCAGGCAGTTCAGCCCAAATTAGGTTTAAGGCAATGGCTTGCTGGTTATTCACAGCAAACAGAATGCCCACCAGCAGCACTACCAATAAAATGACGGCCAGAATCAGCCCTTTGATCCAACGCATGAGAGTTTCCTAGTCAGTGACGTTCACGATGATGCTATTGTGTCTGAGTCTGGGCGCGACGTCATCCCGCAGAAGGTCGGATGGCGCTATTAACTCGCTTTAGTAACCTAAAGCGCGGCTCGCATCGACTTGTTCGCGCAGCTCCTTGCCCGGTTTAAAGTGCGGTACGTATTTGCCGTCTAAATCTACCGGGTCGCCGGTTTTAGGATTACGCCCCGTGCGCGGCTCGCGATAATGAAGCGAAAAGCTGCCAAAACCACGGATCTCTACTCGTCCTCCAGTGGCGAGAGCATCGGTCATATCATCTAGGATAATACGCACCGCTGTTTCGACATCCTTGGCGGATAGCTCCGGTTGACGCATCGCAATTTGTTCGATTAGTTCAGACTTGGTCATCGGTTGGCTCCCTGCGTTTAAAGGCCGTAATGCACATGCGACCTCGATAACTTCGAAATCAGCATACTGCGCATAACCGCATAAAACAATTCAGATAAAACAAGGTACTAGGCAAGTTAGTACGAAGCTGATTAACAGCATAGGCGAAGCTTGGCCCTGGCGCGACCCCACAGCTTCGGTATACTGGCTTTTCATTTTCATCTACTCGGAGAGGCTGACGTTGAGCGACGATACTTCCCCCGCCGCTGTGCTTCGTAAGCGGCTTTACTGGCACTCCCGGCGCGGTATGTGGGAGCTGGATCTGCTGTTAATTCCCTTTTTAGAAAAACGCTTCGACACGCTGAGCGAAGAGGAGCAGTTGACGTATCAGCGTTTGATTGAAGAAGAGGATCAAGATTTGTTCGTTTGGCTGATGCATCGTGAGTGGCCTGAAGACCCTGACTTGCGCCATCTTGTGCAAATGATCGTTGAGCATGCTGAAACCACCGATAACACTGCTTATCGCACGCTCTAAGCTGGCAGGCGGGCTTTACGGGGCGTTGATGCTGGGGCTGGCGATACTAGCAGGTTGGGCGATAGGCCATTGGTTAGGGGTATTAACGCTAAGCATTGGTATGGCGTTGGTGTATGGCTCCTATCGTGCGCAGCCAGGTGGGGCGCTTCAGCTCACCAAGAACGGCAGCCAGATAGAGGGATGCTGGTTGCTAGCCACTGGAGAGGCGGGGCCGACATTAGGAGTTAGCTGTGACTATCTAGGGCCTTGGCTAGTAGGGCTTCGTATGGGATCACAGTGTCTCTGGTTATGGCCAGACAGTCTCCCAGGCGACAGTCAGCGCGCCCTGCGCCGATGTTTCCATCGGCCTGGTCGATAGTTTGGCAGGGCGTTAGTGCGGAAGCCCTGCTAAACGCAAACTATCTAGTGTCAGTTGAGAAGGGCCGGAGGTAGCCTGATGTTCTGGCCAGTCAATAGAGTAATGCAAACCCCGAGACTCGTGGCGTTGAGAGGCGGCCAGCACAGTGAGTTGAGCAAGCATAATGGCTTGCCTTAGTCGCATACTTTCTGGGTGCGACATCGCTTTATCTAGCTTTTCCAATTCTTTTTTGATTTCTGCCAGTGCTTCACTGGCGGCAGCAAGGCCTTGGTCGCTTCTTACTATCGATACGTATTGACTCATGACGCTGCGCATCTTGAGGCGTAGCTTTCTAAGTGCCTCTAGTTCCACGTTAATGCTGGGCTGAATGATAGGTGCTTGATGATCATCTCCTGTCTTCAGCGGCTCATTGGGTGGCGAGGGCAAGGAGAGCAGATGCCGGGCGCAGCTACGCGCATAAACCAGACACTCAAGCAGCGAATTGCTAGCCATACGGTTTGCGCCGTGGAGGCCGGTATAGGCCGTTTCGCCAATGGCATAAAGGTTGGCAACGTCGGTAGCGCCAAAGTGGTCGGTAGCGACGCCGCCACAGCTATAATGGGCGGCGGGCACAACGGGGATCGATTGGCGCGTAATATCCATTCCCCGCGAGGCGCAATGAGCCAAAATTGTAGGGAAGTGATGGCGTATTGAGGCTTCCCCTAAATGGCGTATATCTAGCCAGACGTGCCCCAGCGTGCCTTGCTGAATCTGTGCATCAATGGCTCTTGCCACCACATCTCTAGGCGCTAGCTCGGCACGTGGATCGAGGTCGGGCATAAAACGATGGCCAGCTTCGTTAAGCAGGTGGCCGCCTTCACCGCGCACCGCCTCGCTAATCAGAAAGGCTGGGCCATCCGGGTCGAATAGGCAGGTAGGATGAAACTGCTGAAACTCAAGATTGGCAAGAGTTGCTCCCAGCTCAGCCGCCATCATCATACCTTCACCGCTGCTGGGTGCTGGGGTGGTGGTGTGCCGGTATAACCCGCTTGCGCCGCCGGTAGCGAGAATGGTGTGATGGGCATAAAACGCTTGTAGGCGTTGCTCGCTATCGACACCTTGGGCGCCAATGCAGTGGCCCTCAGCGTTGCTCAGCAGGGTGAGAATCGTCAGGTCGCTGCGCTGAGTAATGCCAGGGTGGGCAGAGACTTTATTGACCAAGGTTTCAACTACCGCACGACCGGTGGCGTCATCGGCATGAATAATGCGCCGCGCGTTGTGCCCGCCTTCTCGGGTCAGGTGGTAGGGGTAGCGGGCGCTTGGATCCGGGTCGGGCGTAAACGGCACACCGTTGTCAATGAGCCATTGAATCGCCTCAGGACCATGGGTGACGGTAAAACGAACGGCGTCTTCATCGCATAGTCCATCGCCAGCGATGAGGGTATCGCGTACATGGTCGTCGAGATTGTCATCCGGAGAGAGCACTGCCGCAATGCCGCCTTGTGCCCAGCGGCTGGCTCCTTGATCATCCATTGCCGGACGTACCAGCGTGACTGACAAGTGGTCAGCAACTTCTAGCGCTAGGGTGAGGCCGGCGACGCCGCCGCCGATAATAAGTAGGTCGGTTGTTGGCGTGCTCATAGGGGCCCGCTCCTTCTTTTTGCTATCAAAAGCTGCGCGCGCAACACGCTTTCACAGGGAGGATGGCATCATAGCGTGACCACTGGCGCTTAGCGATGGTGTGGGCAAAAAAGCGAAAGGTAACTGATCGGGTGGGCGTTAAACACAAAAAAGCCGCGTAGATCAGAAGATCTCGCAGCGTCATGTTCTTACTAACAATTCATGGTGCCCGGAGCCGGACTTGAACCGGCACGGAGTTGCCTCCGAGAGATTTTAAGTCTCTTGCGTCTACCAATTTCGCCATCCGGGCAGTGTATCGGCGCTTTAACAGCAATCGCTACACTGACAATGGAGGCTGGAGTCGGAATCGAACCGGCGTACACGGAGTTGCAGTCCGCTGCATAACCACTCTGCCATCCAGCCTAACAAGTCATTGGCGTTAACCAAATGGAGCGGGAAAAGAGATTCGAACTCTCGACCCTCGCCTTGGCAAGGCGATGCTCTACCACTGAGCTATTCCCGCTCGACTCGAGGGCGAATTATACGCATCGCTGCGCGCTTGTCAAACAATCAATTTATCAACGGGTTCAAAGAGCTACTGTGCTGCTGACATTTATGCTGCCTACATTGAGCGACTAAGGTGCGGCCAAGCAGCTTTTAGATACTGAGCCATTGACCAAAGTGTGAGAGCAGCGGCAGCGTACAGAACAACCACGCCCAGTAGCGCGATTTCGTGCCCTGGCGGGAAGGCCAGCAGCACTAGAATGGCGACCATCTGCAGCGTGGTTTTTAGTTTGCCAACCCAAGAGACCGCCACCATGCCGCGTTTACCCATTTCGGCCATCCACTCCCGCAGGGCTGAAATAACGATCTCACGACCGATAATCACCAGTGCGGGCAGCGTCAGGATCAGCGTGTCAAAACGCTCAATTAACAGTGCAAGCGCCACGGCGACCATAAGTTTGTCTGCCACAGGGTCTAAAAAGGCACCGAAGGGTGTCGACTGATTCCAGCGGCGGGCCAGATAGCCATCGAGCCAGTCGGTGACCGATGCTAGGGCAAATAAACCAGCGGCAACCGGCATGCTCCAACTGAAAGGTAGATAAAACAGTACTACCAGTAGCGGGATAAAGACGATTCTTGCCAGTGTGAGTATGTTGGGTATGTTCATCGCAGGGCGCGATCCTTGCCGGAGAATCATGAAAGTCGGAGTGTAATGTGCGGGTTATTCTATCCCCCTTAGCGCATTGCATCCATGTTAAGAACAAGTTTATCCATTCAGTGCCGTATAAATGCTCTCTGCGAGGGCTGCATTAATTCCGGGCACCCTGGCTAGTTCATCACGGCTGGCCTTTTGTACGCCCTGTAGGCCACCAAAAAAGCGCAGAAGTTCACGCCGCCGTTTAGGGCCTATGCCAGGAATATCCTGCAAAGTAGACGTGCGTCGCGCTTTGTCTCGCGCTGCCCGGTGGCCTGCAATCGCAAAGCGGTGGGACTCATCGCGGATATGCTGGATTAAATGCAGTGCCGGCGAAGCCGGATCTAAAGGTAGCGGGTTATCGCTGGTCTCTAAGAAGAGAGTTTCCAGCCCGGCCTTGCGAGTGGTTCCTTTGGCAACGCCTAGTAGAATGATGTTGGTGACCGAAAGGTCGTTTAGTACCCCGCGTGCCATATTGAGCTGCCCTTTGCCGCCATCCACAATCAGAATATCGGGGGCCACTGCTTCTCCGCTTTTTACCCGCTTCAGGCGCCGCGTCAGCGCTTGTTGCATGGCGGCGTAATCATCCCCTGCTGCGATGCCTTCAATGCGGAAGTGGCGATAGTCACTTTTACGCGGGCCTTGATGGTCAAACACCACGCAAGACGCCACGGTGGCTTCGCCCTGGCTGTGGCTGATATCGAAACACTCAAGCCGCTCTGGCAGTTTTTCCAGTCCCAGCGCTTTTTGCAGTGCCTCAAACCGCTGAGTGAGCTGGGTTTTATTGGCCAGCTGTGATGCAAGCTGCTGCTCGGCGTTGGTCATGGCGAGGTGCTGCCATTGGGCGCGATGCCCGCGCACTTGGCTTGCTACTCTGACTTTTTTGCCTGCTTGCTGAGAGAGGGCATCGGCAATCAGAGTGCTATCTTCCAGCGGGAGACTAGTAATTACTTCTCCGGGTACGTTATGCGGCTGGCCAAAATAGTATTGACTAACCACTTCGGTCAGCAGCATTTCTGGCGGCAGGTCTAGATCATTCTTTGGCGTATGGTGCCGAGCACCCAGTAGACGACCATCACGCACGCTCAATATGGAGATGCCGAGTGCGCCAGGGCGTTGGGCTAAGGCGAAAACGTCTGCGTCGCCGCTCTCGTTATCTACAAACTGGCGCTGCTGCAGCTGGCGTAGCTGCTGGATTTGGTCGCGCAGGCGTGCGGCCTCTTCAAAGTTGAGCGCTTGGCTGGCTACTTCCATCTCTTGGGTTAATAGCTGGGTCACGTGCTCGCTTTTGCCTTCTAGGCACATCACCGCATGTTCCACATCCCGGCGATACTCTTCTTCTGAGATGTAATCAACACAAGGGGCGCTGCAGCGCTGAATTTGATACTGCAAGCAAGGGCGAGAGCGGTGGGCGAAAACACTGTCTTCGCAGTTACGGATGCGAAAAATTTTCTGCATCAGCGTCAGGCTCTCTTTTACGGCCCCGCTGCTGGGGTAGGGGCCCAGATAGCGGCCATCGTCGCGACGCTGGCGTGCTCGCTTATATTCCAAAGCGGGGTAGGGGTGGCGGTCAGTGACAAACACAAACGGGTAGGATTTGTCATCCCGTAGCAGGATGTTGTAGGGCGGGCGAAGCTCCTTGATTAATGTTTGTTCAAGTAGCAGTGCTTCGGTTTCGCTACGGGTGACCGTAATTTGAATATCAGCAATGCGTGCCACCATCGCCTGGGTTTTGGTATTGAGCTGGCCGCGGAAATAGCTTGCCAGCCGTGCTTTCAAACGCTTCGCTTTGCCGACATAGAGCGTGTTTTGCTCCTCATCCAGCATGCGGTAAACACCGGGTGAAGTGCTGACAGAGCTTAAAAACTGCTTGGCATCAAAAGTCATAGCTGGGCATTGGAGCTCTTAAACGGCAGAAGCTGCGATGGTAGGTCTATCCCATAGTGGCGTCAAAACCTTCGACTAGACCGTGGCGTAAGGCGAGATGGGTCAACTCGACATCACTGGTGACATGTAGCTTATCAAACAAGCGATAACGGTAGGTGTTAACGGTTTTAGGGCTAAGGTGTAGACGGTCAGAAATATCTTGTACTCGCTGACAGTTGACGATCATCAAAGCAATTTGTAGCTCGCGATCAGAGAGCTGGTTAAATGGGCTATCTTCGTCAGTGAAGTGGGCGAGTGCTAGCCGCTGTGCAATTTCTTGGCTTATATAGCGCCCGTTGCGGAAGACTTGGCGAATGGCATCGGTCATTTCCACCGCATCAGCCCCTTTGCTTAAAAAGCCCGATGCCCCGGCTTCAAGCATGCGCCTCAGGACGCTGTCCTCTAAGTGGGCGGTAAGAATGATAACCTTAATGTCAGCCAGGGTGCGATGAATACGCCGTGTGGCTTCTAGCCCGCCGATACCCGGCATGCGAATATCCATGAGGACAATGTCGGGCTTTAGTTGTCGGCACTGGGCGACGGCGCTCTCTCCATCATCCACTTCGCCCACAATTTTAATATCGGACTCTTCGTTTAGCAGGTGGGCGATGCTGGTTCTCACCAGGTGGTGATCATCGGCAATTAAAACGTTGATCAAAGGTCTGGCTCCTGCAGGTAATCATCGTGGACTCAAGCGATACGCACGCTGCGAACCTATAGAGTGCCACAGCTCTCAGCAAAGGAGAATTAGATGATGCTGGTTTGCTTTAATGCTTGACTCTTACAGTACTGTGAATTAGTATTCGCTCCGCTGCACGAAACTGGCAGCATGTGGGGCCTTAGCTCAGCTGGGAGAGCGCAACACTGGCAGTGTTGAGGTCAGCGGTTCGATCCCGCTAGGCTCCACCAATATTTCTAAACGCTACGTTATTTATAACGTGGCGTTTTTTTATGCTTGCTTTGTACCCGGTGTAGTGGCGTTTGCTTTCGAGGGCGTTGTGCACAAGCCCGCCCTGCAAAGCATACAGGGCGGGATAGAGGTTAGGCGATAGAGGTTATGCGTCGACTTTGCCTAGCAATAAAAACTCGATCAATGCTTTTTGAGCGTGTAGGCGGTTGCCGGCTTCCTGCCATACTACTGCCCTTGGGTCGTCCAGCAGCGTGAGGCTGATCTCTTCGCCTCGATGGGCAGGCAAGCAGTGTAAAAACAGCACGTCAGATTGAGCGGAGTCGAGCAGAGCTTCAGTTACCTGGAAGCCTGCAAAGTCGGCTTCTCGTTTTGCCTGCTCCTCTTCCTGGCCCATGGAAGCCCATACGTCAGTAGTGATTAAGTCAGCACCTTTAGCCGCTTCTTGTGGGTCGTGGAGCAGGGTGACGCAGTCACCCGCAGCGGCCATGATATCTTCGCGTGGTTCATAGCCTTCCGGGCAGCAGACCCGCAGATGAAAGCCGAACTGGCGGGCGGCGTTGATCCAGGAGTGGCACATATTATTGCCATCGCCAATCCACACCGCGGTGCGACCTTTGACACTACCGCGCAGCTCTGTCCAGGTCATCACATCTGCCAGTAGTTGGCAGGGGTGGTAGTCGTCGCTTAGGGCATTAATCACCGGCACGCTGCTGGCGCTGGCATAGGTTTCCAGGCCTTGGTGGGAGAAGGTGCGAATCATGACTGCATCCACCATCTCAGAGAGCACGCGTGCGGTGTCTTCGATTGGCTCACCACGGCCAAGCTGGGTATCACGAGGAGAGAGGAAGAGCGCATGGCCACCAAATTGCGCCATGCCTGTTTCAAAAGAGACGCGGGTTCGGGTGGACGATTTTTCAAAAATCATCGCCAGCGTGCGGTTTGGTAGCGGCGTGTACACCGGGCCATTAGCTTTAAGATCCGTTTTGATCTTAATGGCACGCTGGATCAAATACGCCAGCTCATCTGGGGTCAAATCCAATAGGGTAAGGAAATGGCGTGTCGCCATGGACTTCTCTCCGCGCAAAAACACCATCCTAGCGATGCGGCAGGGGATGCGCAACGCGGGCGGCATGCGTAGAATGGCGCCCACGCGTTAAGGCCGAGTAGTTTGCTCGGGTATTGGTGTAATCACCAATCCATGGCATTACTAGGTCGTGGGGTTAAAGCCAGTTGACGAATTGCGTAAACTGGCTTGGATCACATCACTTGTTTAGGAGCACATCATGAGCACCACTGCCGAAAATATTCAGCGTCAAATCAGCGAAAACCCGATTTTGATCTACATGAAAGGCACCCCCCAACTGCCCCAGTGCGGTTTCTCTGCACAGACCGTGCAGGCGCTGATGAGCTGCGGCGAACGTTTTGCCTTCGTCAACGTATTGGATAACCCGGATATCCGTGCTGAGCTGCCGAAAATTGCCAACTGGCCGACCTTTCCCCAGCTATGGGTAGAAGGCGAGCTGGTAGGCGGCTGCGATATTGTGATTGAAATGCATCAAAACGGTGAGCTTGAAAAGTTGGTAAAAGAAGCCGCCCAACGTGCTGGTGCCGCTGAAGGTGGCGATAACGCCTAAGCGTAACGCCTCATGCCGCTCGGCATCTGCCGGGCGGTTGGCGGGCTGCGGTGCAGCCGCTAGAATGGTGTTCTATGAAGCACCAACAATTAGCATCTACGGTTTACGATAGGCTGTTTAGCATCGACAGTCAGCCCGCCTAAGGAAGTTTTGCTCAATGAGCTATCAGGTTCTGGCCCGCAAATGGCGGCCGCGTACATTCCACGAGCTCGTGGGCCAGGCCCATGTTCAACGCGCCTTGGTCAATGCCCTTGATCAGGGCCGCTTACACCACGCTTACCTGTTTACTGGCACGCGTGGCGTCGGCAAAACCACGCTGGCGCGCATTTTGGCGAAATGCCTTAACTGTACCGCTAATGGGCGCGGGGATGAGGGAATTACCTCGACACCCTGCGGTCAGTGCGATAGTTGCCAAGCCATCGATGAAGGCCGTTTTGTCGACCTGATCGAAGTCGACGCTGCTTCGCGAACCAAAGTAGAAGATACCCGCGAACTGCTCGATAACGTTCAGTACGCGCCTACCCAAGGGCGCTACAAGGTATACCTCATTGATGAGGTGCACATGCTCTCCACCAGCAGCTTTAATGCGCTGCTTAAAACGCTGGAAGAGCCGCCACCCCATGTAAAATTTCTGTTAGCGACCACCGATCCGCAGAAGCTCCCCGCCACGGTACTATCCCGCTGTTTGCAGTTTACGCTCAAGCATATGCCGCCTGAGCGGGTAGTCGAGCACTTAACTTATGTGCTGGGCGAAGAGGGGGTTGAGTATGATGAAAGCGCGTTGTGGCTGTTAGGCAAGGCTGCTGAAGGCTCCATGCGCGATGCAATGAGCCTGACTGATCAAGCCATTGCCTTTGGCCAAGGGGCTGTGCGCCATGCTGATGTAGCGGCAATGCTGGGCACGTTGGATCATCGCCATGTGCTGGCCTTGGTTGAAGCGCTGGCAGCGGTAGATGTTCAGAAGTTGCTGGCAGAAGTGGCCCAGCTAGCCGAGCAGGGACCTGATTTTGCCGCCGTGCTAGATGAGTTAACTGCCATACTCCACCGCTTGGCCGTGGCGCAAATGGTGCCGGATGCAGTGGATAATAGCCACGGAGACCGAGCGCAAATTCAGCAGCTGGCCAGCCGTTTTACCGCTGAAGATATCCAGCTCTACTACCAGATTGGTATCCAGGGGCGTGGCGATATGGTACACGCCCCAGACTTGCGTAGTGCTCTGGAGATGACGCTGTTACGGATGCTGGCTTTCCGCCCTCAGGGCGTTCCCAAGCCACCTGCGACGCCGCTGCCGCTACGCCCTGAGCCTGCGCCTTCAGCAGATGCAACGCCAGCCCCCGCAACACCGCCAAGCGCCCCTGTGTTAGCGGAGCCAGCCGCAAAAAAGCCTGAGCCTGCACCCGCCGCTGCCGAGGCTGAGCCTGCGGTGCAGGCAGCTCCACCAAGTGAGGCGCCCGAGGCATTAGAGCCGCAATATGATGCGCCGCCGCCCTGGTCGCTTGAAGAGGTAGAAAGCGCCGCTACGCTCTCGCCAGAGCCAGAGCCAGAGCCAGAGCCAGAGCCAGAGCCAGAGCCAGAGCCAGAGCCAGAGCCAGAGCCAGAGCCAGAGCCAGAGCCCGCTTCATCCTCTAAGGTGGCGCCTTCCTCTCTCTCGGCTGAATCGCTGGCCTCGGGAGATCTCTTAAACCACGCCGCATGGCTGGCTTGTTTTGACGCCTTAGGTTTAGGCGGGCTAACGCGTAACTTGGCGGCACATTGCCAGTTAGACAGTGATGACGGTGGCACTGTGGTGCTGAGGCTTGACCCCAGCCAGTCCGCCATGAAGGCCGAGGTTCATAACGGGCGCATTGAGCGCGCGCTGAAAGAGATCGGCATACCAAGAAGGGTTCAGTTCAGCGTGGCTGAACTTGACGCCACGCTGGAAACACCCCGGCAACAGGAAGAGCGTTTACAGCAAGAACGCCATGCGCAGGCTGTTGATCTATTGCATCACGACCCCAATATTCAGAAGTTGCAGCAGGCGTTTGGGGCTACGCTAATTGAGTCAACCGTAAAACCAGCGCCAGAGCCACGTTCCTAACGGCCGACGGCTACCAACTCGCTTATTAATGATTTAGGAGAAGACCGCATGTTTAAAGGCGGAATGGGCAACATCATGAAGCAAGCCCAAGAAATGCAGGAAAAAATGCAGCGCGTTCAAGAAGAAGTGGCCAAAGCTGAAGTGCACGGCGAAGCGGGTGCGGGCATGGTAAAAATTATCATGAACGGTCGCCATGATGTCAGCGATGTCACGATCGACCCCAGCGTGCTGGAAGAGGATAAAGAGCTGCTTGAAGATTTGCTGGCGGCAGCGGTCAACGATGCTGTACGCAAAGTAGAAGCGAACTCCAAAGCGAAAATGGAAGAAGCAACAGCCGGTTTAAATCTACCGCCCGGCTTTAAGATGCCGTTCTAAACCATGCGCTTTTCTCCGCTTGTTGAGCAATTGATGGACGCGTTTCGCGTGTTGCCAGGCGTTGGGCCAAAAACGGCTCAGCGCATGGCGATGCATTTACTAGAGCGTGAACGCCCAGGTGGCCAGCGATTAGCCGCAGTGATTCAGCAGGCGATAGAGGAAGTAGGCTACTGCCAGCGCTGCCGTACGCTCACCGAAGCCGATATTTGCGCGCTGTGCGAGAGCTCTCGCCGTGATGATGCACTGTTGTGCGTGGTTGAATCGCCCGCAGACCAGCTAGCGATTGAAGAGGCTGGCGGTTTTCAAGGGCGCTATTTTGTACTGCATGGTCACCTTTCACCGCTAGATGGTATTGGCCCGGAAGCTATCGGGCTGGAGTTGCTCGAAAGCCGTGTAGCTGAAGGCAATATTCGTGAAGTCGTTCTTGCTACTAACCCTACGGTAGAGGGTGAGGCGACAGCGCATTACATTGCCTCTCAGCTTGCGCATTACGGTGTATCCTTTTCTCGTCTCGCCTATGGCGTGCCGATGGGCGGTGAGTTGGAGTATGTGGATGGCGGTACATTAAGCCGCGCTTTTAATGGTCGCCAGCCCTTTGCTAGCGATTAATGCTGATAATAAACGCAAGCGCTGATGCGGTTGTGCCAACCCGGAAGATTGCTTTGTCCTCTTCAACTTCTGCTTTGTATCAATGGATTGATAGCGCCGAGGCGTTAGACGCCGCCTGTGAACAGGTTTCCGGTGCCAGCGTTATTGCCTTAGACACCGAGTTTTTCCGCGAGAATACGTTTTTCCCCATACCGGCGCTGATTCAGTTTGCCAGTCATGAAGTGGCATATTTAGTCGACCCGTTATCAACACCCTGCACCAACGCTTTTAAAGCGCTATTGCAAAATAGCGCGGTGAAGCTGCTGCATGCCTGCAGTGAAGATTTAGAAGTCTTCCAACACTGGGCGGGCGTGTTGCCTACGCCGCTGGTGGATACCCAGGTGGCGCAAGCCTTCTTAGGCGAAAATCCTGGCATGGGTTACCAAAAACTCGTAGAGCACTGGGTAGGCGAAACGCTTCCCAAAGAGGAGACACGCTCTAATTGGCTGGAGCGTCCGTTAACGTCTTCTCAATGTGAGTACGCCGCGCTAGACGTGATTTACTTGCTTAAAGTGTGGCAGCTTCAGGCGGAAAAACTCGACGCCTTAGGGCGGCGTGAGTGGTTGGACAGCGAGTGCGCCAGCTTGATCGAACAGGCAGGACGCAGCGTTGAAAACGACGGCCAGTGGTATACCCGCCAGCGCCAGCTTTGGCGTTTGACGCCTCGCCAGCTTGAGGCCTACCGACTAATGACGATTTGGCGCGAGGGCGAAACCCGCCGTCGAGATTTACCGCGTAATTGGCTGGTGAGCGATAAGCTGCTGTTCGTTGTGGCAGAAAAAATGCCCAAAAACCGCTATGAGCTAGCCGAGGTTGAGGGCATTAAGCCGCCGCTGGTCAAAAAAGAGGGCGATGCTCTACTGGCGCTAGTGAAGCAGGCCCAGCACTGTCCAGAAAACGACTTACCTACGCGTTGGCCAGACCCCATGCAGCCTGCGTTTAAGCGCCGTTTCAAGGCGATTAAGGGAGTGGTTGCCGAAAAAGCAGCGGCTCTTAATATTGCTCCGGAAATGTTGCTGCGTCGCCGGGATATTGAGGCGCTGGTCATGCAGCGGCTTGCACACCAGCCATTACAAGAACTGAGTGGTTGGCGCGATACCTGCTTAACGCAAGCTATTCATCAGGCGCTTGAGGAGTCATCTTTATGAGCGAAAAACTGCTATGCGAGATTTTTAAAAGCTCGCGCAAAGACGAAATGTACCTCTACGTGGATAAGCGTAAAGGAATGGAGACAGTGCCTGAGGCGCTGATGGAGACCTTTGGTAAGCCGGTTCCTGTGCTAACGATGATTCTGACTGCTGATAAGCCGCTTGCCCGCGTGAAGGCTGCCGATGTGATGGCTGCGATTGAGGAACAGGGATTTTACCTACAAATGCCGCCTGCCAAAGAGCCCTATTTACTAGACATTCATCGCGCTCAGACGACAGATCGCTCGTGAGTTATCGGCGCATTAGCGTGGCGCAAAAGCGATGAACTTTCTTGCCCACGCATGGCTGGCTCAGCCGGGGGACGACGGCTTTCTTTACGGTAATTTGATTGCCGATGGCGTGAAAGGCAGCGACCTTTCTGCTTGGTCGCCAAGCGTTGCCTGTGGCATTCGCCACCATCGGCGAGTTGATGCCTGGGTAGACCAGCACCCTAGCGTTATGATGGCCAAGCACCGCGCTCCTCAGGCTCAAAGACGCTATGCGGGCATTGCGCTGGATGTTGTGTGGGATCATTTTATTTCTCGCCAGCAGGAGGGGGCTAGTCAACATCAGCTGATTGATCGCTGCTATCGATTACTCAGCGCGTGGCCCGCGCCACAACGTCTAGCGACGATGATGCCGGTGCTGGTTGAGCACGACTGGTTGCGCCGTTACGCTGATTTTGATTTTACATGTCGTGCGGTGGCGGGCATCGGGCAGCGCCTTTCCGGCCCCAACCGTCTGGCTGAATTAGTGCCCTGGCTGCGTGAAGACTACACTGCTTTAGAGGCGGATTTCAGCGTGTTATGGGGTGAGTGCCGGGAGGCGCTGACCAGTGATGGTAAGACAAGCTGAGATTAGCTGGCTGCTATAGCCTGCCTAACGTTAATGTTTAACCGAGGTGATTAGACGATGGAAACCGCGTTGCGCGAGCGCTTCTGGGAACGCTATTCGTTGGAAGAGCTAACGCCTCCAGAATGGGAAGCCCTGTGTGACGGCTGCGGTCAGTGCTGTTTGCTAAAGCTGCATGATGATGAGACGCAAGAGCTGGCCATTCTTAACGTAGCGTGCCGCCTGCTGGATACTCATAGCTGCCAGTGCAGCGATTATGAAAACCGCTTTGAGAGCGTGCCTGACTGCACCCAGCTGACCCCAGCGCTGGTAAAAGAGTTTACCTGGTTGCCGCAAACCTGTGGGTACCGACGAGTGGCGGAAGGTCGCAAGCTGGCAGGATGGCATCCATTACTAAGTAACGATGCTGAACGAGTCCATCGAAAAGGCATCAGCGTCAGAGGGTTTGCTGTGTCCCAAGATGAGGTGCCAGAAAGGCAACTCGAAGAGCATATAATTGCCGTTCTTCCTATGTCGTGATTTTCATGTTTGAGCCCCTGCCGTAGCCTTCCTTGGCGTACGCTTAGACCGCTGGCGAATGCACTGTTAGCTAGCGGTTTTCGTTTTGCTGCTATCCCAAATCGTTAAAAAAGCCTCTTTAAGAGCCGAGGGTTGCGGCTTGGCAGCGGTTTTTTTGGTTGCCTGAGTGTTAGCGGGCTTCGTTGGGGTATCCCAAATGGTGGGAAACTGTTCCTGATATTTCATCGTGTTACTCCTAATGATCAGCTATATAGACGTTGGTATATAAAACTTATGGCTAGTATGCCGTAAAAATTATTTTATGGAAAGTATTTTCATAAAATAAATGGCGTAAAAAAAGCAGCGCCTTGGCGCTGCGAGTGGTTGTATTGGTGGCTGTGTTAAAGCGCGTTTTGCTGCTGTACTGCTAACCAGTGGGTCAGAGGCTCAAATGGCATGGGTTTGGCAAACAAGAAGCCTTGCAGTACATCGCAATTCAGTGCCAGGAGGTGTTGCTGCTGCGCGCTGGTTTCTACGCCTTCGGCTACCACGTTCAGTTCCAGGTGATGTGCCAGTGCAATAATCCCCTGTACGACCGCCGCATCCTTGCTGCTTTCGACAATATTCAAGATAAAGCTGCGATCTATTTTGATTTTGTCGATGGGTAGATGGCGCAGATAGCTCAGACTGGAAAACCCAGTGCCAAAATCATCAATGGTAATACTGATCCCCATGCCGCGCAGTGCATGGAGCGTATCAATAGCCGCCTCGGTGTCATTCATTAAAATACCCTCGGTGAGCTCAAGCTCCAGCGCCGTGGGAGGTAAGCCGGTGACCTCAAGGGTTTTGCGTAACGAGCTTAAAAAGCTGGGACGATGAAACTGCATCGGAGAAAGATTTACCGCCATTCGGCAATGATTGGGTAATAGTGGCTGTAGCTTTAAAAAATCTTTGGCAGCGCGCTCCATTACCCACTGGCTTAAGCCAATGATCTGCCCCGTCTCTTCGGCAATCGGAATAAAGAGCCCAGGTGAAATGGGGCCTTTGACGGGGTGGTTCCAACGGACTAACGCCTCGAAGCCGTGTATGTCGCCATCGCGGGTTAGTAGCGGCTGGTAGTGCAGTTCAAACTGCTCTTGAGTAATGGCCTCTTGTAAATCATTGCGCAATGTTACCCGCTGGGTGAGTTTTTGATTAATGTCGTAGGTAAAGGTTTGCAGCGTATTGCGGCCTTGCTGCTTGGCTTTATACATCGCCATATCCGCCTGCTGTAGCAGGGCCGCTGGATTTTCAAGCGCTTCATCACTTAGCGCAATGCCGATACTGGCAGAAAGATATAATTCATGACGGTCGATGCGATAGGGTTGTGCCAGCTCCAGCAGCAGGCGTTCAGCAACTTCCTGAGCATGGTGAGGATCATCTAAATCGGGCAGTAGCAGTACAAACTCGTCGCCACCAAAGCGACACAGCGTATCGGAAGGGCGGATGGCTTCCTCTAAACGTCTTGCCACATGAATCAAGACTTGGTCACCGACAGCATGACCGAGAGTGTCATTAATAGGTTTAAATTCGTCCAAATCAATAAACAACACCGCTAGCTGTTGGTGATGGCGTCTTGCCAAATCTACATCGTGTTGTAAGCGGTCTTCAAAAAGCGCGCGATTGCCAAGCCCAGTCAAAGCATCGTGGGTGGCGTGAAAAGCCAACTCATTTTCATGATCTTTATATTCTGAAATATCGTTAATAATGCCGACAAAGTGGGTGGCGTGACCATCGTTGGCTCGTACAGGTGAAATAAACACATTGTTCCAGAAGGCGCGTCCATCTTTGCGGTAGTTACGAATGGTCAAGCTGATATCGCGCTGCTGAACAAGGGCTTGGCGAATGTCGTTGATCTGAGCAGGGTCTGTATCTGGGCCTTGCAGAAAACGGCAGTTGCGGTTTTGTACTTCTTCTAACTCGTAGCCGGTAATCTCTACAAAAGCAGGGTTAACGTAGATGATCGGAAAATCTTCTGATCGTGCTTCACAAATCAGTACACCGTTGCTGTGAATCGCCCCGGGTATTCTAGACACCTCCAGGCCTTATACTAAAGGTATCTAGGAGGATCCATGAGCCGTCCCCGTTACACTGAAGAATTCAAAATCGAAGCCGTTAAGCAGG
>NZ_JBITWC010000004.1:0-177250 GCF_044543515.1 Vreelandella lionensis | reverse complement strand
GACTAAAATGCATAAAAATCCGGTATCAGAGAATCACTGATACCGGAATATCGCATTGTCAGCTCATTGGTGAAACTCTTAACTGACTGGCATTACACCCTGTGTGGCGCTTTTTTTATGCCAATGTTTATTCCTATGACGAAAAACGACTACACAAACAGGGCGTTTGGCGTAGTCGCTGTCGTCGGACTACAACGCCGTGTGCCCCCAAGTGACAATTGTTGATTATCCTCGCCTAGTTGATAGTTATTGCACTGCAGCGTTAGTGAGCACCTCTTCGGAGACATTGACGCTGTGTGAAGCGAAGCGCCAAGCCGCGACGTTTTACTTAGAGACGATTGGCGTAGAGACAGCGCCGCGAAATTGAACAATGCTGGAATCTATCTCGCAAGTGCAGCATAAGAATAAGCTAACATGCGAACGACGATAACCCCGGAGGAATCAGCTCATGTCAGGACTGCTCGACGATATCAAAGCCATGGCCCAACTGCGCGAAGCTCAAGGCGGCAAGTGGTCAGCGATCAAACCTGAATACGCCGCCCGCATGCGTGCTCAGAACCGTTTCCACACCGGCTTGGACATTGCCCGCTACACGGCCAAGATTATGCGTGACGACATGGCCGCCTACGATGCCGACACCTCACAGTACACGCAATCTCTGGGCTGCTGGCACGGCTTTATCGGCCAACAGAAGCTGATCTCTATTAAAAAGCACTTCGGCACCACCAAGCGCCGTTACCTCTACCTTTCCGGCTGGATGGTGGCCGCACTGCGCTCCGAGTTCGGCCCGCTGCCCGACCAGTCCATGCATGAGAAAACCTCGGTCGCGCACCTGATCGAAGAGCTCTATACCTTCTTGAAGCAAGCGGATGCCTGGGAGCTTAACCACCTGTTCCGCGCCTTGGATGACGCTAAAGCCGCAGGTGATAGCGCTAAAGAGCAAGAGCTGACCAGTAAAATCGACAACTACGAAACCCACATCGTGCCGATTATTGCCGACATCGACGCTGGCTTTGGTAACGCTGAAGCCACCTACCTGCTGGCCAAAAAATTCATTCAAGCAGGTGCTTGCTGTATCCAGCTTGAAAACCAAGTATCGGATGAGAAGCAGTGTGGCCACCAGGACGGTAAAGTCACCGTTCCCCATGAAGACTTCCTCGCGAAAATCAACGCCGTGCGTTACGCCTTTCTAGAGCTAGGCGTAGAAGATGGCGTGATTGTAGCCCGCACCGACTCTCTGGGCGCTGGCCTGACCCAAAAGATCGCCGTCACCAACGAGCCGGGTGACCTGGGCGACCAGTACAACAGCTTCCTGGATGGCGATGTCATTGAGAACGCCGACGATATCAATAACGGCGACGTGGTGATCAAGCAAAACGGCAAGTTGGTGAAGCCCAAGCGCCTTGCTTCTGGGCTCTATCAGTTCAAACCCGGGACAGGCGAAGACCGCGTGATACTGGACTGTATCACCAGCCTGCAAAACGGTGCCGACCTACTATGGATCGAAACCGAGAAGCCCCATGTTGGCCAAATTGCCAGCATGGTAAACCGCATCCGCGAAGTAGTGCCGGATGCCAAGCTGGTGTACAACAACTCGCCTTCCTTCAACTGGACTTTGAACTTCCGCCAGCAGGTATTTGATGCCTGGGAGAAAGAAGGTAAGGATGTCTCGGCTTACCAGCGCGACAAGCTGATGAGCGTGGAATATGACAACACCGAACTTGGTCAATTGGCCGACGAGTGGACGCGTAACTTCCAGCGCGACAGCTCTCGCGAAGCAGGTATCTTCCACCACCTGATTACACTGCCCACGTACCACACCGCAGCGCTCTCTACCGACAACCTGGCTAAGGGCTACTTTGGCGACGAAGGTATGCTGGCCTATGTGGAAGGTGTGCAGCGTCAAGAGATCCGCCAAGGTATCGCCACTGTTAAGCACCAGGACATGGCAGGTTCTAACATCGGTGACGATCATAAAGAGTTCTTCCATGGCGACGCAGCGCTGAAAGCGGGCGGCAAAGACAACACCATGAATCAGTTCGGTTAATCAACCTTACTCGCAATACCTCCAGGAGGCTTCGGCCTCCTGTTTTTTTGCCTTCCGTTTAATACTTTGCGATTAACCCAAACGCGTGCAAAATTTTTGCACACTGCTTTCTTAATGCCTACCTACACTCTACTTTATGACCTTTTTTCTGGATGGCTGGTCAAAGCTGTACAATTCCGTTATCTTTTAACGAACGCTGTTCTAAAATAAATTGTACGCAACGCCTTGCGACCGATTCACGGCCATAGATGCTGATACCCACTGGAGGTTTTAATGAAACGTTTACTACCTGTTGCCGCGTTAAGCATTCTCACACTGGCTGGCTGCGCCAACACTGCCCCCTACTCTGGTGATGTATACCGTGGCAATCAAGCGCAAACGGGCCAGAGCGTCAGCTATGGCACTATCGTGGCTATTCGTCCGGTACAGATTCAGGCCGACAGCCGTACCGGAAACCTACTAGGCGGTGGCGGTGGTGCCATCATTGGCGGCCTGCTAGGTAGCCAAATCGGCGGCGGCTCAGGGCGTCAGCTCGCCACCGTAGCAGGGGCGCTAGGTGGCGCGGTGGCGGGTACCGCTACTGAAGATCGCGCTAACCGCGTGAATGCACTGGAAATGGAAATCCGTCGTGATGATGGTACCGATGTAGTGGTGGTGCAAAGTGCTGATCGTCAGTTCCAGGCAGGTCAGCGGGTTCGCCTAATTGGTAGTGGTGCTAATCTGAGCGTAGCGCCGTACTAAATCGCGGCCTACTAAGGTCTAGCTCGTTAAGTAAAAGCACTATCTATGCAGCTGACGCTATGACAGTTGCCAAACACACAGCCGCCCGGCCAAATTGGCCGGGCGGCTGTGTGTTTGGAGCAACAAATCGCGTTTAGTGAGCGACTTTACTGCTTGCCCAGTTGGCAAGTTTCATCACTACCAATGCAATCACCGCGAGCAAAATCGCCACCAGCAGCACATCTACAGGGCGAATCAAAGTTGTAGCACCCAATACGGCCAACGCAACCACCCACAAATAGCGGTTGTCGCCATGGCTTTTCAGCACGCTTGGCAGCATTTTATCTAGCCCCTGGCTAACGCCGCTTTCCCAACGCTTATTAGCAAAATAAGCAATCAGTACAAAGGCGATAACCCAAATTAAGAATATAGTCATAACAGGCTCCGGTGAGTGTTATTTTAAGAGAAAAATTAATTGCTGTAGGGTATCCCTGCACACCCCCCGGCGCAATAGCGCTAAAGGCGTGGAGGTGGAAAAAGCCCGCTTACCCCCTGACAAGCTGGCCCACACGCGTTACCATGTTGGGACATGCACTCACCGAAAGGTTATTCAATGCAAATTGCGCAAAACTCGGTTGTCGCGTTCCACTACACCCTGACCAACGATGCAGGTGAGGTGCTAGACAGTTCTGAAGGCCGCGAGCCGCTGACGTATCTCCACGGCGCTGGCAACATCATTCCGGGCCTGGAAAAAGAGCTTGAAGGTCGTGCTGCTGGGGACAAACTGAACGTTAAAGTTTCCCCTGAAGAGGGTTACGGCGAAGTTCAAGAGCAGCTGATGCAAGAAGTACCGCGTGATGCCTTCCAAGGTGTTGAAAGCATTGAGCCAGGTATGCAGTTCCAAGCGCAAACCCAAGGCGGCCCGCTCATGGTTACCGTCAAGAAAGTTGAAGGCGACACCGTTGTGGTTGATGGCAACCACCCGCTGGCGGGTCAGCACCTCAACTTTGACGTTGAAATTGCGACCGTACGCGAAGCAAGCCAGGAAGAAGCCGAGCACGGCCACGTTCACGGCGAAGGCGGCGTAGAGCACTAAGCTCTTGCATGCCACAAAGGGCGGCCAATGGGCCGCCCTTTTTATTTTAATGGCCGCTATGTGATGCTGACTCTTCTGGAATCAACACAAGCTGACCATAGCGCACGCTACGCGATGATGTCACCTCATCGGCAAACTGCTTCAGTGCACTCCCCTGCCCCTTTAAGAGTGCGACTTCCAAGCAGCTATCGTGATTGATATGCACATGCAGCGTTGAGAGCGTTAAATCGTGATGGTCATGAGAGTGACGAGTCAGGCGCTTAGAGAGATCTCGCGCCGCGTGGTCATACACATACACCAGCGCTCCCATACACGGCGCATTGGGTGCAACCTCCTCTTTCACCTGCTTTAACCCGTTGCGGGTCAAGTCACGAATGGCCTCTGAGCGATTTTGATAGCCGCGCAGCGCCATCAGCGCATCGACCTCGCTTAACAGCTCCTCATCCAGCGTTACCGTTACCCGCTGCATACTCTCTCCTTCGCCTATCCGGTGTAGTGCTCTGCCGCAACTTCCAGCGCCGATAGTATGATGTTATTGTAAAAACATCATACCAACAGCCGTGAACAGGTGTCCCATGCGTCGCACTATCATACTGGCTCTAGCAGCCACATGCGTAGCGCTAAGCGCGCCAGCGTTGGCCAAAGACCAGCTAGTGCTTGCCATTGGTGGTGAACCGGAGCAAGGGTTTGATCCGCTGTTGGGCTGGGGTCAGTACGGCAGCCCTCTATTTCAGTCTACGCTGCTTACCCGTGGTCAGGACTTAACCCCGCAATCAGGCCTAGCCACAGAATGGTCCCTTTCTGAAGATCGCCTTACCTGGACTCTCACCTTACGCACGGACGTGCGCTTTTCAGACAACACCCCGCTAACCGCAGAAGACGTTGCCTTTACGTTCACCGCCGCCGCCGAGGCAGGCGGTAGAGCGGATCTCAGCGCATTAGAGAGTGCCCGTGCGGTCGACGGCAACACCGTCGAATTCACCCTCAAAGCACCGCGCATCACTTTTATCGACCAGTTGATGACGCTGGGTATCGTGCCCAACGCCGAGCGAGAAAACGGCTATGGCGACGAGTATGGCAGGCAGCCGCTGGGTTCAGGCCCTTACCGGTTAGTGGAGTGGCAAGAGGGTGAGCAGCTGATTGTTGAGCGGAACCCCTACTTTTACGGCCCCGCGCCGGTCTTCGAGCGTCTGGTGTTTCTGTTTACCGATGAAGCCGCCACCCTAAGTGCAGCTCACGCAGGCCAGGTGGATCTCGCTGCGGTGCCACCAGCGCTGGCAGAGAACATCCCTGAGCAGATGCATCGGGTGATTATGAAGAGCGTCGATAACCGAGGCATTCTGTTCCCTATGCAGCCCGCCACGGGCGAAAAAGCTGACAACGGCGCGCCGATTGGTAATAACGTCACTGCCGACCTCGCCATTCGCCAGGCGGTCAATTTAGCCCTTGATCGTGAGACGCTGGTGGACGTTGCGCTAAACGGCTTTGGTCGCCCCGCTTTTGGCCCTGCTGATGGTCTTCCCTGGAGCCATAAGGATGAGAAGCTCCCGACGCCCAACCTTTCCCGCGCTAACGCCCTGCTAGATGAAGCAGGCTGGGTACGCAAAGAAGAGGATGGACTGCGCTATAAAAACGGCCAACCTGCACGCTTTCGTCTCACATACCCCACCAGCGACACCACCCGCCAACAGCTCGCCCAGGTGAGTGCCGAGATGGTGCGCCCGCTCGGCATCGAGATACAGCCCACCGGCCGCCACTGGGACGAGATCCAACGTGAGGCGCTTCACCAAGACGCCATCGTGTTTGGCTTTGGCAGCCAAAGTCCGCAGGAAGTGTACTACCTCTTCCATAGCGAGCATGCCGGGTTCGGTTTTTACAACAGTGGTTACTACGCCAACGAGGCGGTCGACCAACACCTGGATGCCGCCCAAGCGGCGGCTAACACCGAAGAAGCCAATCAGCATTGGCAAGCCGCCCAATGGGACGGCGATACCGGCTATGGGGTACAGGGAGACACCAGCTGGGCCTGGATGGTCAACCTTGCCCACGTGTATGCCACCAACCGCTGCCTCGACCTGGGCGAACTGGGCGTTGCCCCTCACGGCCACGGCTGGCCGGTCACCGCCAACTTGCTTGAGTGGCGCTGGACGTGCGATTAACGGTTTGGCTAGCGAGCCGCCTACTTCGGCTGTTGCTGGTACTGCTAAGTGTCGCAGCGGTCTCTTTTGGGCTGATGATGCTATCTCCCATCGACCCGGTGGATGCCTACCTTGGCCCGCAAATGGCCCAGGTCAGCCCTGAGCAGCGCACGCTGATTGCCGAACGCTGGGGGTTTAACGCCCCGGCCAGTGTGCAGTTTCACCACTGGCTGCAACAGTTGCTTAGCGGAGAGCTGGGCTGGAGCCATATCTACAACCAGCCGGTGAGTGACGTCATCAACCAGCGCTTCCAGCGCTCGTTTTTTCTGCTGTTGAGCGCTTGGCTGCTCTCGCTGATACTTGGCGTAGTACTCGGCATCGCCGCAGGAAGCAAAGAGGGCTCCCTGCTGGACCGCTTGATCAGCGGCTATGCTTATATCACTGCTTCGACGCCCACGTTTTGGCTCGCCATGCTGGCGCTGCTACTTTTCTCCGTCACCTTGGGCTGGACCCCCACCTGCTGCGCAGGACCCACGGGCGTGCTGAGCCAAGAGGTAACGCTGCTCACGCAGCTGCACCATCTCCTTTTACCTACTCTCACCCTCGCCCTGTTAGGCGTTGCCACCATCACGCTACATACCCGGGCCAAGATGGCGGCGTTTATGCGCTCGGATACGGCGCTGCACGCCTTTGCCCAAGGCGCCAGCCGTTTCGATATCGCCTGGCGCCACGGCTTGCGCCACGCCAGCCTGCCAGCGATCACTTTGGCGTTTGCCTCTCTCGGCGAGCTATTTGGCGGCTCCCTTCTGGTTGAACAAGTCTTTGCTTACCCTGGACTTGGGCAGGCGACCGTCGCCGCTGGCTTGCGAAGCGATGTGCCGCTACTGCTCGCCATAGCGCTATTTACCGCGCTATTTGTGAGTATTGGCAACCTCATCGCCGATGGCCTTTACCAGTGGGCCGACCCACGTATCGCACGGGACCGCACTAATGAATAGCCAGCCGCGCCTGGTCGCAGCAGGCTATGCAGGTGTGTTTGGCCTGCTGGTATTACTGTTGCTCAGCAGTTCTCTATGGCTGGGAGATAGCCCACTGCACATGCAGTTCGGGGCCCGCCTCATGCCTCCCAGCGCCGAGCACTGGCTGGGCACCGATGCCCTAGGGCGAGAGCTTTGGGCCCGCACGCTGGCGGGGCTTGCCTTGAGTTTTGGGGTAGGGCTGAGCGCGGCACTGTTGGGCACGCTGGTTGCTTTAAGCTTGGCGAGTCTCGCCATGCTCTCGCCCATACTGGATGCGCTGGTGAGCTTACTGATTGATACGCTGCTGAGCGTGCCACACCTGATTTTACTATTGCTGATCGCCTTTGCCCTGGGCGGCGGCACCCAGGCTGTCATTATCGCTGTTGCGTTGACCCACTGGCCAAGCCTTGCCCGCTTGCTCAGAGCCGAGCTACTCAGCTTGCGAAACGCCCCTTATGTGGCGATTTCGAAAGGGTTTGGCAAACGCCAAGGATTTATTGTTTGGCACCACTTGCTGCCCCATGTGCTGCCTCACTGCTTGGTCGGCGCACTGCTGCTGTTTCCCCACGCCATTTTGCATGAAGCAGCCCTGACCTTTTTAGGCGTTGGCTTAGACCCTACCCAGCCCGCCATCGGCGTATTACTGGCCGACGCCATGCGCTACCTTACCGGCGGCTACTGGTGGCTAGGGGTGTTTCCTGGGCTGGGTTTACTGCTGATGGTACTGGCGATTGAACGCTTCGCCTCGATGCTGCGCAAAGCGCTGTAAAGATCGCGATTTTTAACAAGGAGTTTGCCATGCTGACCATTGACCGGCTAACCCTGCAACTCCCCTACTACCCCCGCTGGTGGCGACGGGAGTGGACCACCTGTATCGAGTCGCTCTCGCTGCACCTTCAGCCGGGCGAAGTGCATGCTGTGGTGGGTGCGTCAGGCGCAGGTAAAAGCCTGCTGGCCTACGCCATTATGGGGCTACTGCCCCAAGCGGCACGGGTCGCAGGAGAGCTGCGCTTCCAGGGGGAGGACTTAACACCAGCGCGCCAGCGGCAGCTGAGGGGGCATCAGTTGGCGCTCATTCCTCAATCGTTGAATGCTCTTGACCCGCTCGCCCGCAGCCAGCATCAGGTACGCTGGGCGGCCCAACGGGCAGGATTTGGTCGCTCAGCCGCCCAGCAGCGCGCCGATGAGCTATTGAGCCGCTATCAGCTTAGCCACGCGTCTACCCACTACCCCCACGAGCTGTCAGGCGGCATGGCGCGGCGGGTGCTCATCGCTATGGCCCAGGTGGGCAACGCACGTCTGGTGATTGCCGATGAGCCCAGCGTAGGCCTTGACCCCAACCAACGCGACCGTGTGCTGGCAGCACTAAAAGCTATCGCCCTAGAGGGCAAAGCGGTGATGCTGATTACCCACGATCTGCGCCATGCCCTTACCATTGCCGACAGGGTTTCCGTGATTCGCCAGGGCCAAGCGCTGGAAACCGCACCTGCCCAGGCTTTCCAAGGCCAGGGCGAGCAGCTTATGAGTTGCTATGCGCGAACCTTGTGGCAGGCGCTACCGGAAAACGCGTTCAGCACGCAGCCCAGATTCGCGCGCCAGGAGCCAGCATTTGCTTGAAGCCCATCAACTATCGTTTCACTTTGCGTCAGGCTCGCCCCTGCTAACGAATATTTCCCTACGCCTTGCGCCCGGCGAGTGGTTAGGGCTCAGCGGTGACTCTGGAGCGGGAAAATCAACGCTTGGCAAGCTATTGGCAGGCCAGCTCACGCCCCACCACGGCAGCGTGACGATAGATGGCTCTCCGCTGCCTAAACGTGGACGACGCCCCGTGCAGCGGCTGCCGCAGTCGCCTGAATTGGCGGTGAACCCGCGCTGGCGGGTAGGAAAGATATTGAGGGAAGCGTGGACACCATCAGATACATTGATGGAGGCTTTTGGGATTGAGCCGCAATGGCTTAAGCGTTTTCCCAGCGCACTCTCCGGCGGCGAGCTACAGCGAGTGTGCGTGCTGCGCGCCCTCGCCCCCGGTGTCCGCTATGTGGTGGCCGATGAGATCTCCACCATGCTGGATCCGATCACTCAGCTGACGCTATGGCAGACGCTCAAAGCCCACGCTGAACGCCACCAGCTTGGCGTCATCGTGATTAGTCACGACACAGCACTACTCAACCGGCTGTGCCATCAACAGTGGCATCTGGCAGGTGGCAGCTTACGTGTTAGCAGCACGGCGCTCAAAGCGCCATAAGCCAACACCAATGGCCAACGTCACGCACAGCAGCAGCCACGAGCCGATAGCCACGCCCTGCCACTGGGACCAGCGCCAAAAAGGCTCTAGCCAAAATCCGCCAATGCTGGCACCGAGGTAGTAAAACACCAGATAGAGCGCCGAGGCGCTGCCCCGTGCCCCTTGGGCATATCGCCCCACCCAGCTAGAGGCCAATGAGTGCGCCATAAAGAAGCCGAAGGCGTTAATGGTTAAGCCTAGGATGATGAGCGCCAGCGAGTCCGCCAGAGTCACGGCGGTGCCTAACATGAGAATCACAATGCCCGCACTTATGCAGCTGGCGGGGGAAAAGCGACCCGCCAACTTACCCGACACTGTCGAGCCAAAGGTGCCGCCTAAGTAAGTGAGAAAGATCAGTCCCAGGCCGCTGGCCGCCAGTTGATACGGTGCATCCGCCAAACGGAAAGTAATATAGCTGTATTGATTAATAAAAATCAGGAAGTTAATGCCGCCCAAGCAGTAGGCGGCAAGCAGCACAGGGGAACGTAAATGACCGAGCAGGTCCCCCACCGCTTGGCGTAATTGAAAGCGCTTAGGCGCAAAGGCTTGGCTATTGGGCAATAGCCGCCAGAAGATGATGCAACCCACCACGGTCATGGCCCCCACCGCGAGGAACGCAGCGCTAGGCCCGCCTATTGCCGCCGCCCCGCCACCGACAATACGCCCGCTAATACCGCCTAACGAATTGGCCCCGATATAGAGTCCCACGGCGCTCAGCAAGGCAGTTTTATCGAACTCGTCGCCCATCCAGGCAATGGCCACGGCGGGTAAGCCGCCGAGCACGAAGCCTTGCAGCAAACGCAGAAACAATAAACTCTCGAAGGTAGGCGCAAAAGCTAAGGCAAGCGACAAACCACCCGCCAGGAGCAACGTGATGCGCATAATGCCTTCGCGGCCAATGGCATCGGAGAGCGGCCCAAACACCAGAAGCGCCAAGGCCAAAGAGAGCGTAGATACCGACATCAGCAGACTGACGCCTAAGGTGGAAACCCCGTAAGCCTCTTTCAGACCCGGCAATAGCGGTTGCGGCACATACAGGTTAATAAACACCAAAAACGACCCTAAACATAGGGCCGCCGTCGCGCGCCACCAGGCGCGCGTTTTTGCTTCAATCATGTCCTTTCCAATGTTGACCGACGCGCACGGCCGACACTTACGGCGTATAACGACTGCTGAGCTGGGCCAGATTGGTCGGCTCTAGGGCACGACGCGACTGCCAGTAGTAGCGCTGCCAATAGCTATTATCTAAACGTGAAATAATCACGCCCTTGGATGTGGACGCATGGAGGAAATAGCCATTGCCGACGTAAATGCCCACGTGATTGTAGCGTCCAGGGGGGCGGAAGAAGACCAGATCGCCCGCCTGCAGCTCTTGGCGGTCGATCGGGCGTCCCTCATGCACTTGATCATAGGTAGTACGGGGTAACTCAACGTCAAAGGTATCGCGGAAAACGTTTCTTACCAGGGCAGAGCAGTCGATCCCTCGATCCGTCGTCCCTCCAATCCGATAAGGCGTTCCGGCCCACCGCTGATGCTGCTCTAACAGCGCTTGGCGAACGACCGTTGGCGGGGGCGTCTGCAGGTTACGCAACTGCGCATTAATGGGGTCAACGGGCGACATTTGAGGAGTAGCACCCTCCATGCCCGGAAGCGACATCGAGAAATAATCCTCAGGGGCTTCCATGCCCTGACGTGAGGCGGAGCCTGCACAGCCAGCTAACAAAGCAACGACAACACAAACACTTACAACACGGACAGCGGTCACAGCGGGGTGTGGCGACGCAACCATGCGATTAACCTCGTGACAGAATGAAAAATGGAAAAGACCCAAGCATGAGAAAACTCATTTTTATAAACCCTGGACTATAAGCCAGTTGTCCTATGCTTGGCGAGTCTAATGTAGAATCCGTTGATCACCCGGCAGCGTATCAATATGCAGCGGCGCAAAATGGCGCGGCTTATTGCCCGGAAAATCAAGGCTTGCCCAGGGGCCGGCCAGCACCGGCGCGCCGCATAGCCACGCCACCAGCGCCTGCCGGAAGCCCGCTAAAAAGCTCTCCCGCTCGGGGGTTTCGCCCATAAAAAACGAGAAGCCTGCGTACATGCCACCCGCATACTCCTGCCAGCCGGAGTAGTGATCCGCCGCTAATTGGTAGGCGCGGTCGAGCACCTCAGCAAACGCCTGCTTGTCGAGCCAGCCTAGCTGCCGTGCCGCAATAGCGAGATCCACGAGCTGAGCAATGTCCCAGGCGGCCATGTCGACATCGTTACAGCCATCTTCGTTGGTACTGACACGGCGCAGGCGTAGCAGGTGGTGGCGCTCTTCTTCGCCGCAGCCGCCGGATTCCAAAATGTCGATTTCTGCTGCTAGGCGCTCAGGATTCAGCGTGTAGGGCGCGTAGTTGATCTGGTACTCCTGGCGGTCACCCGACTCTAGCATGAAGGTTAAAAACTCCTGCATATCGTCGGCGCTGGTGAGGTGGTAGTGGCTCTCTACCCATTCGCGAATATCGGCGCACTCACGAAGGCTTTCCAACTGCGGCTCGCTCCACACCGCACTGTTCAGCGGCCCCACCAACGACATCGCCGTAAAATGGCTCAGCGTGGGCCGTTCGCCAGGCTCACACCAGGCATCTGGCCGCCAATCCAGCCAATGGAACAAGCTGCCAGGGTCTTCCAGGTGCCAAGCAATTTCATTGATCAGCGAGTCATGTTCCGGCTCCGGCAGGCAGCTCTCCCAGGCAAACCAGGCTTCTAGCAGGCGCTTGGGCGTGGCATAAAAACGGCATAGGCAGCTCCGTAGGGCGCTGGCGTGCTGCATCAGTGGCTCACGCTCGAATAGGCCGCTATCGAGGGCCATGTGCAGGTAGAACGCAAACTTCTCGGCCATGTGAATCGTGGCGGCGTGGCGGCTCACCCCTTTCACCGCATTGCGCTGTTTTAGCTCATCAGGGGTCGGTTGGCCAAAGCGCGTTTGCGACGGAGGCAGCACGCCGTGAACGGCATCCGCCGCTAGTTGGTTGAGGTGGTGGGCCTGGGCGGGTAGCCAATAGCGCGCCAGCACTTGATGGCCTTCATCTGCATGCAGGCCAAGTGAATCCTGTAGGTAGACGGCGGCATCAGCGCGGCGCTGCTCGGCAATCGGGGCCGAGGGATTGAGCTGACGCAGCATGACATCCGGCTCGCGTACGCCAGCCAGGGCGAGCAGCCAATGGTGCGGCGTGTTGCGCCACGCTTTGATACGCGTACGCGAGGCTTGGCGAGTCGGCTCGTCCAATAATGCACCCAGCGAGTGCTTCCAGGGGCTATGGGCAGCATGCATTAACAGCTTGTGGCGGGCGCTGGGTGTCATCCCCCGGCGATCAACGCCCTCGAACAGGCTTTGCCCGCGCATGTAGGCTTTCAGTACTGCGTGCCAGTCGTGGTAACGACGACCCACGAGGTCAGCCGCATGGGCCGCTAGGTCGTCCGCTTCCGCCTGGCTTAGCCAGCCGCAGCAAGCACCAGCCCAGGCGAGCTCCACTAGCCGCAGCCAGTCCCAGGCGGCCCACTCCAACGGCTCGCCCTGATTGACGAACGCAGTGAGCACGGGCGCGTAGGGAGCATCGTTCACCGCACCCCGCTGCCACTCTTGGCGCTGGGCGCGATCCATGGTCAGCAGCTCGCGGGCTTCAATATCCCAGCGCTGGCGCTCACCCTGGGCGCTTAGCCATAGCATCACTTCTAATAGTTGCTCGCGGTCATACACTTGCCAGATGTGCCCTAACCACTCGCTGGCATCGGGCCAGTCGGCGGCGCTAGCCGGGTAGCTCACCACTGGGCGAAACAGCGCGCCCAACCGCCAAGGCTGAGCTTCTGGGGCTTGCGGCCATAGCGAAGCCGGTGCAGGGCGTTGCGCTAGCTCAGTATCCAGAGCTTGCCATGTGATACCTTCACCTTCACTCTCTAGATCTGCCAGTGCTTGGCAGGCGTCGATAAAACGGTCATCTGCGCCAGTTTCCCAACCTTTGGCCCCCAGCGCACGACGTAGATCCGACAGCCACGCTCGCTGATCGCTGTAGTCAGAAGTGATGCGCCGTGTTAAGTGGTGTGCCCAGTTCGTCGCCTGAGCCTGGCTTAGCCAACCCGCCGCCCCGGCGAGTGCTGCCCACTCCAGCGCGCCCAACAGCTGATCGGCGCTGCCTGATGGTGCGCCGAGTGCAAAAAACAGCTGGTCTGCCAACGCGCCACGATCTGTAATACCCAGTTCTAGCAGGCGTTGCTCCGCCGCGACCGCATCCACCGCCAGTGGGTGCGGTGTAAAAGCCCAATCACACAGCACCAGCTGTTGAGCCCACCAGGCATTTAGTGCGTCGACCAAAAGACACCTCGAAGAAACAGAAAGCGATCAATAAAAGCCATAACCAACCAGAGCAGACCAACGAGGCCGCCAAAAGCGGCATAGTGTAACGGAATCTGCGGCTAAGACCGATAGCAGCCGCACAAAACAGCGCTGCCCGGCACAAAGGCCGGGCAGCGATTACCGCAAAGAGCAGCGTGCGCTAAGCGCTTTTGACTTTACTAATGACCCATAGCAAGACCACCGCCCCCACGGTTGCCGTGACCAGCGAGCCGATAAAGCCACCCGCCTGTAAACCCAGCAAACTAAATAAGAAGCCCCCGACGAGCGCACCAACCACACCCACGCCGATGTTGCCTAAAATACCAAAACCACCGCCACGCATGATGTTGCCAGCAATCCAGCCAGCTAAACCACCAATAATTAACCATGCTATAAAGCTCATACAACCTCCTTGGTTTCACTCAGCTTGGGGTTTTACCTTCAACCTATCCTTGTCCTACCATAGCACACGGCGCTACTGTTCTGCCCATTTGTTGCCTTTTCCCACAAGGATCCTCTTATGATTCCCGACTCCCTTAAACAGCTACTTAGCAGCGTTGATGGTCATCAACGGGTCACCTGGGAGGGGCGTGACGTCGCGCTCTTCAACATGGTCTGGGGGGAAATGGCGATCAGCCTGCAGGGCGCGCAGGTGCTGCACTTTCAGCCCGCCGATGACACCGACTGGCTATGGGTGACGCCAACGCCGCAGGCGCTGCCGGGCGCGATCCGTGGCGGCATTCCGCTCTGCTGGCCCTGGTTTGCCGACGAGCGCTACGCCGATGAGAGCCCTGAGCGTACCGGCCCCTTCCACGGGCTTGCCCGCCACGCCATGTGGCGCCTGGACGCCGTTGATGACCACGCCGAAGGCATCGAAGTGCACCTCTCGCCGGAAGAGCGCCTACATAGCCAGCTCACCGCCCGCGTGGTCATTCAAGCCAACGCCCAGCGGCTAAACGTTGAGATCATCAGCGAAAACATTGGCGATGCTCCGATCAAAACTAGCGGCGCACTGCATACCTACCTGGCCGTTAATGAGGCGCATCAATGCCACTTAGAAGGCCTAGCAGGCGCGCGCTATTTGGATAAGCTGCGTGACTTTGCTGAATCTGAGCAACAGGGCACGCTGGCGATTCGTGGCCCAGTCGACCGTATTTATCACACCAATGAAGCGGTGCTGCTCAACGACGGCCAGCGCACGCTGCGCATCGGCAAGCAGTCCAGCGACTCCACGGTCGTCTGGCACCCGGATAGCGACCTGCCTAGCGACACACCCGCCGACGCCGCCAAACACTTTTTATGCGTTGAAGCCGCCAATACTCGCCTTGACCCCGTCTGGTTAGTACCAGGGGCACAGCACCTGCTAGGGACGACAATAAGCCGCGGTTAATGATCGGTTCATCAAGGCTTTGCTATGATCAGGCCATTGATACCCCCAAGGAGCGACGATGGATCCACAGCAATGGCTGGAAGCAGCCACGCTTGCCTTTAACCTGATCGGCATGGTGGTGTGCTTGGTTGGCTTAACGCTTGCGCAAAAAATGCAGCGCCGCTGGCCCGGCTATAGCCTCGCGGTCGTCGGTTTTATCATTGCGACCCTGCCCATGCTCTCCCAGCTTGTCTTGATGTGGCAGCGCTAACGCTCGACTACCTTGCCAAGATGCCCCACCCGATGAAGGAAGCGACAGGATGCGCCAGCCGTTAAGCCGCGAATTGAGCAACATGTTAGAGCGAAGCCGAGACCGGCAGCTGCGGCTGGCGGTAACGGGCCTTTCGCAAGCGGGTAAAACGGCGTTTTTAACCTCGCTGGTGAACCAACTACGCCATGCAGGCGTAGAAGCACAGTTAGACCTGCTACCGGTTGCCCGTGAAGGCCGACTGCTAGGCGCGCAGCGTTTAAATCAGCCGGACTTAGGCGTGCCACGTTTCCCCTATGACCCCGGCATGGCCTCGCTGAGAGATACACCGCCGCGCTGGCCCGAGCCCACCCGCGGCATTAGCGAGCTGCGTTTACAGCTGCGCTACCGCCCTGCCCAGCAGGGCTGGTTCACTCCGGATATCGCTCACCTGACGCTGGATCTGTTCGACTACCCCGGCGAATGGCTGCTGGATTTGCCGCTGCTGCAGCACGACTTCTACAGCTGGAGCCAGAGCCAAGCCCAGCACGAAGGCCCTCATCGCCGGGCACTGTTTAGCGAATGGCTGGCCGAGGCAGAGCAGCTAGACCCTACGGCAGAAGCCGATGAAGCACAGCTCGCCACGCTGGCCGAGGCCTACGCATTGGGCCTGCGTCGCGCCAAGCAGGCGGGCTTTTCTGACCTGCAGCCAGGGCGTTTTTTGCTGCCCGGCGAGCTGGATGGCGCACCGGTGCTGCAGTTCTTCCCGCTGCCCGGATTAGATACTCCCAAAGAACCCCTCGACGCCCTGCCCGAGTCGAGCCTCTACGCCACCCTGGCGGCGCGTTTTCGCTACTATCAGCAGCAGGTGGTGCGCCCCTTCTACCGCGACCACTTCCGCCGCTTTGACCGCCAGATTGTGCTGGTGGACGTGCTGGGCGCGCTCAATGCCGGGCCGGAGCGCTTCGAGGATCTTTCCCGCGCGCTGCAACAGCTGATGAAGAGCTTTGATTACGGCAAGCGCAGCCTGCTGACCCGCCTGTTCGCTCCCAAAATCGACCGCCTCGCCATTGCCGCTACCAAAGCGGACCATGTCACCCCCGACCAGCACACCCAGGTGGTGCAGCTGTTAGAAGCGCTGCTGGCGGAGCCATTGAAAGACTTACGCTTTGCCGATATCCCGGTGAAAGCGCTGTCGCTGGCGGCCATTCGCGCCACCGAGGCCCGCGAAGTGCTTCATGATGGCAAGCGAACGCCAGCGCTGAAAGGCACCACGTTAGAAGGCGAAGACGTGCTGGTGTACCCCGGCGATGTGCCCAGCCGCCTGCCCAAAGCCGATTTTTGGCAGCAGCAAGGGTTTGATTTCCCCAGCTTCCGCCCGATGCCCGCCGATAGCGAGGCACTGCCCCACATCCGTATGGACGCCGCGATTGACTGGCTGATTGGAGACAAACTGATATGAGCAACCCTCAGCCCCGCCGCGACTTCCACACCGAAGCGCCGCCCGAACCTGCCCAGGAAACCCTGCGCCAGCATGAACGATTTGCAGCGACTGAATCGCACCAGCCGCTGGCGACCCAAGCCGAACTCAAAGCGCTGCCGGAAGAGACCCTTGGCGCGCCCCGCAAGCGCCGCTGGGGGCTGATGTTCGCCTTGGCAGGCGGAGCCACACTCGGCACGGTAGAGCTTGCAACCGGCATTCCTGACGCGCTGTCCCAGTCCCATTGGATGGCGATGGCGTGGCAGCTGTTTGGGATTAGCCTGATTGGCTTGGGTGGCGTATCGCTTCTCAAGGAGCTGGGCCGTTTGCGGCGCTTAAAGCGGCACGATCAGCTACGGGCCAACCTAGCCGAGCTTCCCCAGCGCTCCAGCCAGCAGGCCCAGGCGATGGCCGTTCAGTTAAAACAGCAGCTTGCACTGAGCAACGACGACCCGCACTGGCTGGCCTTTCAGCGGGCGTGCCAGCCTCACCATAGCGGTGAAGAGATTCAAACCCTGCTGCGCTACCACCTGCTAGCCCCCCGTGACCGGGAAGCTCAGCGGTTGATTACGCGCATGTCGGGGGAAACCGCCATCATGGTGGCGGTTTCCCCGCTAACCCTGGTGGATATGGCGCTGGTGGCGTGGCGCAGCCTTGCCATGGTGGATCGGTTGAGCCGCCTGTACGGCCTGGAACTTGGCTACGCCAGCCGCCTGCGGCTATTTCGCCACGTGCTGCATAACATGGCGTTTGCAGGCGCCAGCGAACTGGCTACCGATGCCAGCATGGACATGCTCTCGCTAGATTTGGCAGGCCGCCTTTCAGCAAGAGCCGGCCAAGGCTTAGCGACGGGGCTGCTGAGCGCCCGCCTCGGTATGCGCGCTCAGCGGCTGTGCCGCCCGGTGGCGTTTACACCAGAAGAGCAGCCCAAACTAGCCGACCTTCGCCAAGACCTCTGGCGGCAGATCAAGCGGCTTGATAAAGAGCCCGCCCCCGCCGCGCGCAACCACGATTAACACTGCTCACCCAGCGGCTCAAGCCAGCCGCTGCTCGGTTTCAGCATCGAACAGCACCGCCCGGGACATATCGACCCTCAGCGCCAAGCGCTCACCGGGCGACACCTCACACTTCGGCCCAACCCGCGCGGTAATCTCCTGCTCGCCCAGCGGCAGGCGCAGCAGAATATCGGCACCGGTCGGCTCCACCACGCTCACCTTGGCTTCCAGCAGAGTGCCTTCGGCCTGCTCGCTCAGCCGCACATCCTCTTCACTAAAGTGTTCAGGCCGCAGGCCGAGAATCACCGGCTTGTCGAGCTGCTCCACTAGCCCTGCCGTATGGCGGGCCGCTGGCCACGGCAGTAGCAGGTCGGCTTCGTCGGGGGTGGCAATGCGCAGTGCATAGCCATCGCCGTCGGCTTCCAGCGTAGCGCGGATGAAGTTCATCGATGGTGAACCCATAAAACCCGCTACGAACATATCCACCGGGTTGTTATAGACCTCATCAGGGCTGCCTAACTGCAGAATATGACCATCACGCATCACCGCGATGCAGTCCGCCAGGGTCATGGCTTCTACTTGGTCGTGGGTAACGTAGACGATGGTGGTGCCTAAACGCTGGTGGAGCTTTTTGATCTCGGTGCGCATATCTACGCGCAGTTTGGCGTCCAGGTTTGAGAGCGGCTCGTCAAACAGATAGACCTTAGGCTCCCGCGCTAGGGCGCGGCCCATGGCCACCCGCTGGCGTTGGCCGCCGGAGAGCTGGGCGGGCTTGCGCTCTAACAGGTGGGAAATCTGCAGCAGATCGGCCACCCGCTCCACGGCGGCTTCCCGCTCGGCCTTGGGCACTTTGCGCATCTCTAGGCCGAAGCTGATGTTTTGGCGTACGGTCATGCTGGGGTACAGGGCGTAGGACTGGAACACCATGGCAATATCGCGCTCGGCGGGGGTGCGCCAAGTGACGTCTTCGCCGTCGATATAGATATTGCCGCTGGTGACCGGTTCAAGGCCTGCGATGGCGTTCATCAGCGTGGATTTACCACAGCCGGATGGCCCCACCAGAATCAAAAACTCGCCGGAATCGATGGAAATGCTGACATCTTTCAGCACCCGCTCGCTGCCAAACTCTTTGCGTACGTTGTGAATCTCTAACGCTGCCATTATCAAAATCCTATTGTTATTAGCCCTTTACGGAGCCTGCCGTCAGCCCACGTACGAAATATTTACCCGCCAGCACGTACACCACCAGGGTGGGCAGCGCGGCAATCATGGCGGCGGCCATATCGACGTTGTATTCGCGCACGCCGGTGGAGGTGTTCACCAGATTATTGAGCGCCACGGTAACCGGCTGAGTATCGTGTGCCGAGAATGCCACGCCGAATAGGAAGTCGTTCCAGATTTGGGTGAACTGCCAAATCACCGACACCACGATGATAGGGGCGGACACCGGCAGCAGGATGCGCCAGAAAATACGGAAAAACCCGGCACCGTCCAGCTTGGCCGCCGACACCAGCTCGTTGGGAATGCCCACGTAGAAGTTGCGGAAGAACAGCGTGGTAAAGGCGATACCAAACACCACGTGCACCAGGATCAGTCCCGCCCGCGAGCTGGAAAGCCCCAGCCAGCCCAGGGTTTGTGCCATAGGCAGCAGCACCACCTGAAACGGAATAAAGCAGCCAAACAGCATCAGCGCAAACACCAGCTCGGAGCCTTTGAAGCGCCATTTGGTCAGGGCATAGCCGTTCAGCGCTCCCACGGCGGTGGAGATCAGCACCGCAGGAATGACGATGGCAAAGGAGTTCCAGAAATAACCGCCCACGCCTTCGCAGCGCATGCCGGTGCAGGCTTCGCCCCAGGCTTTTGTCCAGGGGGCCAGCGTTGGGTTTTGCGGTAACGACAGCAGCGTACCGGCGCTGATTTCGCTCAGCGGCTTAATGGAGGTCATCAGCATGACCACCAGCGGCAGCACGTAGAACAGCGCAGCGATGACCAGCACCGCGTACAGCACGCCCCGCCACAACTTGGCCGCAGGCGTTTGGCGACGAATCACATTAGCCATGTTTGCGGCTCCTTAGTTCGGAGTAGAGGTAAGGAATCAGGATGGCCAGCACACCGCCGAGCATCAGCATGGCACTGGCAGAGCCCAGGCCGATTTGCGCACGGTTAAAGGCGTGGGTGTACATAAAGGTGGCGGGTAAGTCTGTTGCATAACCCGGCCCGCCGCCAGTGAGCGCCACTACCAAGTCAAAACTCTTGATCGCAATGTGGGCCAGAATCATCACTGCGCTGAACACCACTGGGCGCAGGCAGGGCATGACCACCCGCCAGTAAATGCGCGGCAGGCTCGCGCCATCAAGCTGGGCAGCTTTGATAATACTATCGTCGATACCGCGCAGACCGGCGAGAAAGAGCGCCATTACGAAGCCAGAGGCCTGCCAAACGGCGGCGATCACCAGGGTATACACCGCCATATCCGGATCAACGATCCAGTCGAACTCGAACGACTCGAAGCCCCAGCTGCGCACCATGGCCTGGATGCCAAGCTGCGGGTTCAGCAGCCACTTCCACACGACCCCCGTGACGATGAACGACAGCGCCATGGGGTAGAGATACACCGTGCGTAGCGCGCCCTCCTGACGAATCTTTTGATCCAGCAGCATCGCCAGCAGCGCACCCAGCACTAAGCAGATCACGATAAACAGCGTGCCAAAGATCATCAGGTTGGTAGAGGCCACCCACCAGCGCTCGTTGGCCATCAGCCGCGCATACTGGCCAAACCCGACAAAATCGTAGCTGGGCAGCATGCGCGAGCTGGTGAGTGATAGAACAAAGGTCCACAGCATAAAGCCGTAAACAAAAAACAGAGACACCGCCACCGAGGGTGCCAGCACTAGCCTTGGCAGCCAGGCCTGCAGCCGACCAGAGGCCGTTGGCCGCAACGCGGTGCGCGTTGGGGTTTCGCTCATGGGGAATTCCTCGCCAGTCAACCGCTAGCGCCGCCGTTGCGGCGGCGCTGGTTACGTACGTTCAGCGCGTGCTTGCGCTATTGCCAACGGTGCCGCGCTTAAAACGAAGCGGCTTCTGCGGCGCTGACCAGTCGCTGGGCAGCCTCTTCGGCGGGCATATCGGCGTCGTTGAAGTAGTTGGTCACGACGTCAAAGATAGCCCCCTGAACGTCGGCACGAACGGCCATACCATGGGCCATGCTGGGCACTAACCCCTCCTCTTCAGCGGTACGTTGGAAATCAGCCATCGACTGCTGGGCGCAGCTGTCGAACTCGCTCATATCCAGGTCAGGACGCGCGGGAATGGAGCCTTTGGCTAGGTTGAAGGCTTCCTGGAAGGTGGGCTCTAACACCAAGCGCGCCAGCGTGTGCTGAGCTTCACGCTCGGCATCATCGGTCACGCGGAACATGGCCAGGCTGTCAATGTTGAAGGTAAAGGCGTCTTCGGTGCCCGGAGCGGCGGCGCACAGGTAGTCTTCACCGGCGGTCAGACCTGCGGCGGTGAACTCACCCTTCGCCCAATCGCCCATCAGCTGAAAGCCTGCCACGCCTTCAATTACCATCGCGGTGGCAATGTTCCAATCGCGGCCCGGCATGCCTTCATCCATAAGCTCGCGCAGGCGTTTGAAGTCTTCCAGTGCGGCGACCATTTGCTCACCGCCCAGTGCTTCTGGGTCTAGCTCCACCAGCGCCTGCTGGTAAAACTCGGTGCCTTGGCTGCCTAACACCACGCTTTCAAACACGGTGGCGTCCTGCCAGGACTGGCCACCGTGGGCTAGCGGCACAAAACCCGCTTCACGAATGGCTTCCCCGGCGGCAAACAGCTCGTCTAGGGTGGTGGGCATTTCTACGCCAGCGGCTTCCAGCACGTCCGGGTTGGCCCACAGCCAGTTAACCCGATGTACGTTCGCGGGCACGGCTACGTACTGGCCGTCGTAACGCATAATATCGGCCACGATCCCTGGTAACAGGTCGTTCCAGCCTTCGGCATCCGCCACTTCATTTAAGTCACCCAGCAGGCCAAGCTCGCCCCACTCCTGAATTTCCGGGCCTTTAATTTGCGCGGCGGAGGGTGGATTACCTGACATGGCGCGGGATTTAAGCACCGTCATCGCAGTTTCACCGCCACCACCGGCTACAGCAAAGTCCTGCCAGCCGTAACCTTCGGCTTCGAGTAGCTCTTTGAGGACGTTGGCCGCGCGGGCTTCACCACCGGATGTCCACCAGTGGAGGACTTCTACATCGCTTGCTTGGGTAGTGCCTGCGGCCATGGCGGTGCCTGCCGCTAAGGCCAGTGCGAGGGCGGATTTTTTAAACGTGGGCAACTGCTTAATCAGCATGGGTAGCTCCTGCTATTGTTGTTATCGCGAACACCAGCCCTGAAAGGCTTGGCGGCTATCGCTGTTGTAATGCCGTGACACACGCGGTGCAAAACGGCTTTTAGCAGAGTACGACAGCGAGCCGCATAACGGGAGTTACCGAGTCCTGCATAGTATTACAAGTCTGTAACACTTGATTGGCGAGGCAGCGTTAGCGTGGCCAACAAGCCGCCTGCGGGGTGATTAGCAAGGGTAATATCGCCCCCATGGGCACGGGCGATATGCCGGGCAATGCCTAGCCCCAGGCCGCTTCCACCGGTGTGGCGGCTTCTGGACACCTCCAGGCGTACAAAGGGTGAAAACACGCGGCCAAGCTGATCCTTAGGGATGCCAGGGCCACTGTCGTGAATATGTAGGCGCACCACGCCCGCCTGCTCTTCCAGCGTTACCCTCGCCCGCTGGCCGTAAAACACCGCATTCTCTAATAGGTTCGCCAGGCAGCGCTTCATCGCCAGCGGTTTGACCGTTAGTGGCGCCACCTGCCCTGCCACCTGCACTTCGCCCCCCTGCAAGCGCAGCGCCTCGGCCAGCTCGGTCGTTAGCGCGTTGAGATCCGTTGGCTGCGGCTCTTCATGTAAATCGAGCCCCTTGACCGAGGCGAGCGCGCCTTTGACCAACTCGGATAGCTCATCCAGCGAGGCGCAGAAGCGCTCGCGCTGAAGCGGGTCATCCAGCATTTCGGCCCGTAAGCGCATGCGGGTAATCGGCGTTTTTAAGTCGTGGGAGATTGCAGAGAAGAGCCGCTCGCGCTCCTCCACCTGCTCGCGAATACGCCGCTGCATGCGGTTAAACGCTACGGCGGTGGCCGCTACCTCCTTGGGCCCGCTCTCTTTCAGCGGCGGGCTGTCCAGGTCATCACCTAACTGACGCGCCGCCCGGGAGAGCCTTGCCAGCGGCCGCGTCACGCTGGTAATGCCCAATAGCGACAGCGCCAGCACGGTGAGCAGCACGACGATGCCCGCCAGCAGCCGCTCTTCTGAGAGCCAGCGGTAGCCGCTGAAAATATCCGGCACGCCCAGCAACGTGGCGACATAGAGCCAGGTATCGGGAGCAAGCTCCAGCTGCACCACCAGAATGGGCGGCGAAAGGGGTTCCATTAACAGGCTGTGCTGGCCCCAGCGGGGCGGCAGGTCGTAAAGCAGCACTTCATTATTGAAGACCCGTAGGGTTTCCGGGCGGGAGAACTCCACCACCACATCATCAATCGAGAGCTGCTGGGTCAGAATGGTGCGCACGTTGCTCACCACCACCTCTTTTTCCGGGCCGCTGCCGATATCCGCCACGGGAATACGCCGCTCGTTCACGCTAACAAAAAAACGCGTGCCGCCCATGCTGCGCAGTTGATCCAGCACGATATGCCGATAGTCCACCGGCAGCGAACGGAAGAATTTCATGGTGGAGGCGATGCTAAACGCCATATTGCTGGAGAGCTCATCGAGCTGTTCGAGCTGGCTGGCGCGCACCTGGGAAGTCCAAATGGTATAGCTCGCCACCTGGGCGGCCAGCACCCCGGCAATCATAATAATGACAAAGCGCCCGCGCAGGCTGCCGGGCAGCCAGTGCGAGTGACGTTTCAGCCAGCGTCGCCACGACGTCACGACGCCGCATCTACCCTGGCCGTGAGCACGTAGCCCGCCCCGCGTACGGTACGAATCAGCTGTGAATGCTGGGCATCTTCACCTAAGCGCTGACGTAGCCGACACACGTGCACGTCAATCGAGCGGTCCAACGGCGGCGCATCGCGGCCACGGGTCAGGGTGTAGAGATCATCGCGAGTAATCACCTGGGCGGGGCGCTCTAGAAACACCTGGAGCAGCTGAAAATCTGCCCCGGAAAGCGCGGTGCGCTCCCCGGTGTGATCCACTAATTCCCGCGTCATTCGGTCGAGCTGCCACTCACCAAAACGTACCCAGCGCGCTTCATGAGGGGCGGCCGCTGCGGCCGCCGGGCGCGTGCGGCGTAGTACCGCTTTAATGCGCGCCAGCAGCTCGCGGGGGTTGAAGGGTTTGCCGATATAGTCGTCGGCCCCTAGTTCCAGCCCCAAGATACGGTCGGTATCGTCAGCGCTGGCGGTGAGCATAATGATGGGGGTGTCGTTAGTTTTGCGCAGCTCACGGCAGATGGTAAAACCGTCATCCCCCGGCATCATCACATCGACGATCAGTAAATCCGGCGTGTGCTCGGCAAGCTGTTGGTAGAGAGCGTCAGCCCCATCGGCGGTCAGCACCTGGTAACCGTGCCGACCCAGGTAATCCGCCAGCAGCTCACGGATTTCTGGGTCATCGTCGACGACCATTAAGGTAGCAGGCGTGGTTGTCATTGTGGAAAGCGCCCCTGGTGATTGTCGTTTTAGGGGCTAGATGATGGTGGAGCACATCGCCTACCGCAAGCGGCTATCGACTAAGGTGGCAGAGCGCTAGCACAGGACAACATAACTCGCACTACGCTACAGCCCAAAGCGCTGTTTTAAGCACGTTGCCACTGCCGCTTCACCGTGGTGGCCGATACGCTGGGCGGCGGGTACGCGGTCAAAAAGTGCCGGATGGGCATTGGCCATCACATGGGTTTCACCGGCTAGGGTGAGCATTTCGGTGTCGTTGAGGTTATCGCCAAAGGCCAGGCAGTCGGCGGCGGTGAGCCCAAGCGACTCCAGCAACGCCGCTAGCGCCACGCCCTTATTCACCCCGCCCGCCATGATCTCTAGCGAGTCCACCGTGGAGTAGGTAATGTGCAGCCCATCGCCATGCGCCGCTTGGGCCCGAGCCTCCAATTCTGCCAGCGCATCCGGGTCGCCCAAATAGAGCACTTTACCTACGCCGTTGGCGTCCATCTGCTCGGGTGGCACGACCTCATAGCGAAAGCCTGTCGAGGCATGTAGTGAAAGCAGGTGTGGCGCTTCGGCATCCACATGCCAGCCCGCTTCCCGGTAAAGGCTGAGGCGCACTTGGGGCGGCCGGGGTAAATGAATCAGCGTGTGGGCGTGATCCGGGTTGAGGTGCGACGCGCTAACCAAGCCATCGTCCGGGTCGTGGGTGTAGGCCCCGTTGGTGCTGATTAGGTGAGCAGGCACGCCCAGCTCGTCGCGGAAGACGCGCATATCGTGGTAGTGGCGGCCAGAGGCCAGCGCCAAATGGTGCCCCTGCCGAACCAACTCTTGGAGCACCTCAATGGTGCTGTCATGTAACCGGTGGTCGCTGCCTAACAGGGTACCGTCAAGGTCGGAAACGATCAGGCGAGGGGTCATCAAAGCGCTCCTTGTGCGTTAGCAGAGTAACGTTGCAGTTCGCTCAGCTTAACCGATTCAGCCAACCGTAAGTAAGTCATTGACCTGCCGTCGCCGTCGCCACTTCCCCAGGAGCAACGATTGGCGCGGCCAGTGGGAATCCGTATAGTGGCAACCTACTCTCGCCAACTGATTGAACACATGCTTCAAAACAACTCCCTGCTTGCCCAGCTCAAGCAACAGATCCGTGAAACCACCCCGCGCGCTGAAGGGGTGATCAAAGCCACAGAAAAAGGCTTTGGTTTTCTTGAAACTGATAGCGGCGAATCCTATTTCGTGCCGCCCCCCGCCATGAAACAGGTGCTGCACGGCGACCGTGTGGAAGCCGTGATTCACGAGAACGGCGATAAAAAGTCGGTTGAGCCTGAAAAGCTTATTGAAGCCGGTTTAGACCGCTTCGTTGCTCGCGTGCAAAAGCGCGAAGGCCGCCTCGCGGTGGTGCCGGACCACCCCTCGATTCGCAACGTTCTAAAAGCACGCATCAAAAATAGCCTGGATGAAGACTCCATTGCCGACGGCGATTGGGTCGTGGCGCGTTTGGTGCGTCACCCGCTAAAAGAGAACGACCGCGGCTTCTTCACTCAGATTGATGAGCTAGTGGCCAAAGCCGATAACCCGGCCGTGCCGTGGCGCGTGACGCTTGCTCGCCACGCGCTGGAGCAAGAGTGCCCGGATGCCGGCAGCGACTGGCCGCTGCACGATGAAGGCCTGACGCGTGAAGACCTCACCGAGCAGCCGTACTTCACTATCGACGGTGAAAAAACCCGCGATATGGATGACGCGCTGCACGTAGTGGCACGCCCGGAAGGCGGCTGGCAGCTGAGCGTGGCGATTGCCGACCCCACCGCTTATGTGGAAGAGGGCCACGCTGCTGACCTGGAAGCCCGCGTTCGTGCATTTACCGTGTACCTGCCGGGCCAGAACGTGACCATGTTGCCCGAGCAGTTGGCGGATGATCTTTGCTCGCTGTGGGAAGGCCAAGAGCGCCCTGCCCTGGCCTGCACACTGAACATTAACGCCGACGGCAGCCTGGGCGACTACCGCTTCTTCGCGGCCAACGTGAAGTCCCACGCTAAGCTGGTGTACGAGCGCGTCTCTGATTGGATTGAAGGCCAAGGCGACTGGGCACCGGCAGATAATATTGCCGAGCAGCTACACGCCCTGCGTGAGCTGACCGAAGCGCGTACCGCGTGGCGTAACGAGCACGCGCTGGTATTTAAAGATCGTCCTGATTACGTGTTTGATCTGGATGAAGCGGGCAACGTGCTGGGGATTCATACCGAAGACCGCCGCATTGCCAACCGTATGATCGAAGAGTCGATGATTGCCGCCAACGCCTGCTGTGCGGACTTCCTGGCCAGCCATATCGGCCACGGCATCTTCAACGTGCACCGCGCTTTCGAGCCGGAAAAAGCCGAAGCGGCACAAGAGTTCCTGGCAACTCAGGAAATCGAAGTCGCTCAGGAAGCACTTACCGAGCTTGCCCACTATAAAGAGCTGAAGCGTGCGCTTGAGAGCCGCGACGACGCTTGGCTGGATGCGCGCCTGCGCCGTTTCCAGGGCTTCACCAGCATGTCGGCCCAGCCTGGCCCGCACTTCGGCCTGGGGCTGCCCGCCTACGCTACCTGGACCTCGCCGATTCGTAAGTACGGCGATATGGTCAACCACCGCTTGATCAAGCGCGTGCTGAAGGGTGAGCAGGCTCCGGCAGAAGCCAGCCAACAGCTCACCGAGCAGCTCACCGAGCGCCGCCGCCTGAACCGCATGGCCGAGCGCGATGTGAAAGATTGGCTCTACGTGCGCTACCTGACCCCGGCCGCGCAGAATCAGGACACCTTTGACGCAGAGATCATGGCGATCAACCGTGGCGGCATGCGGGTTCGCCTGATCGAGAACGGCGCGACGGCGTTCGTGCCCGCCCCCTTGATGCACAGCGACCGCGATAAAGTGGTCATTGATGACAAAGAGGGCCGCATTCAGATCGAAGGCGAAGAGCGCTTTAAGCTGGGCGATAGCCTGCGCGTATCACTCACGGAAGCCCGTGAAGAGACTCGCTCGCTGGTCGCCAAGCCTGCCGCTTAGCACTCTCTTCTAAGCCTCACCACACAACAACGGCGCATTAAGGCGCCGTTGTTGTGTCTGTGGCAGTGATAGGTGAGAGCATTTATCCAGCGTGCTGGTGCTGCAAGAAGAAACGCAGCATTTCCTGAGTGGCATCAGGGCCTTTAGGGTCGGTATAGCTGCCCTTAGCGCTACCCCCTGACCAAGCGTGGCCCGCGCCGTGAATGCGCCACTGCTCCATGTGGGGTTTGCCCTTCGCGTTGTGGTGTGTGGTACGCGTATAGGAGTGGCCATTCGCCACTTTCCCCTGCTCCACCGCGGCTCCTGCTTGGCGCGATTGACGGTACTGAGCGGCCACGCGTTCCGCATTGCTGGGGTGCACGGTGGTATCACGATCTCCATGAAAGATAATGACGGGCACATCCGATGCCCAACGAGTATCTTTCGCTTTACCACCACCCAGAGGCCCGGAGCCTCCTTGCATAGCGCTTAACGCATCGGGAAGACTTTGGGCAACGCCGTGGGGTAGCCCGGAGTGCACGCCGACCGCCGCAAACAGGTCTGGGTAGGTCATCGCCAGGGTAGTTGCCATGGCCGCGCCTGCAGAAAGCCCAGCCACATAGACGCGCGTTTCATCTAGCCCGTGGGTATCGATGATCTGGCGGGCCATGGCGGCAATGATGGTGGGCTCTCCCCCTTCGCGCTGCTGGTCTTCGGCCTTGAACCAGTTCCAGCATTTCGAGCTGTTCGCGGTCATCGGCTGAGCGGGATAGAGCACACAGCACAGCTGCTCTTCGGCTAGCCGGTTCATCTCGGTTCCGGCAGCGAAATCATCAGGGTTCTGCGTGCAGCCATGCAGCATCACTACCAGCGGCAGCGCCTGCCCATGATAGCCGCTAGGGATATACAGTTTGTAATCACGCGACCCCACAGGGTGGGTAAACCGACCGGCAGTAAACGCGCCTGGCTGCGGTTTCTCGCTGGGGCTCGGCGCTTGCTCGGCTTGCGCCATGCCACCACGATACTTCATCCACTTATCGCGCCATGCTGACGGCATCTGAATATCACCGGGAGAGAATGCTCCCGCTGGCGACTCAGAAGGCACTGTCTTCGATACGGTGGCTTCTTCGTCGATGACCTCGCAGGTCCCGTCAAAAGTATCGCCTTGCTGATAACTGCTGTGCTGATAAGAGTTATCCGTCGTTTCTGCGCTTCTAGCGTCGGGACTGCCGCCCTGGAGAATCGCCATGGCCTCTTGTAGTTTTCCCGCGCGGGTGAGCCGCGTTGCTTCTTCCATTCGCTTCGTCATCGTGGCATCGATCATTTTCAATATCCTTATTCAATGATGGCGTGGTCAGCGCTTATTGAGTGAGTCGTTCAGTGGATGCGATCCGCCAGAGCGGCTTTCACCGCTTTGCTGGCATGAAGTGCGCCCAAAACCACCACGGACTCGATGGTGGCAAGGGCCAGCTCAGGCGTCACGTCGTCGGCAATGCTGGCCATGCCCAACACTTGAATTTGCAACGTCTCCCCGGCTGACTGCAGCGCCTCTAGATCTGCACGGCTGTAATGCTCAAGGCCCAACACAAACGCCTTACGGCTTACGGTGTCTTTGACGACCTCGGCATGGGTCGCTAGCTGATTACGAATAGCGGTGCGAATTAGATCGGTCCGGTTGGAGTAAAAACCTTCTTGAACCAGCAGGTCGATCTGCCCCAGGTCAACCACCCCCAGGTTAATGGTGATCTTTTCACTGGAATCACCGCCCTTACGGCGTAGCTCATGCACGCTCATGTGTCCTTCCTCGTAGTGCTCAATCATCAATCGGCGGGTGGATGTTGCTGGATGTGAGGCTTCTGAAACCGTGCCGCCAACGTAAGCACCCAACGTAAGCACGTTACAAATATCAGCACGTCACCAACCTCAATACCATCTCTTTGGATTCCATATACCATCCATATAGATGGCATATTAGCCTGATTCGGCAAGCAGTCAACTAATACGCACAAGAGAACGTCCATCGGCAACCAAGCCGATAGCTGGCAATGGGGGTGAAGAGGGGAATGGGATGAAATAGAAAGCAGGAAGCGGTTCGCAGGAAATAAAAAGTGGCGGCTCAATTGTCGCCGAATTGACTTATTTCTATCCTAAGGTAATTCGATGACACTCATGTGGCTCGGAGGTTACCTTGCACATCGCCGATGTGACTATGTTTCACGCCCCGGCAAGCGGCGGCGTTCGCACCTATTTACAGGCTAAACACCGCGTGCTCTCGCGCACGCCTAACCTTCGCACCAGCCTGCTGGTGCCGGGGCCTGAGCGTGATAGTTTAGGCGACCACCACACGCTACCGGCGCTGCACCTGCCCCTTGGGCAGGGCTATCGATTCCCGCTGCGCCGCCGCCCTTGGCGTGACGCCTTGGTAGACCTCTCCCCCACGTTAATCGAAGCAGGCGACCCTTACGTCACCGCTTGGGCCGCGCTGGAGGCTGGCCAGCGCTTGGGCGTGCCGGTGGTGGGTTTCTATCACTCGGATTTACCCCACTTGATGGGTGACCGTTTTGGTCGCCATGTTCGCCAACGGCTGATTCGCTACGTGGTAGACCTGTACCAGCGCTTTGATAGCGTGCTGGCTCCCTGCCACGCGATGGCCAACCGGCTCACCGAATGGGGCGTGCCCAACGTGCGCGTGCAGTCATTAGGGGTTGATTTAGAGCAGTTTCACCCTTCACGGCGCGACCCCGGCTTCCGTACGGCCATGGGTATTCCTGCAGATAAAAAGCTGCTGATTTTTGTCGGCCGCTTCTCGCGAGAAAAGAATATCGACGTGCTGCTAGCCACCATGCGGGCGCTTGGCAGCGACTACCACCTGCTGCTGATGGGGCCGGGCATGCCGACTCAAGTGCCCAGCAATGTCACGGTAGTCAACCGCTGCTGCGGTAGCCATGAAGTGGCCCGCGCGCTTGCCAGTAGCGATGCGCTGCTGCATGCGGGCACCCGTGAAACCTTTGGGCTGGTGGCCCAGGAAGCGATGGCCAGCGGCCTGCCGGTGATTGGCGCGCGGGCAGGCGCGCTGATTGAGAACGTACCGCTGGGCGCGGGCGTGCTCTGCCAGCCGCTTGACCCGGACGCGATGGCGGATGCCTGCTCCGCGCTGTTTAGCAACGATATTGCCGCCAGCGGACGCTACGCGCGCCATTTTGTTGAGCGCCAGTTTAGCTGGGATAGCGTCATTGGCTCGCTGCTGACGCACTATGTCGACCTCTGTGGACTCGAACAGCCCGATGCCCGTGTCGTCCGTCGCTAAACCTCAACGGCTGCTGCGCTTTCGTCCGCTACACGGCGTTCTACTGCTGGCTGCCCTGGTAGCGCCACTGGTGCTCACATCGCTTGCAGGGGGCAGCCAAGCGTTTGAGCATGTGGCGCAGTTTCCCATTGGCCTACTGGTCCTGATGATCGCCATGGCGGCGCTATGCTGGAATTTAAACGCCGCCCGGCTGCGCCTGATGCTAAACGGCCGCGCTGGCCAGCTTGGGCAGCGCGGCGCGCTGGGCATCGAGCTGGCGGCGAAGTGCGCGCTCTGCGCAACGCCAGGCGGTAGCGGCGGCCCGGCCACTCTGCTGTTATTACTTGCCCAGCGGGGATTTTCGCCCTCAAAAGGCACCGCCGTGTTTCTCATCGACCAGGGGTGCGACCTGCTGTTCTTTCTGCTGATGCTGAGCGGTTTGGTGGCGATGTCGGTTTTCGGGGATGCCCAGTGGCCACACCAGGGGCTAGTACAGCTCTCGTTACTGGGATTGGCGCTGTTAGCGGTGGGCGTCTCGCTGATGATGGGGTACTTACCCAAGCTGCTGCGTACTCGACGCCAGTGGCTAGCCTGGATACGCCCTAGCCGCAGGCGCTGGCTGGTTAGGCGACTGTTACGCTGTCGTCATGCGCTGCGTATGACGCTGGCGCTACCCAAAGCCACGTTGGCAGCGATGCTAGCACTCACAACCCTACACTGGCTGCTGCGCTACAGCTTGCTTTACCTAGCGGTGATTGGCATCGGTGGGCATGCCGACTGGCTCTGGACGTTTTTAACTCAGATGCTAGCTATGGCCGCCAGCCAATTCAGCTTTCTCCCTGGCGGCGCAGGGGCGGCTGAAGTGGGGGTGGGAAGCCTGTTGCTGCCCTTGATGGGCCGGGAGCAGGCCGCTGCCGCCGTGCTGGTCTGGCGGCTAATTAGCTACCACTTGTATCTTGCCGCCGGTGCGCCGCTGCTACTGCTCTACAGCGCGCGCATGCTGCGTCAGCGCTAGCCGCCTCACCGCTTTACTTAACCTCCTCAAACGCAAAAAGGGCACCCAAGGTGCCCTTTTCAGCGTCACGAAGAAAGTGCGCGGCTTACCAGCCGGTTACTTCTTTCAGCGCGTCGCCAATTTGCGCCAAAGAACGAACGGTTTTCACACCGGCGTCTTCAAGAGCCGCAAATTTCTCATCGGCAGTACCTTTACCGCCAGAGATGATGGCGCCCGCATGGCCCATACGCTTGCCAGGAGGTGCAGTGACACCGGCAATGTAGGAAACCACCGGCTTGGAAACGTTGGCTTTGATGTAAGCTGCGGCTTCTTCTTCGGCGGTGCCGCCGATTTCGCCGATCATCACGATCGCTTCGGTTTTCGGGTCCTTCTCGAACATCTCCAAGATGTCGATGAAGTTAGAACCCGGAATCGGGTCGCCGCCGATACCGACACAGGTAGACTGACCGAAACCGTGGTCAGTGGTCTGCTTAACGGCTTCGTAAGTCAGGGTACCAGAGCGGGAAACGATACCAACGCGGCCCGGCTGGTGGATGTGACCCGGCATGATACCGATTTTGCACTCACCGGGAGTGATCACGCCCGGGCAGTTCGGGCCGATCAGGCGTACGCCCAGCTCGTCGCATTTTACTTTTGCGTCGAGCATATCGAGGGTCGCGATGCCTTCGGTGATGCACACGATCAGCTTGATGCCAGCGTTCGCAGCTTCAAGGATCGAGTCTTTGCAGAACGGTGCCGGTACGTAGATCACGCTGGCTTCTGCGCCGGTTTTCTCGACCGCTTCTTTCACGGTGTTGAAAACAGGCAGGCCCAGGTGCGTCTGGCCGCCTTTGCCCGGTGTAACACCACCGACCATTTGCGTGCCATAGGCAATCGCCTGCTCGGAGTGGAACGTGCCCTGGCCACCGGTGAAACCTTGGCAGATGACCTTGGTGTTCTTATCGATCAGGATGCTCATTACTTGCCCTCCGCTGCTTTTACAACCTGCTGAGCCGCGTCGGTCAGACTGGTAGCAGCGATGATGTTCAGACCGCTAGACGCCAGTTTTTCAGCGCCCAATTCAGCGTTGTTACCTTCCAGGCGAACGACCACCGGGACGTTAACGCCCACTTGCTCAACGGCACCGATGATGCCTTCAGCAATCATGTCGCAACGAACGATGCCGCCGAAGATGTTCACCAGAACAGCTTTCACGTTGTCGTCAGACAGGATGATCTTGAACGCTTCTGCGACGCGCTCTTTGGTCGCGCCGCCGCCAACGTCCAGGAAGTTAGCGGGCTTGCCGCCACTCAGGTTGACAATGTCCATGGTGCCCATGGCCAGGCCTGCGCCGTTCACCATGCAACCAATGTTACCGTCGAGGGCGACGTAGTTAAGTTCCCACTTCGCCGCGTCGGCTTCACGCTGATCTTCCTGGGAAGGATCGCGCATGGCCTGCAGGTCTGGGTGACGGTACAGGGCGTTGCTATCCAGGCCCAGTTTGGCATCCAAGCAGTGCAGGTTGCCTTCGTCAGTGATGACCAGCGGGTTGATCTCAAGAAGTGCCAGATCTTTGTCGTGGAACAGCTTAGACAGACCCAGGAAAATCTTGGTGAACTGCTTCACCTGATCGCCTTCCAGACCCAGCGCAAAGGCCAGCTCGCGAGCTTGGTAGGGCTGTGCGCCGACCAGCGGATCGATTTCAGCTTTGAGGATCTTTTCCGGCGTCTCTTCGGCGACGGTTTCAATCTCAACACCGCCTTCGGTAGAGGCCATGAAGACCACACGGCGGGTAGTACGGTCAACAACCGCACCCAGGTAGAGCTCGTCAGCGATGTTGGTGCAGGTCTCTACCAGAATTTTAGCAACCGGCTGACCTTTTTCGTCAGTCTGGTAAGTCACCAGGTTTTTACCCAGCCACTGCTCGGCGAAGGTTTTAGCTTCTGCCGGGTCTTTAATCAGCTTAACGCCGCCCGCTTTACCGCGGCCACCAGCGTGAACCTGGGCTTTAACCACCCACATGTCACCGCCGATTTTTTTGCACGCTTCTACTGCTTCTTCGGGAGTGTCCACGGCAAAGCCTTTGGACACTGGCAGACCATAATCAGCAAACAGCTGTTTGCCTTGATACTCGTGAAGGTTCATCGATTCATGCCATTGGTTGCATGTGACTCGAACGATGATCAGTTGACTTAACAGCGTATCTGTACCGCCCTGACCATCCCCGTACTTTCAGTTTCCTACAAGCTACCGCGCAGGGCTGAAAGTGTTGCGCCACCTGACGGTGGCGCTTGGTTGTTGCTTAGCGAATTACTTACGCTTCTTACGGTTTGCCATATGAATCGCATGGCCTTCTACCGCAAGTGCCGCTTCGTGCACGGCTTCCGACATGGTCGGGTGCGCATAGCAGGTCAGTGCGAGGTCTTCAGCGCTAGAGCCGAATTCCATCGCGATCACGCCCTGGGCGATCATTTCACCCGCGTGCTGACCCACGATGTGCATGCCGAGGATACGGTCAGTTTCCGCATCGGCAATGATCTTGGCGCTGCCTTCGGTGGCGTTGTTCGCCATGGCACGACCGCTGGCCGCGAACGGGAAGCTACCGGTTTTAACTTCGATGCCCTTAGCTTTGGCATCTTGCTCGGTCATACCGACCCACGCCACTTCTGGGAAGGTGTAAATCACGTTCGGAATGGTGTCGTAGTTCATCTCGGCTTTGTGGCCAGCGATGATGTCCGCCACCATGATGCCTTCTTCAGACGCTTTGTGCGCCAGCATCGGACCGCGTACACAGTCACCGATGGCGTAGACGCCCGGCACGTTGGTGCGGCACTGGTCGTCAACGAAGATAAAGCCACGCTCGTCCAGCTCAACGCTCACACCGTCAGCGATCACGCCTTTGGTGTAGGGGCGACGGCCAACGCAAACGATCAGCTTGTCGAAGGTCATTTCCTGTTCGCCGTTGGCATCGGTGTACTTGACGACGACTTCTTCGCCTTTTGACTCCGAACCGGTCACACGGGCGCCCAGTTTAATGTCCAGCCCCTGCTTCTTGAGCAGTTTCTGGGTCTCTTTGGCAATCGCGGTGTCGACCATCGGCAGGAAGGAGTCCATCGCTTCCAGAACGGTCACTTCAGAACCTAAACGGTTCCACACGCTGCCCAGCTCAAGGCCGATAACGCCAGCACCGATAACGCCAAGACGCTTCGGCGTTTCCTGGAATTCCAGTGCGCCGGTAGAATCAACAATAAGGCCTTCGGTCAGCGGGGTCGGCGGAATTTCCACCGGTACAGAGCCTGCCGCGATGACGATGTTGTCGGCGTCGTAAGTGGTGGTGTTGCCGTCGAGGTCGGTCACCTCAACCTGCTTGCCAGACACCACTTTACCGGTACCTTCGATGGCGGTAACGCCGTTGGCCTTGAACAGGCCAGAGATGCCGCCGGTCAAGTTCTTAACGATCTTGTCCTTGCGAGCCATCATCTTTTTGACGTCCATGGTGACGTCGCCGGCATTGATACCCATATCATCGAAATCGTGCTTGGCTTCGACGAACTTATGCGAGGCTTCAAGCAACGCTTTGGATGGGATACAGCCAACGTTCAAACACGTACCGCCGTGAACGACATTGCCTTCTTTACCAATCCATTTTTCAACACAGGCGGCTTTCAGGCCCAGCTGCGCAGCGCGAATAGCCGCTACGTAGCCACCAGGTCCTGCACCGATAACGATCACATCAAACTTGTCAGCCATGTTGGCTCCTTTAGCTTGGTTGCCTCCCCCCGTTTGGATCTAAACCAGGCAGGAGGCAAAGTGCGATTGCATAGAACGTTACATTAACAGCGAAGGCGGATCAGCGCGCTTCGTTATACGTCCAGCAGCAAGCGAGCCGGGTCTTCCAGCAGCTCTTTAATAGTCACCAGGAATCTTACCGCATCTTTACCATCAATCATGCGGTGGTCGTAGGAAAGCGCCAGATACATCATCGGGCGAATCTCGACCTTACCATTCACCGCCATAGGACGATCTTGAATCTTGTGCATGCCCAGGATAGCGGTTTGCGGCGGGTTGATAATCGGCGTGGACATCAGGGAGCCGAACGTACCACCGTTGGTGATCGTGAAGGTACCGCCGATCATGTCGTCCATGCCCAGCTTACCGTCACGGCCGCGTTTGCCGAAATCGACAATGGTGCGCTCAACGTCAGCAATTTTCATGCTGTCGGTGTCACGCAGAACCGGGACTACCAAGCCACGGTCGGTGGATACCGCAACACCGATATCTTGGTAACCGTGGTAGACGATATCGGTACCGTCGATAGAGGCATTCACGTCCGGGAAGCGTTTGAGCGCTTCAGAAGCCGCTTTTACAAAGAAGCCCATAAAGCCCAGTTTGATGTCGTGGGTCTTTTGGAAAGTATCTTTGTACTGAGCACGCAGGGCCATGATCTCAGTCATGTCCACTTCATTGTACGTGGTCAGCATGGCAGCGGTTTGCTGTGCCTGAACCAAGCGCTTAGCGATGGTTTGACGCAGACGGGTCATCGGTACGCGCTTCTCTTCACGCTCACCCTGAACTGCCGGAGCTGCTGCGGCTTTGGCCGGTGCAGCAGACTTGGCCGCTTTCTTAGCAGACCCGTCTTTCACTGCTTTCTGAACATCTTCTTTCAGAATGCGACCGCCTTTGCCGGTGCCTTCGATCTTGGAAACATCCAGATCGTGCTCGGCCACCATTTTACGTGCCGCCGGTGCGAGAATCTTGTCACCGACTTTCTCATCGGCACCTTCATCATCGCTGCTGGAGGAGGCGTTGTTAGAGGCAGGTGCGCTTGCTTCATCGCTGCCGCCGCCTTCAACGAAGGTGGCCAGAATCGCTTCCGACTCTACTTGGCTACCCTCTTCCGCTTTGATCGCTTCCAATGCGCCGTCGGCAGGCGCTACGACTTCCAGCACCACTTTGTCGGTTTCGATATCGGCCAGCACTTCGTCGCGCTTGACCGCTTCGCCAACTTTCTTGTGCCAAGTGGCAACGGTGCCTTCCTGGATAGACTCAGGGAAGCTAGGCGCTTTTACATCGTGCTTTTTACCGCCGCCAGCAGGCTTAGACTCTGCTTTTGATTCGGTTTTTTCAGCGCTATCGTTGCTAGAAGAGCTCTTTTCAGAAGAACTATTTTCAGAAGAACTCTCTTCTTTGCTGCCAGCAGCGCTGCCTTCGCCAATTTTGCCCAAGATTTGCTCAGACTCAACGGTATCGCCTTCTTCGGCCATCACGTCGGTCAGGGTACCCGCTTCCGGTGCGACGACTTCGAGCACCACTTTGTCGGTTTCGATTTCAACAATCAGTTCGTCACGCTCGACGCTGTCGCCCGGCTTTTTATGCCACGCGGCCACAGTGCCTTCGGCAACGGATTCCGGAAAGGTTGGCGCTTTGATATCAGTAGCCATGTCGTTTCCCTTATATGTTCTCTAAACCCGGTGGGTGCTTATAGATTAAAAGCGTCTTCCACCAGCTGGCGCTGCTGTTCAGTGTGGACGGACATGTAGCCCGCTGCCGGAGCAGCCGAGGCAGGACGCCCTGCGAATTTCAACTCACGTCCTAGGCCGTCTTTCAACATATCGGCCACGGTACGCATGTGGTGCTGACTGGAGTACCAGGCGCCTTGGTTCAGCGGCTCTTCCTGACACCACACGATGTCTTCCACATTGGCATACGCCTGGAGCACTTCCAGAAGCTCTTCTTTCGGGAAGGGGTAGAGCTGCTCTAGACGAATAATCGCCGTGTCGTCACGCTCATTCTCAGCGCGCCAGTTAGCTAGGTCGTAGTAGACCTTACCAGCACACATGATGACGCGGGTGACTTTGTCGGCAGCGAGATTCGCTTGGTCCGGCAGCACCATATGGAACTTGCCGTGGGCGAGATCTTCCAGGCTCGATACTGCTTCTTTGTGGCGCAGCAACGACTTCGGCGACATCACCACCAGCGGCTTACGCAACGGACGGATGACCTGACGACGCAGCAGATGATAAATCTGCGCGGGCGTTGTCGGTACGCACACCTGCATATTGTGCTCGGCGCACAGCTGCAAGAAGCGCTCTAAACGGGCTGAGGAGTGCTCAGGACCCTGGCCTTCATAGCCATGAGGCAGCAGCATGGTTAAACCACACAGACGGCCCCACTTGGTCTCACCCGAGGAGATGAACTGATCCACCACCACCTGAGCGCCGTTGAAGAAGTCACCAAACTGCGCTTCCCAAATAACCAAGTCATTCGGGGCGGTGGTCGAGTAACCATACTCAAACGCCAGCACGGCTTCTTCTGATAGGAAGGAGTCGTGAATGGTGAAACGCGGCTGGCCGTCAGACATGTTCTGCAGCGGCACGTAGGTGGAGCCATCTTTTTGGTTGTGTACGACCGCATGGCGGTGAGAGAACGTACCGCGACCAACGTCCTGACCGGTAATCCGGATCGGGTGGCCTTGGTCCAACAGCGTGGCGTAGGCCAGCGTTTCTGCAAAGCCCCAGTTGAGGCCCATACCGCCCGCCTGCATTTTGCGACGGTCTTCATAGATCTTGGCAACTTGGCGCTGAACATCCACACCGTCGGGAATGTCGCACATCTTCGCGGCTAGCTGCTGAAGGCGCTTCATATCGAAGGTGGTATCGGCATCGCCGGTCCACTCGTGGCCAAGATAAGGAGCCCAGTCCACAAACAGAGAGGTGTTGGGTTCTTGTACCAACGCATTGGCAACGTGGTTACCTGCCACAAGATCATCGCGGTAGGTTTCAATCATCGCCTTGGCGTCTTCTTCAGAGATGACGCCCTGCTCTACCAAACGCTGCGCGTACAGGGTACGCGAGGAAGCGTGGTCTTTAATTTTGGCGTACATCATCGGCTGGGTGCCTGACGGCTCGTCAGCCTCGTTGTGGCCACGGCGGCGATAGCACACCAGGTCAATCACAACGTCTTTCTTAAACTGCTGGCGGTAATCCAGCGCCACTTGGGTCGCGTGGATCACTGCATCTGGATCATCGCCGTTAACATGGAAAATCGGCGCCTGAACCATTTTAGCAATGTCAGTACAGTATTCCGTAGAGCGTGCATCCAAGGGGTTCGAGGTAGTGAAACCCACCTGGTTGTTGATGACGATATGCACCGTGCCGCCTGTTTTATAGGCACGGGTTTGAGACATCTGGAATGTCTCCATCACCACGCCCTGACCGGCGAAAGCGGCATCACCATGGACGTTGATGGGCAGGACTTTGCTGCCTTCATCGTCGTTACGGCGGTCTTGGCGGGCGCGTACCGAGCCCTCTACCACCGGCGCGACGATTTCCAGGTGCGACGGGTTGAACGACATGGCCAGGTGAACTTCGCCACCCGGTGACATTACGTTCGAGCTGAAGCCCTGGTGATATTTCACGTCGCCGGAGCCGCGTTCAATGACTTTCTTGCCATCGAACTCGTCGATCAAGTCCGCTGGGTTTTTACCCAGAATGTTGACCAGCAGGTTTAAACGGCCACGGTGAGCCATCCCGATCACGACTTCTTTGGTACCGTAACCGCCCGCGCGCTGAATCAGCTCGTCCATCATCGGCACGAACGACTCACCGCCTTCCAGACCGAAACGCTTGGTACCCGGGTACTTAGATGCCAGGTAGTTTTCCAAACCTTCCGCCGCAGTCAACCGCTCCAGCACGTGCTTACGCACGTCATCGCTGAACTTAGGCGCACTACGTACCGACTCAAACCGACGTTGTAGCCAGCGTTTCTCTTCGGTATCAACGATGTGCATGATCTCGCAACCGATGGAGCGACAGTAGGTCTGCTCCAACGCATCAACGATGTCACGCAGCGGCGCTTTATCAATACCTAGAAAAAACGAACCGGTTTGGAACTCGGTGTCGAGATCAGCTTTAGAGAGCTGATGGAACGACAGGTCGAGATCGGGGACGGGGGTGGGATTACGCAGCCCAAGCGGGTCGATATTGGCCTTTTGATGGCCACGGAAGCGATAAGCGTTGATCAGCTGCAGGACTTTGACCTGCTTTTTGTTCTCACCGCTGTCGGAGGCGGCGACTACCCGGCCTGGGCGGCTTTCACGGCCCAGCTGGTAGAACTGATCACGAATGGGGCTTAGTGGAACATCGTGGGAGGCACTGCCTTCAGAACGCGGCAGCTGATCAAAATAGCTGCGCCACTCGTCTGAGACAGAATCAGGATCGGCGAGGTACTGCTCGTAAAGCGCTTCCACGTAGTGGACATTGCCACCACTAACGTGAGAGGAACGCCACATCAACTCCATTATGCCTTGTTGCATCTCTCGGTCACCCTGCACTGATGGGGTGGTATCGGCATCGCTGCATGCTAGCAACGACATCGCTATTGCCCTGCCGGCGGGGCGGGACGTTTGCCGGCGGCGCCGACCGGAGGCCGGAAGCCCTTATTCATACACGTACTTGCGACGCGATTCACACTCAGTTCATGCTCAAAAGCCGGTACTTAAAGCACCGGCTTTTAAACTTGGCTGGTCATAGTGCGACGCGTCGCCGCACCATGACAGCCCCTATGATAACAAGCCAAGCGCCACGATTTAAGTAGCTTTATGCTGCAACTTACGTGGTACTCGCTTTTTTTCATAGGATTAGTTAGTTACGTAGCATCTGCGAGCAGCATTTCACGAATTTTGCCAATCGCACGGGTCGGATTAAGACCTTTCGGGCAAACTGCTACGCAATTCATGATGCCGCGGCAGCGGAAGACAGAGAACGGATCTTCCAGGCTGGTCAGGCGCTCACGGGTGGCAGTGTCGCGGCTGTCGGCCAGGAAACGGTAAGACTGCAGCAGACCCGCAGGGCCTACGAACTTATCCGGGTTCCACCAGAACGACGGGCATGAAGTTGAGCAGCACGCACACAGAATACACTCGTACAGACCATCCAGCTTGTCGCGCTCTTCCGGCGACTGCAGACGCTCAATGGCTGGCGCTGGCGTATCGTTCTGCAGGTACGGCTGAATACGCTCGTACTGCTTATAGAACAGCCCCATGTCAACCACCATATCACGGATGACCGGGAGGCCAGGCAGCGGGCGCAGCGTCAGTTTGTTGTTTTTCACAACATCGGACAGCGGCGTGATGCATGCCAAGCCGTTTTTGCCGTTCATGTTCATGCCATCGGAACCGCATACACCTTCACGGCAGCTACGGCGATAGGCTAAACCGCTGTCTTGCTCTTTCATCAGGTGCAAAACATCCAGCACCATCAGATCGCGGCCTTTGGTATCGACCTGAAACTCCTGCATATAAGGCGCGGAGTCGGTTTCCGGATTGTAGCGGTATACGGATACCTGAAGATTGGACATGGTGACTCCCTCTCGTCAGTGCGGAGATTAGTAGGTGCGAACCTTAGGCTCGAACGTATCAACAGTTTTCGGCTTGAAGTTAACGTCGCGCTTCTTCAGCTCTTTAGTTGCTGGGAAGTAGAGCGAGTGTTTCAGCCAGCTGACATCATCACGGTCTGGGTAGTCGTAGCGCGAGTGTGCACCACGGCTCTCTTTACGCTCAAGGGCAGCAATCGCCGTTGCTTCTGCCACTTCCATCAGGTTGTCCAGCTCCAGCGCCTCAACACGAGCAGTGTTGAATACATTGGATTTGTCCGGCAGGTGCGCATTGGCAATACGGCCACGCAGTTCCGCTAGCTTTTTGACACCTTCCTGCATGTTTTTCTCTTCACGGAATACACCGAAAGAGTTCTGCATGATGTCTTGAAGCTCGGCTTTCAGCTCAGGGATGCTTTCGCCGCCCTCTTCAGACTCGTTCCAGCGCGTAATACGTTTCATGGCGAATTCGATGTCTGACTCGGAAGCGTCCAGATACTCGATACCTTCGTTCAGCGCGCCTTCGATGAACATACCGGCAGCGCGACCAAAGACGACCAAGTCCAGCAGCGAGTTACCGCCCAGGCGGTTAGCACCGTGTACTGATACACACGCCGCTTCACCACAGGCAAACAGACCGTTAACGATATGGTCGTTGCCATTTTCGTCTTGGGTAATTGCTTGGCCATGAATGTTGGTCGGAATACCGCCCATCATATAGTGGCAAGTCGGAACGACCGGAATCGGGTCTTTCGCCGGATCAACATGGGCGAAGGTTTTGGAGAGCTCCACAATACCCGGCAGACGCTTGCCAAGGACTTCTTCGCCCAAGTGATCAAGCTTCAGGAAGACGTGGTCGCCCTTATCACCACAGCCGCGGCCTTCGAGAATTTCCATAACCATGGAGCGCGCAACGACGTCGCGGCCTGCCAGGTCTTTGGCGTTGGGCGCGTAGCGCTCCATGAAACGCTCGCCGTCTTTATTGACGAGGTAACCGCCTTCACCACGGCAACCTTCGGTTACCAGGGTGCCCGCACCGTAAATACCGGTCGGGTGGAACTGCCACATTTCCATGTCCTGCATCGGGAAGCCAGCGCGCAGCGCCATGCCGATACCGTCACCGGTGTTGATCAGGGCGTTAGTGGTAGAGGCATAGATACGGCCTGCACCGCCAGTGGCCAGAACCGTGGCTTTCGATTTAACGTGAACCACTTCACCGGTTTCGATGCACATGGCAATACAGCCCACCACGTCACCGCTAGCGTTCTTGACCAAATCGACCGCGTACCACTCGTTCAAGAACGTGGTGTTGTTCTTGAGGTTGTTCTGGTACAGGGTGTGCAGGAGTGCGTGACCAGTACGGTCGGCTGCCGCGCAGGTACGGGCTGCCTGGCCGCCTTCACCGAAGTTTTTTGACTGACCGCCGAACGGACGCTGGTAAATACGGCCGTTATCAAAACGTGAGAACGGCAGGCCCATGTGCTCCAGTTCAAAAACTGCTTTAGGGCCTTCAGAACACATGTACTCAGCGGCATCCTGGTCAGCGATATAGTCGCCGCCTTTTACCGTGTCGTACATGTGCCAGCGCCAATCATCATTCGGGTCGGCAGACGCGATGGCGCAAGTAATACCACCCTGTGCAGAGACCGTGTGAGAGCGTGTCGGGAACACTTTGGACAGTACGGCTGTCTTCTTACCAGATTTTGCCAGTTCAAGCGCAGCACGCAGGCCAGAGCCACCACCACCGATGATAATGGCGTCAAATGTCAGGCTACGAAGGTTAGACATGTATCAAGCTCCCCACAGAATTTGAATGCCCCACACCAGGTACACAAAGATGGCCAGAATAATCAGCGTCTGGACACCTACGCGCAGGCGAGTGGACTTGAGGTAATCGGTAGTGACTGTCCACAAACCGATCCAGGCGTGCGCAGCGATAGAGACAAACGCTAGCAGCGAGAAAATGCGCATCCACGTTTGCTCGAACAGCCCGCTCCAGGCGTAGTAGTCCAGGTTCGGATTAAACAGCAGGTAGGCAACAACGAAAACCGTGTAAAGGGCCAGGATGACCGCAGAAACGCGCTGCATCAGCCAGTCGGACAGCCCGCTACGGCCAAAACTTGTGATATTGGTTACCATACCCAAACTCCTGCCAGAATAATCAGAACTGCACTCACTACCACAGTAGCCTGTGCTTTTTTAACGCCACCTTCTAACGTCACACCAATGTTGGCGTCCATCAATAGGTGCTTGATGCCGGCCACAAAGTGAAATGCCAAGGCAGACAGCAGCCCCCACGCAATGAACTTGGCCAAAAAGTTGTTGGCTAAGGCACTGCTGACAGCATCAAAGCCAGCCGGAGATGACAGGGATTTACCCAACGCCCAAAAAGCGAAGATCAGGCCAACGAACAGGATGACACCCGTGATACGGTGTGTAATCGACGTTAGGGCCGGAAGTGGGAAATGTATCGTAGTCAGGTCTAAGTTTACGGGTCGTTTGCTATTCACGGCGTTATACACACTCTCTTGGCCCGCTCAGCGACAGGTCGGGCATAGCCCGAGCGGGCAGTGGTTGCTGGAAGGGGCTCGGCCGTTGCCAAGTCGGGCACGACCACCTACCTGCCGGTCGCGCGCCGTGGATTATAAGAACCTTAGCCCCTGCTGACAAACCGAACTCAGGCTTAACTCGACCATGGTGCAAGAAAATTGCCGCCAACCCGAGTCGATTTTGCGATGCAGCATGGTTATAGTGACACTTGATTGACGATTTGATAAGCCTGTTAACGTATCGTCAATTCTCTGGCACTTCGTTACTATGAACCTCCCATTAATCATATACAAAAATTATTCACTCAAACAATATATGTACAAGACCGGCTAGCGCATAGGCTAATTGACAAAATGTCGCACGCTTCTATAGTGGGCAAGCCTTTTCGCCGGCGCGGCATGCGAAACAACGACTTTACGTCCCAAACCGAACTCGAAAGGAGGCCAGCATGGCTGACAGGAAAGCGACATTGACGGTAGACGGTCTCGATAAGACGATCGAGCTACCCATGTATTCCGGCACACTTGGCCCCGACGTCATCGACGTGCGCGGCCTAGGTGCTGAAGGCCTGTTTACCTACGACCCCGGCTTTATGGCCACCTCTTCCTGCCAGTCCGCAATCACCTATATCGATGGCGGCAAGGGCGTACTGCTGCACCGCGGCTACCCCATTGATCAACTGGCGAAAGAGTCGAACTTTGTAGAAGTTTGTTACACCCTGCTGTTTGGCGAGCTTCCCAATGATGAGCAGTATGCTGATTTCGAATCTCGCATTCGCAATCACACGATGGTGCATGACCAGATCAACAACTTCTTCAAAGGGTTCCGCCGCGATGCGCACCCGATGTCGATTCTGTGTGGTGTGGTAGGTGGCCTTGCCGCTTTCTACCACGATCACATGGACATTACTCAGGAAGAAGATCGGGTGATCAGCGCTATTCGCCTCATTGCTAAAATGCCGACCCTGGCAGCAATGTCGCACAAATATAACGTTGGCCAACCGTTCAACTATCCGCGCAACGACCTGAGCTATGCAGAGAACTTCCTCTACATGATGTTCAGCAACCCGTGCGAAGAGTACAAAATCAATCCGGTATACGCGAAAGCCATGGACCGCATCTTTATGCTGCATGCGGACCACGAGCAGAACGCTTCTACCTCGACCGTTCGCCTAGCTGGCTCTACCGGTGCTAACCCGTTTGCCTGTATCAGCGCCGGTATCGCGGCTCTGTGGGGCCCGGCTCACGGCGGCGCAAACGAAGCCGTACTAAACATGCTCGATGAGATTGGTGACGACTCAGAAGAGAACATTCAGCGCTTCGTGGATAAAGCCAAAGATAAGAATGACCCATTCAAGCTGATGGGCTTTGGTCACCGCGTTTACCGCAACTTCGACCCACGCGCCAAAGTGATGAAAGAGACCTGCGACGAAGTGTTGGCCGAGCTAGGCATGGCCGACGACCCGCAGCTCAAAATCGCCAAGCGCCTGGAACAGATCGCCCTGGAAGATGAATACTTCATCGAGCGTAAACTGTACCCGAACGTTGATTTCTACTCAGGCATTATCCTGAAAGCCATGGGTATTCCGACCAATATGTTCACTGTGATCTTTGCAGTATCGCGCACCATTGGCTGGATCTCTCACTGGCACGAAATGCTCAGCGAAAGCTACAAAATCGGCCGCCCGCGCCAGCTGTATATCGGTCACGAAAAACGTGACTATCCTACCAAGTGATTGGCGACTAACGCGCTAATGCACGCATAGGATGACAAAGGCCACCCACGGGTGGCCTTTTGTTTGCTTCCTACCAACAACAAAGGTGTTTTATGCGATCTATTACCACCGTTGCTTTTATTGGCCTAGGCGTAATGGGCTACCCTATGGCTGGCCACCTTGCCAAACAAGGCCTTACCACTCGCGTTTACAACCGTACTGCCAGCAAGGCAGAGGCATGGGCCAAGGCGTTTGGCGGCACGGCTCACTCAACACCCGCCGAAGCGGCTGAGGGCGCTGATTTAGTGTTGGTATGCGTGGGAAATGACGACGATGTTCGCCAAGTAACCACCGGGCCAGACGGCGCTCTCAGCACCATGATGAGCGGCAGCTACCTAGTAGACCACACCACCGCGTCGGCCGATCTGGCCTTGGAGCTGGACGCAGCTTGCCGCGAGAAAGGCGTGGCATTTATTGATGCACCGGTGTCTGGCGGCCAACAGGGGGCCGAGAACGGCGCGCTAACGATTATGTGCGGCGGTGAGCAAAACCACTTCGACACTGTGGCGCCCTTTCTCAACCACTACGCCCGCGCCGTCACACTGATGGGAACTGCCAGCAGCGGTCAGCTCACCAAGATGGTGAACCAAATCTGTATTGCCGGTTTAGTACAAGGGCTAGCAGAAGGACTGCATTTTGCGGAACAGGCAGGACTAGACCAGCATCAAGTGATTGACGTCATCTCCAAAGGAGCGGCTGGCTCCTGGCAAATGGAGAACCGCCACAAAACAATGATCGCCAATGAGTATAACCACGGCTTCGCGGTGGACTGGATGCGCAAGGATTTGGGCATTTGCCTAGAGCAAGCACGTAGGCTAAATGCCACCCTCCCCGTTACCGCCCTAGTCGACCAGTTTTATGCGGATGTACAGCGCATGGAAGGTGGCCGCTGGGATACTTCATCGCTATTAAAACGGCTGCGCAAGCCTGAATAACGCTTGACTTTTTAGCACTGCCAGCCTGGACAGGGTTTTCCACACTATCTGTGGATAACCCTGTTCACAACCATTAGAAAACGTCCCACAATCGCCATGAACAGTGACCCAGCCTTAAATTGGTCATTTTTTGATCTACCATAAACTACTGATTTTAAAGAAATTAAGCTAAATCGCTGATTTTTTGCTTCATATTTATGTGGTTGTGCACAACCTGTTCCGCGGAGACGCAAAAGTGGACAAGTCAAGCACAATATTGACAAAAAAAGCGTGAAATAGACGCAAGTTCCAGACGGCGGGAATGCAAAAAGAGCAAGTGAGAAAACTCATTGCTATTTGCTAATGATAATATTTTGGACGTGCGGATATAGATATGAGGTGGCGTCCCATAGGGGGTTCGAACCCCTGTTACCGCCGTGAAAGGGCGGTGTCCTAGACCACTAGACGAATGGGACGTATCTAACCTGGAAACATCTTTGACAAGACAATATCAGTGCTACTGATATTGGTGGAGCCTAGCGGGATCGAACCGCTGACCTCAACACTGCCAGTGTTGCGCTCTCCCAGCTGAGCTAAGGCCCCACATGTCTTGAAGACGGAACGTATACTACTGATTCCCCTGATCTTCGTCAAGCCTATTTATCGAAGAAAACGCCGCGCTCTCACGCTAAGATCGCGCGGCGCTCTTCTCAATCACCAGTAACGATGATTATTTACAGGTCGCGGTACTCTTTTTCAAAGCGCTTCGCCTGCTTTTTGGACACGCCGCCCAATACGGCAATCGCATGGCGAAGCCGTGCACGCGTCACGTCAGAGCCAAGAATAGCCATCGCATCCATCACCGAGCTGCTTGAGGTACTGCCTGTAATAGCAATAAACACTGGTGCCAAGAAGGCCTTCATTTTTAGCTCAAAGTGCTCTGCCAGACTTTTGACCTCCTCCAGCAACGCTTCTTTATGCCAAGCAGAGACGCCTTCAAAGCGCCATACCAGGAACTGCAGCAGTTTCACTAGCTCTTCGTTGTCCAGCTTCACGCTGTCAAAATCATCTTTAGTGATTGCGGGCAAGCCAGAGAAAAAGTGGCCCGCCAGCGGAACAACCTGGGAGAGCGTTTCTACCCGAGGGCGGACTTGCGGCAAAATCTGCTTCACGTAGGCATCATTGAACGCCCACTCACGCAGCGCCTGCAGCAGAGCGTCGTCATCCAGGTCTTCACGGATATAGACACCGTTCAACCACGTCAATTTCTCTAGGTCGAACACGGGCCCGCCGAGCGAGACACGCTGAATATCAAATTCTGCCATCATCTCTGACAAGCTGAATTTTTCACGCTCATCGGGCATCGACCAACCCATACGGCCCAGGTAGTTGGTCACGGCCTGGGGTAAAAAGCCCATGCGGCGATAGTAATTGATCGACGTTGGGTTTTTACGCTTGGAGAGCTTGGACTTATCCGGGTTACGCAGCAGCGGCATATGGCAAAGCTGCGGCATTTCCCAACCAAAGTACTCATACAGCAGTTGATGCTTCGGCGCAGAATTGATCCACTCTTCACCACGCAGCACGTGGGTAATGCCCATTAAATGATCGTCCACCACGTTAGCTAAGTGGTACGTAGGCATACCGTCTGATTTCATCAGAATCTGAGCATCAACCTGCGCCCAATCCACTTCAATCGTACCGCGCAGCATATCGCTAACCACGCACACGCCTTCGCTGGGCACGTTCATACGAATCACATAGGGCCAGCTTTCCTGCTCACGACGTGATTGCTCTTCTGCGTCCAGGGCTAAATCAGTTGGCTTCAATGCCAAATGCAGGCCTGCCTCTTTGCGTGATTCGCGCAGCTCATCAAGCTCTTCGCTGGTGCGGTAACACTTAAAGGCATGCCCGGCGTCTAGCAACTGCTGGGCATACTTCGCATAAATATCGCCCCGCTCGCTTTGCCGATACGGCCCGTGGGGACCGCCTACATCCGGGCCTTCATCCCACTCAAGCCCCAACCAACGCAGTGAATCGAGAATCATCTGTTCTGACTCAGGAGTGGAGCGTACTTGATCGGTGTCTTCAATACGCAAAATGAACTGACCGCCGTGCTGGCGAGCAAAGCAGAGATTAAACAGTGCAATATAGGCCGTGCCTACATGGGGGTCTCCAGTAGGAGAAGGCGCGATACGAGTACGTACGGTCATCAACAGTTCCCTTTAGCAGTTAAGCGTGGCGCCATTATACGCACCCTAAGAACAACCAACAGCATTGGAAAGGGAACGAGTTTGACTTAAAAGCGTCTGATCGAAAGCTCTCAGAACATAGATAGGAAGATGCGCGTTAAAGCACAATCGCTTAGTATGGTGTAGTACCTATGATTCGTGTTCATGCATGAGAATGAATCTCACTATTCTCAGCATGTTCAGAGCGCCACCTATCAAGGTGGAAGTACATTCAACGAGCTGATTTAGCTCATCGACAGGAAAATGAAATGGAATCGCTAGGCTCACGTATCAAGCAACTGCGACTTCGGGCCAAGCTCAACAAAGCTGCCCTTGCACGTAAAGTTGGCGTGTCAGATGTCACCATTTCTTATTGGGAGTCCGGGGCGATCAAGCAGATCGGTCATGAACGCTTAGTAGCGCTCGCCGATGCCCTTGATTGCTCGCTGGCTACCCTTTTGGAAGGTGACAGTGCGCCTCAACTGTTGACCCTGACCCATACTGGTCCCCTCCCCTGGGAACAGGTTCAGGCAACGACCATTACCGTACCGCATCATCTGCCGTTGAAGATTGACTGGAAAGCACCTTGCGTGATGGCCACCCCTGGCAAAGAAACGGATTTTTCACCAGTAGTCTCTGGTGATTTGCTGTTGCTTGGCCCAACGCATGTGTTTCATAAAGCAGGCCACTATCTCATCCAGCGTGATGGCCGATTTGTCATTGAGCACTTCTCCAAAGCGCCCACTGACACCTCGATTCATGCGGTGTTGTTAGCACACTGGTGTCCTGCCTAAAGCATCTACCTCCCCATCCCTACTTGTCCTCAATAACGTCCACCTGGTCGCGCGTCCGTCTTGGTTCACTGCCTACCAAGAAACGGCGCGAGTAGGTGGCTACCTGCCCTAACCCATGGCGGGACTGGCTGATGAGCTCTCCCGCCAAGTATTCGCCCTGGGTACCAATGCGTGCCTGCACGCTTTCTGGCTGCACGGTGGCTTCGCCTAACTGCACGGTGACGAGATAACTGCCATCCGGCAAGCCACTGCCAGAGCCCAGTGGGCCAGCTTCAAATTTACCATTCACCACACGTGTACGCTCTTGCCAGCGTACGCGGCTAATTTCTCGCTCTACCACTACTTGTAGCTGGGCATCATTTGGCAGATTGGTTTCGCCTTCCACCATCAAACGCCGGTCTGGACGTAAAAAAGCAGCAGTTGAAATCATTACATTGAGCGGCTCAACATGTTGTGCAGGCGGCTCAGGTTCAGAAGCACGCTCTTCTGCCACTGAGTGTGGCTGGTGTTGTGCGACCTCTTCCTCAGGCCCACTACAGCCGTACAACAGCAGGGTACCCACTAGCGCCACGCCAACATAACCTAGCGTTTTCCCCATAATGACTCCTCATCTTCTGTAATAGGCGTAATGCTGCCTCTCTCGGGCTCTCACCATACCGCTTTTGACCGCAAAATACGCAATGTGATGCAGGGGTTGTGCAATATCAAATCAGCTTACGCTGGCCTCGAATTAAGCTAGCCACTGCTGCCCCCACTGATATAAAGGTGAGCAATTTTATTTCCTATTGCCATTGAGCGCGGCGACAAGTGCCACGCCTATGGCGTAGTGGTGTCCGGCTGCCATTCAGCAGGCGACACCTTTGAAAACGCCCTAGCCAACGCCCATTACATACGAGGCTTTTTATAGGTGGTTGCCTCCCAGCGAGTAGCTGGATCTCAATAAAAACCGTTAGCCAAAACAGCTTTTTAGCCAGCAAAGACACTCTAAACAGGTTTGCGCAGTGCAGCACGGAAAGTGGCAAATTGACGCGTTTTGTGGCCAATATGCCTTGCGCTGTCCACTTAAAGTGTCAGACTATAGCCATGTATAACAGAGTAAAACACTCCAAAAGACACCACTTTCAAACCGCCGTATTTCACACCTAGCGCCAAGCTGGGGGGTAGATCATGACCGCATTCACTAACATCGGGCTTTACAGCCCCAGGCAAGCAGAGCGCCTCATTGGCGTTGATGCGGAGAAGATCCGCCGTTGGCTGATGCCTGAGCGGTCAACCAAAGGGCCTCTCTGGGAACCCGAACCCCAAGCGTTAGGCGCAGAAGACACGCTGAGCTTTAAGGACCTGCTAGAACTGCGTGCGGTGGAGCAATTCCGTCTCCACAACGTGAGCTTGCCGGTGATTCGTGAAGCACTACACGTGCTCAGAGACTACTTGCAGCGTGACTATCCTCTGATCAACCCTCAACTCAGCACAGATGGCAAAAAAGTGTTTTTGAAGGTGCTGGAAAACAGCGGCGAAACGGCCATCACCGACCTCGTGAAACGTCAAAACGTGTTTCATGCTGTGATCTCCCCTTCGCTGAAAGCGGATATTGAGTTTGACCCATCCGGCTACCCGATTCGCTGGAAGCCTGATCCCGAGGACGAGAACATCGTGGTCGATCCTCGCTTTGCCTTCGGCAAGCCCATTGTGCTACCCAGCCACATGCCCACCGCCACGCTGGCTCAAGCGGCAGAGGTAGAAGGCAGCGCCGAAGCGGCAGCCCGTGCGTATGAGGTGACACAAGAGGAAGTGGAACGCGCCGTAAAATTCGAGACAAGGGTTTTATCGGGTGCACTTCTTCATTGACGAAAACATCAGCCATCACATTGCCAGCGCTCTTAACCACCTAGCCAAACTCTGCAGCGAAAGCCATACCATCGTGCATGCCAAAACCTTTAACGGAGGCCATGGCGTGCCCGACCAAGTGTGGCTTGAACGCCTTCAACAATCAGAGGAAACCTGGGTGATCCTGTCGAAGGATCGCTTCAATAAAGGTGACCCGGAAATGCTTGCCTTCGAATATTGCGGGATTACCACAATTAACCTGGGTAAGGACTGGAAAAAGAAAAACGTCTGGCAAACCGCGCTGCGCTTGATTGAATGGTGGCCCGTCATATCAAAAGAAGTGATTCAGACAACAGGCCCCATGCACTACGACCTGACTTGGGTAAGATCCCCCAAGCTGAAGGGACGTAGGAAAGCTGTTAAGTGATCTTTTTGTACAAAAAGCCCGCCGCTCAGGGGGCGGTTTTTTTGTTGCTGGGTATAGCGCTGGGCATTGACTGTCAATAACCTGCGGATGAAAAAATACCATATATGCTTGAATTGATTTTCTCGTGGTCTACATATAGCATCCAGATCACTAGGCAATTGAATTGCCTAGGAACGCAAAAAGGCTTAGATCTGTTAGACCTAAGCCTTCAAGCTTAGTCTCGGGCGCGCCAACGCCTTCAACTAATAGAGTAAATCGACATGCTAAAATTTAACACATTGCGTGTTACTTGCAAGTACTGCTTAAGCGTTTTGGTTAAGTATAAACTGGAGTCGAAAGCATATGGGCGGAGGACTTCGCGATGAGAATGATAGAAATCGTGCTGCAGCTCTTTGACTTAACAATTAGGCTAGCCGAGCTGACACACGCTATGTTACCTCATTGGCCTATATTCTTTTGACGTTAATAAGCCCGCCGAGGCGGGCTTATTAACGTCCGCTCCTTTCCCACCATGTAAACCACCCCACTTATACCCACCTTCCCCAAGCCCCCGCACGTTACCCCCACTTACGCACACGCATCAAAGCGCAGTGACTTATTTTGTGCTGCCTACCCTTTCTTGCGTACAATTGCCCGCCAACGCGCCCACCACTTCTGATAGCCACCATGGTAGGTCATGGTACTGCTGTTCATTTAGCGAATAGCCGCGATCAGAGGGCAATAGATGTGTGTACTTACATCGCATACCAAGTATGCAAGTGATTAATATGACGAAACAAAACCCAGCAGAAGCGGCCCGCCGATTTTCTGTTGCCCCCATGATGGATGGGACAACAAGCCCAGTTAAATAGGGCTTTCCAGCCTACTTGGTACACTGGTGGTACATTTCATGAGCACCACCCACCTAATTAAGAAATTCCGCTATGCCCTTCGCCAAACGCCCACTGGCGAACCGACCATCGTTTTTGAGATCCGCCACCAGTATCAGGGTGCTAAGATCGGCCTCACTCCCTCCGACACAATCGAACTCTGGCTGACCTACGCCGAAATGCCACAGGTCATTGACCACTTAATGGATGAGCGCACTTGGGAAGCTCACCGCCCAGTCATCGTGAAGCTGCTCGCTTCGCACTTCACCCCACCGCCTCGCTGAACGCTGCAAAAAAGTGCATAAATGCGCATGAAAACGCATGAAAAAATATCCCTTTATAACCGCCATTCAGCCCAGCAGTGGCGAGGTTTGAGTCGCTGCTGCAAGGGTGCATAAAAACCAACACATTTAGCGCGCAGGCGGGGCGGGGAGTCGACGGCGCGCCTTGGGGTGGCGGGCCTGGGGCAGCAGGCTTGATTTTTTTGGTGGACGTCAGCAAAGAAAAAGCCGCCCTTCAATGGAGCGGCTTCATAAGTAAGGCTACCAGCCTAGCGGTTACTGATGATCAGCTCCCCCCGCGGCTCTGTCGCCTTCTGTCCTACAGTGTATCGAATTTGCGTAGTGTGGTGCGTTAAGCCCTGAAAGGCGTCGCGCATCTCTGGCGTGTCATTGACGCTGATCACGAACTGCCCCTGCCCTGTTCGGGCCAGCTCTCCCATCCGGTAGTACTCCTCTAGAGGGAAGTCACAGCCATAGCCGGCTGTTCCCCAATATGGTGGGTCGAGGTAGAACAGCGTGCCTTCTCGATCGTAACGCTTGATGCACTCTGCCCAGTCCAGGTGCTCGACCACTGTACGAGCCAAGCGTAAGTGCGCGGCGCTGAGATCTTCCTCAATTCGCAGCAGGTTCATTCGTGGTGGGGAAACGGCAGAGGTGCCAAACGTCTGGCCACTCACCTTGCCACCGAAGGCGAGCTTTTGCAGGTAGAAGAACCGTGCCGCCCGCTGGATATCGGTTAGGTGGCGCGGGTCGATATCGCGTTGCGTGAGGTACTCTTCACGGCTGATCAGCCCCCAGCGGAACTGCTTCACCAGCTCATCCGGGTGGTGCTTCACTACGCGGTAGAGGTTGACCAGCTCTCCATGGGCGTCGTTGATGACTTCCACTTTGCTGGGGGCTTTCGTAAAGAAGAGCGCAGCACCGCCGCAGAAGGGCTCCACGTAAGCGGTGTGCGGTTTGAAGAGCGGTAGGATCTGTTTAGCCAAGCGGCGCTTGCCGCCCATCCAGGGCAAAATCGGTCGATTCATCATCCATGATACCTGTTCAAATATACAGTATTAATATACAGTAGTGGGTATCGCTTGCGGGGCCGGGACGCCTCCACTGCTTTCAGGGATGAAACGAGCGATATGCGCCTGGTCATGCCAGGCGCTTTTTTATTGTGGGTCTAGCGAATACTCCCGAAACCGAATCACCTCCTCCCCCAGCACATCATTGATCTCGCTAAACACCGCCTGCACCGGTTCCAGCTCATTGGTCACAAAAACCTTGGCGGCTTTCTCCACGTCACCAAATCCACCGGTATTGTTGGGGATGATGCCCATCAGCTGCGGGGGGATGCGGTGGCCGGCGAGCTGGTCATCGCGGGTGATGTTCTTGATCGCGGCGAAGTCGTCCTTGGCGGCCACCTCAGAGATCGGGATGATCTGGATACCGTCTTTCTTCCCATTCGGGCTGTACATGAACAGGTTGCGGAAGTTGCCCACGCCCTTCGACTCCTTTAGCGCAGATCGCATGGCGTCGATATCTTCCTGATTCTGGGAAGCGTCCGAGACGTACATCACGAACCCCGCGTGGGAGCCATTCAGGTAGTACTTGCGCCGAAACAGCGTGGCGTTCTCATTCAGGAAGATCGACTGCAGCGCGCCCAGGTAATCCGGCACGCCGTACACCTCCTGGTTAATATCCGGCTCCAGCAGGTGAATGATGCTGCCCTCGTCGAACTCACTGCGCTCCGACCAGTTGGGCACCCAGAAATAACGCTTGAGATCCGCCCCGCGGCGAACGTATTTCGCCCGCGCAGGCTTCAATGCCAGCAGTCTCCCCAAGCGGCCGAAGATCCGCTCCAGGTAGCAGTTGCCAAACACCAGGTAGTCGGTGGCCAGCGCGCTAAACGCCTGGCGGCTTAACAGCGGGTGGGGAATGAACGAACGCACCAGGATATTGCGCTTCACCTGAATGGCCGAACCGTGGTGCGCCGTGGCCCGGTAGGTTTGGGCCAGCGCGGGAAAATCCACCGGCGGCTCGTACCACTCATTGCCCAGCATCCAACAGCCGGTATAGAAAAAATCGTACCCATCGATCACCGGCGTCGGCTCGCCGAAGCTAAACGCCTCCGCTTTGGCAGGCGCGGCCGTGGTGTCGGTGTCTGTCACGTAAGCGGGCACGCGCACCCGTGGCTTTGCTGCCGCGTCGCTCATCCGTACATCTCCATTAGGGAACGGCCCGTGCCATGGTCGGCGGGGCCATCAAGAGGCTCATTGTGTAAGGCGTGCATGGTCGCCCACGCCAGGTCAGCGTGGCCGGTCTGGTTATTGCGCCCGGCGGTGTAGGTCATCTGGCGGCCGGAGGCGGTCAGCTCCCGGCGGATCGCCATAAACGACTGGGCGAGATCCACCCAGCCAGCGTCGAATTCAAGTCGCCCCTTATTGATGATCTGCTGCGCCTGCATCACCAGGCGCGACTTCATTTCCGGGGTATAGCGGTACCGGGTCACAGTGGGGAAGAACTTCGCCACCAGCTGGGCCACGGCTTCGCCGAGGCCCGAGGTATCAATGCCGATAAAGGTCACGTTATAGCGGCGGGTCACGCTGCGGATAAATTCCGCCTGGGCTTCATAGTCGCGCCCTTTGAGGCGGTGGCGTTCCAGGATGCGGTGCTTGCTGTCAGCGGTTTTCGGCGGCGCGACCACCACCAACCCTGCCCCATCGCCATCTTCACCATCCCCCGCCGGGTCGTAGCCAATCCATACCGGATGCTCGCCATACGGCCGTGGCGCGAAGGGTTTCAGATCCCGCCAGGCATCCCAGCTATCCACCATGCAGCGCTGCATCATCGCCAGCGGGAAGGCGCTTTGCGTATCGTCCACGAACTCGCACATCAGCAGGTTCGCAAACTCATCGTCGCTGTATTCCAGGCGCAGCTGATCGATGTCGAACAGGTCACAGCCCCCGGCGATCGCATCCTCAATGGTCACGATCTGCCGCCACTGGCCATCCGGCCCGCGCGCCCCATCCTTCAGCGCCGCGTGGCTCACGTCGATCTTCACCCGGTCGGCTTTCTTCTTGCGTTTATTGAACCGGTCGCCGGTCCAGAACGGGTACGCCTCATGGGCCACAGACGACGGTGTGCTGAAGTAGGTCTGCTTCCACTTCTTGTGCATGGCCATGCCCGACGTCACCTTGCGGAACGTCTCGAAGCCATGAATCCAGAAATATTCGTCCAGGTAGGTATCGCCGTGGTACCCCTGCGCCGTCTTGGCATTGGTACCCAAAAAGTGCAACTCGGCACCGTTGGCGAGAATGATCGGGTCGCCCTTCAGCTCAACGCCGGTGACTTCCTTCACGAACTGCACGATGTAGTGCCGGAAGATATGCGCCTGCGCCTTGCTCGCGCTCATGAAGATCTTGTTCTTGCCGGTCTCCAGGGCGTCCGCTATCGCTTCCCGGGCGAAGTACCAGGTCGCGCCGATCTGCCTCGATTTCAGCAGGTTGCGGATGCGCTCATGCTGCCCCGCCCGATACCAGCCGCGCTGGTAATCGAACAGCGAGGCCTCGAACGCCTCGACAATCTGAATCACCCCCTCATCGCCCACATCGTTACGGGCGGGCTTCTTCTTCGGCCCCTCGTTGCGGCGCTCGATGTTGGGGTTCAGGTCGGCTTCCTTCCCGCTGCCCTGGTACTTATGCACCCGGGCTAGCCGCTCGATCTGGCGGCCCAGCAGGTCGATCTCCTTAAAGTCTTTGCCCTCTTTTTGCTCTTTCCAAATCAGCTGCACCAGGCGCGCTTCCAGCGCCCCCTCTACCCGCTGGGTCGGCGTCGCGTCGTCCCAGGCGTCGCGCTTTTTCCAGCTATCAATCGTTGCCCGGGGCAAATCCAGGAACTCGGCAATGCGCGCAATCCGCCACCCCATCCAATAGAGATGGCGGGCAGAAAGTCGGTGCTGGTCGTCGTCAATCGGGGCTTGGGCTGTCATGCCGCCAGCGTACCCGCGCAGGCACGGTCACGATTGCCCCGCCCGATGTAAGAAACACCACTTACACCCAGCCCTCATTGAGCCAAGGCCCCACTGCGGGGAACCTGACCGCAGCCAAACGCCCACCCACTCACCGAGGCCCGACCATGCCCTGGCACCGTATCGCAAAAGAAGGCGCAACCACCGATGGCCGCACCATCAGCGCCGAATGGCTCACCCAAATGGCCGCCAACTTCGACCCCGCCAAGTACGGCTGCCGGGTCAATATGGAACACATCAAAGGCCTGCTGCCGGAAGGCCCCTTCAAAGCCTACGGCGACGTGACCGCGCTCAAAACCGAGGCAGACGACGACGGCAAGCTTGGCCTTTATGCCGAGATCGACCCCACCGACGAACTCAAGGCCATGGTCGAAAAACGCCAAAAGGTGTACACCTCCATGGAGATCGACCTCGACTTTGCCGACACCGGCGAAGCCTACCTGGTCGGGCTGGCAGTCACCGATTCCCCCGCCTCGCTCGGCACCTCCATGCTCAAGTTCAGCGCGTCCGAAGGCAAAAACTCTCCGCTCGCCGCCCGCAAACAGCGCCCGGAGAATCTCTTTTCCGAAGCGCTAGAAACCGACCTCTCGTTTAGTGATGAACCGCAAGAGCAAGGCCCTTCGCTTGCCGAGCGGGTCAAAGCGCTGTTCAAAAAGCAGGATGCGAAAAGCGCTGCTGGGTTTGAGGCCTTCCGCAGCGAGCTGGAAGAGACCCTTGGCCTGTTCGTGGAGAAACATCAGGCGCTGAGCGACGCCCTGAAAAAGCGCCCCACGCAAGCCGCCTTCAATGAGCTCAAAAGCGCCCACGAGACCCTGAAAAAAGAGTTCGACGCGCTCTATACCCAGCTCGACAGCACCCCCAACCGCCCGGCCCGCACGCCCGCCACCGGCGGCGACACCGACATCGAAACCGACTGCTAAGAGACGCCCATGCGCAACGATACCCGCAAGCACTTCAACAACTTCGCCGCCCAGGTGGCGAAGCTCAATGGCGTCCCAGACGCCACCCAGAAATTCGCCGTCGACCCCACCATTCAGCAGCGGCTGGAGAAGCGCATTCAGGAGTCCAGCGACTTCCTCTCGCGCATCAACATGGTCGGCGTCGATGAGCTGAAAGGCGAAAAGCTCGCCCTCGGCGTTACCGGCCCCATCGCCGCCCGCACCAACGTCGCCAACCAGGATCGCAAAACCCGCGACCTCACCACGCTGGATGCCCAGGGCTACGAATGCCGAATGACCGAATTCGACACCCACCTGGGTTACGCCAAGCTGGATGCCTGGGCCAAGTTCCCCAACTTCCAGGCCATGGTGCGCGATGTCATCGTTCGCCAGCAGGCGCTGGACCGCATGATGATCGGCTTCAACGGCACCTCCGCCGCCGCGCAAACCGACCCAGTGGCCAACCCCTACCTTGAAGACGTCAACATCGGCTGGCTGCAGCATTACCGCACCCAGTCTCCACAGCGAGTGATGAAAGACGGCAAAACCAACGGCAAGATTTTGATTGATCCAACGCCTCACGAAACCGAGCAGGGCATCGTCGGTGACTTCGCCTCTCTGGATGCTGTGGTTTACGACGTGATCAATAACTTGATCTCCCCTTGGTTCCGTCGCTTACCAGGTCTAGTGGTCATCCTTGGCCGCAACCTCATGGCCGATAAATATTTCCCGCTGCTCAACCAGCTACCGCCTAGCGAGCAGCTCGCCGCCGATCTGGTCATTAGCCAAAAACGCATCGGTGGGCTGCAAGGCATGGATGTGCCCTTCTTCCCCGATAACGCGCTGATGGTCACCACCCTGGATAACCTCTCGATCTACTGGCAGAACGGTGCCCGTCGCCGCTTCGTCACCGAGAACCCCAAGCGCAACCGTATCGAGAACTACGAGTCCTCCAACGACGCCTACGTGGTGGAAGACTTTGGCGCGGGCTGTCTGGTGGAAAACATCGAACTCTCTGAAGCCGCCATCAACGGTATCAAGGAGAAGTGATGACCAGCCCAGCCCGCCGCCACTTTGAACGCGTCAGCGCCGCCCTCGCCGCCGCTGACGCGGGAGAAGCCCCCATGCAGGGCGAAGCGTATGAGCTAATGCAAGCCGCGCTGTTTGAAGACTATCGCCTGCTCAAATCCACCCAATCCATGGAGCGCAAAGCAGAGATCAAGCGCGAGATCCTGCCCAAGTACGCCGAGTACGTGTCCGGCGTGCTGGAAGCAGGCCAGGGCGCGCAAGACGACGTGCTGATGCGCGTGATGCTCTGGCGCATCGATGCCGGTGACCTCGCCGGGGCCATTGCCATCGCCAAGTACGCCACCAAGCACGGCCTCACCCCGCCGGATCAATTCGAGCGCGGCACCGCCGCCATCATCGCCGAGGAAGTCGCCGACCAGGCGCTGAAGCAGCTGGATGAAGAAGGCGCAGACACCACCGCCCTGCTGGTTCACCTGGTGGATGTGGAAGCCCTCACCCGCGATGCGGATATGCACGACCAGATCCGCGCCAAGTTGCACAAAGCACTGGGCTACGCCTGCCGGGCCACCGGCCAGCTAGACGATGCCCAGCACCACCTGGAACGCGCCCTCGCGCTCAACGACCGCATTGGCGTGAAGAAAGACCTCGAACGCCTGGAACGTGAACGCAAACAGAACGCTGCCGCTACGCCCACGGGCTAGCGGCCAACCGAGTCGACCGCCGACGTCAGGGGGCGCGACGTAAGAGTCAGGCGTTTTAACGCCCACGCTCGAACGCCGCCCACCCCCTTCTTTTTCATCGCGCCCGACCCCGCGCGAAAAACGTTTAACCGCTACTAGGAGGCACGATGAGCAGCTTTATCTCGGCAGGTACACCGACAAATGAAACCAATGAGCAGCCGCTCGACAGCCCGCTCGAAAACAACGGCTTCTGGCCGGACATCCAGCCCAGCGACTTTCGCGCCACCCACCGGCTAGACAGCACCATCACCCAGCCGCGCATCGAAAGCGCCCTGAAGGCCGCCATGATCACGGTCAACCGCGTGCTGCGCCACTGGCAGCAGGCCAAAGTCGAGGCAGGCCACCCCACCATGGCCTCGCTACCCATTCCCGTGTGGCAATCGCCGGAAGTGTTCAACGTACTCTACCTGCGCGCCGTGTACTCCACCGCTCACGCCAGCCTGCTGGAGCACTACGCCGATTATGACGCCACCAACAGCGCCCGGGAGCGCGGCGAACAGCTCCAAGCCCCCGCCGATGGCTACCGCCGCGACGCCGCCTGGGCGATCAGCGAGATCGAGGGGCGACCACACAGCACGGTCGAGCTGATATGACCAACGCTCCATCCACCACCGTGCGCGCCCAGCAGCACGACACCCTGGATGCCATTTGCTACCGCGTCTACGGCACCACCCGAGGCGTCACCGAGCAGGTGCTGGCCGCCAACCCCGGGCTGGCAGAACAGGGGCCGGTGCTGCCCCACGGCACGCCGGTCAACCTGCCTGCCATTCCCCAGGCCACCCAACGCGCCCCCACGGTGAACCTGTGGGATTAACGTTCTAAACCGCCGAGGCCCGAATGAGCCACCACTTTGAAATCACCACCGAAAGCGCCAAAGCCGCCCCACCGGCCGTCGTCTCGCTGCTGCATGTGGGCGGCATGACGCCAGCCGATTGGGTCACGGTGCTAACGCTGCTCTACCTGGCGCTACAAATCGGGCTGCTGATTCCCCGCTACCTCACCCGCTTACGTGAATATTGGGAGAACCGCCGTGGGTCTTAAAACCAAGCTCGGCGTCAGCCTGGCCGCCGGGGCCATTAGTATCGCCACCGCCGTGGTGTCGTTTTATGAAGGGTACGAGCCCACCGCCTACCGCGACCCCGTGGGCATCCCCACCATTTGCTATGGCCACACAGAAACCGCTCGCCTGGGGCAAACCCTCAGCCAAGCCGAATGCACTGCGCTGCTGCAGCAGGATCTCGGCGAGGCCTTCGTGGTGGTGGATCGCCGCGCCCAGGTCGAGCTACCGGAACCCACCCGCGCCGCGCTGGCCTCGTTCGTTTACAACGTCGGGGCTGGCAACTTCGCCCGCTCCACCCTGCTGCGCAAACTCAACCAAGGCGACCTACGCGGTGCCTGCCACGAGCTCAGCCGCTGGGTTTACGCCGGGGGAAAACGGCTCAACGGCCTAGTCAGCCGCCGCGCCACTGAGAAAGAGATCTGCTTGGCAGGCTTAGCACAGGAGGCCACGCCATGACCCGCCTACTCGCCGCCCTTGCCATTCTGGTGCTCGTGCTGCTGGTCACCTGGGCGCTGTGGCAGCGCACCCACGCCGCCGAAGCCCGCGCCGAACTGGCCGAACAGCAGCTCGCCCAATCACAGCAGCGGGAAGCAGAAAGCAAAGTGGTCATCGATGCGCTCTGGGAAAACGCCATGCGCCTAGAGAGCCAGCGCCGCGCCCTCGCTCAGCAGCAGGCCACACTCACCCGCACAGCGGCCAACCGCCTGGCCACCATTGAGGAGCTACACCGTGAAAATGCAGAACTTCGCGCTTGGGCCGGCTCTCGCCTGCCTGATGCTGTTATCCGGATGCGCCGCCGCCCCGCCGTCACCGGTGCCGACGCTTATCATCAATCAATGCGCGACCCCCAGCCCCTGCACGCTCCCAAAGAGTAATCCCGAAACCAACGGCGAACTCGACCTGCAGCTAGAACGCACCGAAGCCGCCTGGGCACAGTGCGCCGCCGAGGTCGATGCCGTCATCGCCTGCCAAGAGGCCAACCATGCAGAAACTTCACCTGCTACGCGCTCACCTGATTAACGCGGTACCCGCCCTGGCGAAAGACCCCGAACGGCTGCTCACCTTCGTGGAAGAAGGCAGCATCGCCTTTCGCCGTGGCCCCAACCTCACCCACGAATACCAGTTCACCGCCCAGCTCGTGCTCACCGACTTCAGCGCGAACCTAGACACCATCATCGTGCCGCTGCTGCAGTGGCTGGCCGAATACCAGCCCGACGCCGACCCAGCGGAAGCCATCCGCTTCGAAGCCGAGATTCTCAGTCATCAATCGGTGGATGTCGCCCTGCGGGTAACGCTCAGCGAACGGGTGCTCGCCAAGGTGGAATGCGCGACCGGGCACATTAAGGTCGACCGCGCCTTGCCACGGTTTGAGAGCAATGGCTGCCCGGATACCCATTGGCAGCTACTGATCCGCGACAGCGAAGCCCAAGCGGAGTACACCCTGGTAGCCGAATGGGACGGCCCGAATGGCGGATAACATGGAAGCACTAGAGGAGTGGGTCGGCCCGCTGCTCGCCAAGCTTAGCGCCAAGGAGCGACTCAAACTGGCAAAGGGAGTGGCGACTGATCTACGCCGCAGCCAAGTCGCCCGTATCAAGTCACAGAAAAATCCTGATGGCAGTAAATTCAAGGCCCGCAAGCCACGCAAAAAGTATCAGCCTAAAAATGACCCTGTGCGCTTTCTCTACAAGAAACCCGGGGGTGCGCTTCGTGAAGCAAACATGGTGAGTTGGCAAGACGAAGGTCTGCGGATGACGGGCTATGATCGAGAGGTCAATGCCATAAGAACCTTCAGAAGGGATCGAATTGAGACATGGCTTAAGCCCACATCTGGTGGCTCGGATGCAGGAAAGTTACGCAGTCAACAAGGGCGCATCCGAGACAAGGCGATGTTCAACAAGCTGCGCACTACCAAATACCTCAAGGTCAAAGGCTCCAGCAGTGCAGCCACCGTGGCGTTTTATGGAGGTATCGCCAATATCGCGCGCGTACATCAGTTTGGGCTGCGTGATCGCGTCAGCCCAGATGGTCCACAGGTCAATTATGCTCAAAGGGAGCTGCTGGGGTTCAGCACTCATGACCGAGAGATGATCATGGAGTCGGTGCTGAATCACCTCGACCAAATATGAAAAAGCCCTGCTGGTTGGCAGGGCTTAGAGGCTTACTCTTCGTTTTTCTCTCGACTAACCAACGTGCGCGACAGCTTGGGTATCCCCTTGCCTGCCTCTCCACGCTTGATCTTCTCTTCTAGCTCTTGCCTGAAAATATCAAAGATTTTCAGCATCTGCTCGGGTGGAACATCATCGACCAGAGCATCAGACTGCTCGTCTTTGAAGCTTTGCTCTAGGCGCGCTACTACCTCCGCTGTCATTGAGCGGTGATTTTCTTTCGCTGCCGCTTTGAGCTTCTCTTTCAGCGACTTAGGTATTTTGAGATTGGCTTGAACTTCGATGTCTTTTTCCATAAAGCAAAAATGAAGCATTTTCACCTTGCCATCAATAAAGCTTTTTGCTTCAATATTTTTGAAGCATTTAGCTTTATTCAAAAATAGGAGACGTAATGAGCAAAAGGTCGCCGCAATTCAACTTGCGCTTGGAACCAAAGCTGAGGGATTGGCTAGCCGAAAAAGCCCAAAGCACACGCCTGAGTCGAACATGGATCGTCAACGATCTGATCCAACAAGCGATGCACAATGAACAGCAGTTGAAATCCGTAAAAGAAGAAGCCCTCGACGCTGCCACGCCAAGGGCTTCAGAAACACAGCACCAATCTCTCACAAAAGGAACTGCCCATGAATAATAGCACTGCAACCGCCGAAATTCTGCCCTTCCGGTTTGACACCCGCGAAGTCCGTACTCTACTGATTGATGACCAGCCGTGGTTCGTAGCTAGCGATGTAGCCAAAGCCTTGGAGTATCAAGCAGCCAAGGACATGGCTCGAAATCTTGATGATGAAGAGAAGGGTAGGCAGATTGTGCCCACCCCTTCCGGCGCCCAAGAAATGACCATCATCAACGAATCCGGACTGTACTCAGCCATTCTTCGCTCACGCAAAACCGAAGCCAAACGCTTTAAAAAGTGGGTCACTGCCGAGGTTTTACCCGCCATTCGCAAGCACGGCCACTACCAAGATACCGAAGGCAAGATGGGCACCCTGATCGGCCAGACGATTGGCACCGATGGGTTCCACTGTTTAGCGGCGGTTGTCGATGGCCGGTTGCGCCACTACCCCAAAGACATTCAACAACGCGCTCGCCCACACCTGTGGTCGCAAGTACGCAAAGCCTTTGGCGTGAGCCGTGGCGAAGATATTCCCGCCAGCCAACTGAATGCCGCTCGCCAATTCATTGCCGCCTACGCCCTGGAAGGCGAGTGGCTACCGGCCTCCCCATGTACCACGGTGGATGCCCCTCATATCTTGCCCGCCACGCTAGATAAGGCCGACCAACTCAACCTGCAGTCACTATGCTGCCACATGCTGCAAATCCGTGACCTTTACCGCCACTATCATTTATACGACGCCCTTACCCAACTTGGCTCGCCAGCTGGCAAGCGGCTCTATGGTCATGTGGTAGATGGCGCAACGATTGCTCAACGTTATCAACCCAAACTGGAATTCCAGCTTTCACCGTAGCTTTCGCGCCCAGCTTGGCTGGGCGCATTTCTTTTCAGTGTAAACCGCCCCATTCACACCCGCCGCCGCTTCGCCTTCGCCAAACGCCGCCGCAGGATAGCGGCTATGAACATTCCCGAACTCCTCCGCCTGCTGCACAACCTGATCCGCCTCGGCACCATCGCCGAGGTGGATCACGGCGATGCTGAAGCCGATCCGCCTCGGCCGCCCCGCGTGCGCGTCAAAACCGGCGAGCTGTTAACAAACTGGCTGCCGTGGATCGAAGGTCGCGCAGGCACCACGCGGGACTGGGACCCGCCAACGAAGGGCGAGCAAGTGATGATCTTCTCCCCCGGTGGCGACCCCGCCGCCGGTGTGGTGCTCACCGGCATTGTCAGTGATGCCCGCCCAGCGCCCTCCAGCGATCCCAACGTGATTGGGCGATGGCTTCCCGATGGCACCCGCATCGAGTACGACCACAGCAAAAACCGGCTCTTCATCGACTGCGTAGGCCCCATCGAAGTCAAGGCCAAAGGCACCGTGACCGTGGATGCCCCCCTGATCAAACACAACCAGGGCACTGGCGTGGTGACCCAGCAGCACATCTGCCACTTCACCGGTAACCCACATGGCGACGGTAGCTCCACCGTTAAGGCAGGCAAGTAATGGCCCTGAGCAAAGCCCAGCTTAAAAACCGAATTATCAGCGAGATGCAGTCTCAAGGGGCCACCGCCACCGGCGAACACAGCTGGGTCAACCGTATGGCGGAAGCGATCGCCAACGCGGTGGTGGATGAAGTACAGGCCAATGCTGAAGTACCCGTTACGGGCGGCTCCAGCGCGGGCCAATACAAGGTGCAATGACATGCCAGGCATGAACGCAAACAACGGCCGCACCATGGAGCCTTTGGCCCACATCCAGCAATCGGTGGCGGACATTCTCACCACGCCCATCGGCTCCCGCGTCATGCGCCGGGAGTACGGCTCGCTACTTCCGGAACTGATTGATCAGCCCTTGAACGGCCCCACCGCCCTGCGCGCCTACGCCGCTACGGTGGTGGCCCTAATGAAGTGGGAACCACGCATTCGCGTGCAGCAAGTCACCCGGCAGGTCTCTACCCAGCGCCCTGGCCGGTTCGATCTCATCATCACCGCCCGCCGGGTGGATAACGGGGAAAGCGTCAGCTTGGCCGTGCCGCTAAGGGGGAACCTATGAACAACCCCATCGACCTCTCCCGTCTCCCTGCACCGGCGGTGATTGAACCGCTCGACTTCGAGACCATCCTCGCCGAGCTAACCGCCGACCTGATCAGCCGCGACCCCGCACTAGCCGACACCCTCACCTTGGAGAGCGAGCCGCTCACCAAGCTGTTAGAGGTGGCCGCCTACCGTGAGCTGTTGCTACGCCAACGCATTAACGAAGCCGCCAAAGCGGTGATGCTCGCCTACGCCCAAGATGAGGATCTTGAACACCTCGCTGCGCTGTTCGATGTTGAACGGCTGGAAATAGACCCCGGCGACCCAGACGCCACCCCGCCGGTACCACCTACGTTTGAGCGTAACGATGCCCTGCGCCGCCGCGTGCTGCTATCGCTCGATGGTCTTAGCACCGCCGGGCCAGAGCGCGCCTACGTGTATCACGCGCTGAGTGCCAGCGGCGATGTCAAAGACGCCGATGCCTTCAGCGAAGCCCCCGGCGAAGTCACCGTGGTGGTGCTGTCGCAGGTGGGTAACGGCGAAGCACCGGCCGAACTACTCAGTACTGTCAGCGCCGCCGTCAACGCTGCAGACACCCGCCCGCTGACCGATTACCCCACCGCCGTGAGCGCCGAGATTGTCGGTTATACCATCCGCGCGATACTGCACATTTTGCCGGGGCCGGAAGCTGCCGTGGTACGTGAAAACGCCCTAGCGGCAGCGGAAGCCTACACCCAGGAACAGCACCGCATCGGCGCGCAAGTCACGCTCTCCGGCGTGTACGCCGCGCTCCACCAGCCCGGTGTGCAGCGGGTAGAACTACTCAGCCCCACGGCCACCATCAGCACCACCCGCAAGCAAGCACCCTACTGCGACTCCATCGAGCTAACCAGCGAGGTGGTCAATGGCTAACCACCTGCTACCACCTAACGCCACCCCGCAAGAGCGCGCCGTCAGCGAAGCGCTCAGCCGCACCGACACCATTAATGTGCCCATTCGCGCCTTGTGGCGGCCCCACGATTGCCCCGCACGGCTACTCCCCTGGCTGGCCTGGGCGCTATCGGTGGATGAATGGGATGAGCAGTGGACGGAAGCGCAAAAGCGCGAGGCGATAGCAGCCTCTATCCATATCCATCGCCACAAAGGCACTGTGGGCGCCATGAAGCGAGCACTCGCCTCGCTGGGTATGGAAATTCAACTGGTGGAGTGGCACCAGCAAACGCCCATCGGCCCCCCGTACACCTTCCGGGCAGATATCACGCTGGAAAACCAGGGGTTAAACGACGCCACCCAGGCTCGCATTTTGCGGCTGATCAACGCGGCCAAGAACGCCCGCAGCCACCTCACAGCACTACGCATGATCGGCAGTAGCAAAGGCCGCGCTTATCTCAGTGGCTGGGAACAATCGTTCGATACCGTCACCGTGCAGCCGCTCACCTTAAACGAAGCCGCCGTGCCGCCATCGCCTTACTTCCTGGGTGCCACCACCGCCGCCTACGACACCACCACGGTACTACCGCTATGAGCCAATTTTTCACGCTTCTCACCGCCACTGGTCAAGACCAGCTCACCCAAGCGATGGGCTTTGGCCAACAGATTGAGCTAACCACTATGGCTGTGGGCGATGGCAACGGCCAACCCGCACCGCCGAAGGAAAACCAAACCACGCTGGTGAATGAGGTGTATCGCGCTGGCCTGGCCAGCCTCGCCGTGGATGAACAAAACCCCAACTGGCTAGTGGCCGAGCTGGTTATTCCCACCCAGGTAGGCGGCTGGACCATCCGCGAGATCGGCCTGTTCGACATCAACGGCAACCTCTTCGCCGTGGGCAACTTTCCCGAGACCTACAAGCCCACGCTGGACGCAGGCAGCGGCCGCGAAATCACGGTACGCATGACCATCCAGGTCAGTGACACCGCCTCGGTCACGCTATCAGTGGATCAATCGGTGGTCTTTGCCACCCGCACCTTTGTGCAAAGCGCACTGACCAGCCACGCCCAAAGCCGCGACCACCCGGATGCCACCACCACCGCTAAAGGCTTTGTGCGCCTGGCCAATAACCAAACGGGCGCGGCAGGCGAAAGCACTAGCCATGCCCTCACCCCTGCCAGCGGTAAAGCGCTGGTGGAGCAACAGCTCTCTGGCTATGGCAACACCGTCAACGAAAAACTGGCCACCCAAGCCGGTGCTATTCGTCTTCGCCACTACTTCATGGGCCAAAACTGAACGGAGCATCACCCATGTCAGGAAAACTCGGCTCGGCGGCATTGGTCGCCGACACCACCACCACGGTCTACACCGTGCCAGCCAGCACCGTGGCAACGCTCAATATCGCATTGGTTAACCGGGGCGCTGACCCGGCCAAAGTGCGCGTGGCCATCACCGATGCGGTCGCGCCGAGTGACGCAGACTGGATTGAGTACGACGCCACTATTCCAGCGAGGGGCGGCGTATTGGAACGCACAGCGCTGGTCGCCAGTGCGGGGGAGAAGGTCATCATTCATAGCGACGTGAGCAATCTCAGTGCGCGTGTGCATGGGTTTGAGGAGGCTGAATAATGGGTCGTACTATTTCAGAAAATACACAGACTGGCGGCTTAATAAGTGCTGGCACGTACGACCCGTTGTTTCTGGGTGCCCCTGGTCGTCTTGCGCCGTTTGGTCGAGGGCAATTCCAGACATTCACAACGCCTGGAGTATATAAATTCATCGTCCCAGATGGCGTTTGGTCAGTGCGCTCCCGTGCTTTAGGGGCGGGTGCTGGTGGCAGCGGAGGCGTCAATACTGATGAAGGTGGAAATGGTGGCGGAGGCGGCGGTTATGCACGTGGCATCGTCGCTGTAACGCCGGGTCAAGAAATTGTCGTTACCGTAGGCAAGGGGGGCGACGGAGGCGTCTCAGGAGCCGCGGGCGCTGATGGAGGCTCATCATCGTTCGGCAACTATATTACTGCTACAGGTGGAGTCGGCGGTGGCGCGTCAGGAACATTCACTGGCGGTTCCGGTGGGTCAGGCTCAGGGGGAGAATGGCAATCTACAGGCGGCTCTGGAGGAAGGGGAGGCACTGGGGACTATGGTGGGTCTGGAGGTGGAGGTGGTGCTGGTTCTGAATTGTCTGCCATTGCCGGTCGGGGCGGCAATGGCTTGGATAATACAGGATCATCTGCTGTGACCGGAGGAGGTGGTGGAGGTCTAGTAGGCGATGGAGCAGATCAGCTAGCCGCTGGAGATGGCTCAGGATCGGGTACCGCGTTCGGGCATGCGAGCGGAAAAATCTCAGGACTTAATGTTCTAGGAACGTCTGCGTCTATGCCCGAAGTTTCTGAGCAATTTAAAAGCCGTTTTGTATACGACTGCTTTATTGGTGGTCCTGGTGGTCCTGGTGCTGGAGGTATGCCTGGCGGAGTTGGGGGAGGAGGGTCTGGTATTGCTACTAACCAAAACAATAATTTTGGCGGCATTGGTGGTGGCGGTGCCGGTGGAAACTCTGTCAACGGCACACCGGGTGGGCGCGGTGGCAACGGTTTAGTAATCGTGGAGTGGTAACTAATGAGTAATTACGCACGCATCAAAAACAATGTCGCGGTGGACGTCAGCACCGACCCGGCCAGCCAGTTTCACCCTACTATTGCAGCTGAGTTTGAGGAGGTGCCGGACGAAGTCCAACGCGGCTGGCGACGCGCCGAAGATGGCACTTGGTCGGCCTCACCCGAGCCAACGCCTACAGAGCCAGCAGAACCAGAACCCGAGCGCCCCCGCGTTGGCCCAGTCGAATTCAAGCTGCTGTTCACCAGCCCCGAGCGGCTCAAACTCAAGGAGCTGCGGGCCAGCGACCCAGCTCTCGCTGACTTCTTCGAAATCATTGAAGATCCGCGCCTGCAGTACATTGATCTATCACTTGGTTCCACAGCCGTCGGTGTGGATCACTGCCTGTCACTGCTCATTAATGCGGAGATTCTCACCGAAAGCGAAGCGGATACGCGGCGAGAGCAGATCCTTTCGGGCACGTTGCTGTAACCCCTTAACCAACAGCCCGCCACTCGGCGGGCTACTTGCTTGAAAATCCCCAACACTGTTACTTAGCGTTTACTCAACTATAGTGGGGCTACGGCAAAGCATTTGCCGTCCTTCTCGCCAACACAATGAAAGCAATGGAGAGATGTCATGCCACCCAACAAGCATAAAGCGCTGAGTAGCCTATGCCTAATGGCTGCATTAGGTGCTGGAATGGCTCACGCCCAAGACCAAGATGAAGGCACACTCCCCCGGCTAGAAAGCACAGCCTGTGCAACGCAAGCGCTAAAAGACCTCAATGCCAGTTGCTACACGTTCTACGGGCAAGAAAACTGGGATGACCCAAACGGCAATACGGTTGAGCTACCCATAGGTGTCATCGACCCAGAGACTGAAACGGACGCCGACGCGGAAAGTGATCCCGTGGTCTTTTTCCCCGGCGGCCCAGGCTACTCCATCCTCGGTAATGCTGATTACATCGAGCAACTGCGAAAAGATATTGGCAACCGCTCGTTAGTGGTGTTTGATCCTCGCGGCTTTAAGCATGCCACCCCATCATTGGAGTGCCCTGGCTACGCAGCCGTCTCCCCGTACCACAATATCATTCACACACCGGCGCTAACGTCTTCGCTTGATCCCATGGAGCGGATGAAACACATCACGAACGCAGTATCCGACTGCTACCAAAAGCTTGAAGATGAGGGCGTTGAGATTGCCCAATATACGGAAAGCGCCACCTCACGCGATGTCGAAGAGATTCGTAACCTGCTTGATTACGATAGCGTGAATATTTTCGGCTCCTCTACTGGGAGCGGCACAGCACTCTCTTATGTTCGCTATTACCCCGACAGTGTGAAAGCCGCCATACTTGGTTGGCCCTGGTACGCCAGCCTGCGCAATAGAGCACCGTTAGATGAGTTCTATTCATTAAAACGTCGATTCACCGACGTTTTGGCCATGTGCGTTGAAGACAGCGAAGCTTGCCGAGAACAGATCCCTTCATGGTTCCTGGCCGTGGATAGAGCGCGCCGTGCACTGGACGACAAGCCCTATATTGCCCAGGTGGAATCAAACGGCGAGCAGAAAACGCTCTACTTTGATGGTGCCGCTTTTCTCGACACGCTCTACCTGATGCTACCGGCATATTATGACGAACTGCCTCGCATTGTTTCCCAAGTGCCTGAGGGGGACTACTCATCACTTCATGACTTCTTCATGATTGATGATTACAGCCCAGTTACCGAATCACCCAACTATGCCATGGGCGCGTTCCTGGCTCAGGCCTGTAACGATATGGGGACAAACCGTCCAACGCCAGAAGACTCGATGGCTGCGGTACAGCGTGAACCCGCCATTATTGGTTTTGAGCCTATCTGGCTCTGCGCCTGGTGGGGCGGAGACGGCGACGTGCCACCCGAGCATAACGACACTGTATCGGGAGAGACGCCTGCCCTGGCGATCCATGGTCAGATGGACCCTTGCTGCGGCACTCGCTGGAGCGATGAGCTAGCCGACACCATGCCCAACCTCCAGGCTATCGAGATGCAGGCCTTGGGGCATAGCCCTGTCAATGAGTGTCGATCCACCGTGATTAACGAATTTCTTGGCGACCCACTCGCGCAAGTAGACACCAGCTGCAAAAACGAAGTATCGCTAGCCGAATGGCAGCTGGAGTAATCCACTAGTTTGTTCATGAACTGATAGATTCAAGCCCGCCAACCTTGGCGGGCTATTGATGATGCCGTTTGCAAAGAGACACATAACCAAAAAGCGTATCAGCAAGGCTGGTAAGCCTGAATCCATAAATCGTAGACTCTGCCCACGGCCCAGTATCTGGCGGCAGCACCAACCCTGTTCTGAGCAGCCCATATAGAATGCCAGTGGCCTCTGCACGCTGTAGAAACAGCCTATCCTCTACATCTTGAAGAAGTCCCTGAAATCCCTCTCTGCTTGATAAGTCATTGGGTTGATGCTCACGCAACAGAAGCAGCAAGTTCAGCTCAATTTTTGTAAGGCTGGATACTGCTGAAAGCGCCATCTGTACCAAATCAGGCTGCTGATCAGCGTCTCCAGAGCTTATGCCACCAACCATTACGTTCGAGATAAAATCGACCACCTCTTTTTCTGAACATGCTTCAAACGCTCTTCCCACACGCATGTAGAGCGCGAAACGCTGATCGCTGTTGCTGAGTTCCTCGGGCGTCATCCCGTGGTCTTCTGCTTTTTGGAGCAGCAGCTCGAATTTCCAAGCCATGTAGCCCTGGTAGGCTAACGCTACGCCCTTAGGTATCAATTCCATTTCATCGATTCCATCCGCATAAGCTTCGTGACTAATTTAACCCAATAGCCTGTGAAACAGCATTGCGCGAAATCAGCCGTGCAACAGGCGGAGACGATCGAAGCGGCAGAGGCAGCGGCCAAGGGGGCGATTGAGCAGTTGAATCGGTACCGGCCGCCGGAGGGCTGACCAATCCCCCCTAAACGAAGAAGCCCGCCAATTGGCGGGCTTCATTCTGTATTTCTAACCTCACGAACGCAGTTTCAAAAGTGAAAAATGCCGTGACGGTGGTTGAAAAGGGTGGAGTAAGACCACAAGCGAAAATTGAGGAATCTAGCCCCACCGAAGAGAAACGCCAAGCTGTTATCAGTTGCGTTGAAGGCCCCCTCTAATAACTCCATGCTCATTCAGAGAGCCAGTCAACGCAACAGAACTCACTCTTATTAAACCTGGACTTACCGGTTTCTTGAATGCGTATTTGAGCGCGGTGTAAGCCCTTTACATCGCCTAAAACCGCTACCAAATCAGGGAGGCGGTTTTTTTGAGTCGGGATAAAGCGCTGGGCATGTGCTGTACATAACCTGTGGATGAAAAAATACCATATATGCCTGAATTGATTTTCTCTTGGTCTATATATAGTATGCGTGATGAAATTTTGGATGAGCTAAAAATCTGCCACCAACTTTTCTACAGGCAAGAAAAAGCCCTGGCAAAGACCAGGGCATAAATACGTTACTTTTAAATCACGGGCCTAGCATGCCCATGAACTCCAAAGGAGTAAAGTATGCGCATTCTACACGCCATAATGGCGACGTTCAATCGTTTTTTATCGATGGAGTTATCGTGCTCTATCAGATGGCATTTATCCAAAACACCTATGTGTGTGAGGGACAAATGCCTATGAAAACGATCACCCTCATCTTTGACTTCATAGAAATATCGATCAGGTTTTTAGAACTAGCCTATGCCATATGGCTGAACTGGCCTTTGATCATGTAACACCACAAGCCCGCCTCGGCGGGCTTTTTTGTGCCCGCTCCCGCCCCACCATGTAAACCGCCCCACTCACACCCACCACCGCTACCACCCTTCCCCCAGCCCCCGCACGATACCTGCGTGAATTCACCCTTTTCGTTACCCGAACAGTGAACCTGCGCAGGAGCCACCATGGCACTCGATCAATACCACCACGGCGTGCGCGTTGCGGAAGTCAACGACGGCACGCGCACCATCCGCACCGTCTCCACCGCCGTGATTGGCGTGGTTTGCACCGCGCCGGATGCGGACGCCACCACCTTTCCCCTCAATCAGCCCGCGCTGGTGACCAATGTGGACACCGCCATTGGCAAAGCGGGCACCCAAGGCACGCTAAAAGACACCCTCACCGCCATTGGTCAGCAGGCCAAGCCCATCATCGTCGTCGTGCGGGTAGAAGAAGGCATAGACGACGAAACCACCACCGCCAACGTGATTGGCACAACTACCGAGCTAGGCCAGCGCACCGGGTTACAAGCGCTGCTCACCGCCAAGCAAAAGCTGGGTGTCACACCGCGCATTATTGGTGTGCCTTACCTGGATACCCAACCGGTGGCCACCGCGATGGTCTCGGTGCTGCAGCAGCTGCGTGCCTTTGGCTACGTGTACGCCCACGGCTGCGAGACCACCAGCGATGTCATCGCTTACCGCGATGAGTTCGGTGCCCGCGAGCTGATGGTGCTCTGGCCCCAGTGGCAAGCGTTCGATACCGACGACGCGCAAATTTTGGATATCAGCCCCGTGGCCATCGCCCTGGGCCTGCGCGCCAAACTCGACCAAACCGTGGGCTGGCACAAAACCCTGAGTAACGTGGCGGTGAACGGCGTCACCGGCATCAGCAAAGACGTGTTCTGGGATCTGCAAAGCCCCAACACCGATGCCGGGCTGCTCAACGCCGCCGATGTCACCACGCTGGTGAACCAGAACGGCTACCGCTTCTGGGGCTCACGCACCTGCGCTGGGCCGGAAAGCCTCTTCCCGTTTGAGAACTACACCCGCACCGCCCAGATCCTCGCCGACACCGTGGCCGAAGCGCACCTGTGGGCGGTGGATCTACCCCTGCACGCCTCATTAGCGCGAGACATCATCGAAGGCCTAAACGCCAAGTTCCGCGAGCTGAAAACCCTGGGGCTGATTGTCGATGGCAGCGCCTGGCTGAACGAGGAGCTCAACACCCAGACCTCGCTCAAGGGCGGCAAGCTGCGCATCGACTACGACTACACGCCGGTACCGCCGCTGGAAGACCTCGGTTTCCAGCAGCGCATCACCGACTCCTACCTGGCCGACTTCGCCGAGCGCGTCGCGGCCACCGCCTGATTGGATTAGCGAGAGACCCCCATGGCACTCCCGAAAAAGCTCAAAGACCTCAACCTGTTCAGCAACGGCGAAAGCTGGCAGGGCATCGTCCAGTCGATCACCTTGCCCACCCTCACCCGCAAAATCGAAGAGTGGCGCGGCGGCGGCATGGATGGCGCAGTGGGTATCGATATGGGCCAAGACGGCCTGCTCACCGTGCAGTGGACAGTAGGCGGGCTAGTGGAAAGCCTGTTCGACAACTTCGGCACCGCCCGCATCGATGCCGACATGCTCCGCATGACCGGCAGCTACGAGCGCGACGACATCGACGACGCCTCCTCGGTCGAGGTGGTCATGCGCGGCCGCCACACCGAGATCGATATGGGCGATGCCCAAACCGGCGAGAACACCGAGCACCAGGTCACCAGCACGCTCAGCTACTACAAGCTCACCATCGACGGCACCGAGAAAATCGAGATCGACCTGGTGAACGGCGTGTTCAAGGTCAACGGCGTTGATCGCCTCGCAGGCCGCCGCCAGCGCCTGGGTATTTAACCCGCTCCTCCTACTTCCCTTAACCCAACACCAGGAACACTCTCATGACCAAAGCTGCCGTCACCCAAGCCATCGCTGCCACCATCACCCTGGATACCCCACTCACCCGGGGCGAGACCGAAATCACCGAGCTACGCCTGCGCAAACCCACCTCCGGCGAGCTACGCGGCGTTTCGCTGGCCGATGTGCTGCAGATGCAAACCGACGCTCTGATCACCCTGATCCCGCGCCTCTCCAACCCCTCGCTCACCGCCACTGAGGTGCGCCAAATGGACCCGGCGGATCTCGTCCAGTGTGGTGGTGAAATCGCCGGTTTTTTGCTGACGAAGCGGGCCAAGGGCGAGAGCGAATAAATCTCCCCAACCAGGTAGAAGACGCGATGGCGGATCTCGCCATCGTCTTCCACTGGACCCCTCAAGACTGCGCCGCCTTCACCCTGCGCGAACTCATGGCCTGGCGAGAAAGAGCGCGCAAACGCAGCACCACCACAGACACCAGGAGCCAGCGTGGCCGGTAACAACCTCAAGCTGCAGGTCATTTTAAACGCCGTGGATAGGGCCACCCGCCCGCTGCGGGCCATCGACCGTGCCAGCCAGGCCGCGTCTCAGGCCATGCGTGAAAACCGCGACCGCTTAAAGCAGCTGCAGGCCACGCAGAAGAACGTCAGCTCCTTTCGTACCCTCACCCGACAATCCACGGAAACCGCCACCGCCCTGCGGGAACAGCAAGAGCGCATTCGCCGCCTCTCGCAGCAAATGCACACCCACCAGGGCGACACCGCCGCCCTGCGCGCCGAACGTCAAAAGGCCATTACCCAAGCGCGCAGGCTCAGCCAGCGGGTAGATGAAGAACGCCAGCAGCTCCAGCGGCTGCGCAGTACCCTGAACGAAAACGGCGTCAGCACCGCCCACCTCTCCCGCGATCAACGCCGGCTAGCCAGCGAGATCCAGCAGGCCAATACCGCCGTGGAAGAACAGCGGCAGCGGCTCAAACGGCTGGCCGAACAGCAGCGCAACGCCGCCCAAGCGCGTAGCCGTTACGACCGCGCCATGAGCCTGCGCAGCAGCATGGCCGGTACCGGCGCGGGCATGGTGGCCAGCGGCGGTGCCGCGCTGTACGCCGGGGCACGGCTGCTGGCCCCCGGTGTTGAATACGGGGAATCAATGTCGCGGGTGCAGGCGCTCACCCGCCTGGAAGGAGACGACGAACGGCTGGCAGCGCTTCGCCAGCAAGCGCGGGAGCTAGGGGCCACTACCGCCTTTAGCGCCGGGCAATCCGCCGATGCCCAAGGCTACCTGGCCATGGCCGGTTTCGACCCCGCCGCCATTCAAGCGGCCATGCCGGATATGCTCAACCTGGCACTGGCCAACCAAACGGATCTCGCCCGCACGGCGGATATCTCCTCCAACATCCTCTCCGGCTTCGGGTTAGACCCCGCCGAGATGGGCCGCGTGGGCGATGTGCTCACCGCCACCACCACCCGGGCCAACGTCGATTTAGAGATGCTCGGCGAGTCGATGAAGTACGTTGCCCCGCAAGCGCGGGCGATGAATATGTCGCTGGAACAGTCCGCCGCCATGGCCGGGCTGCTGGGCAACGTGGGTATTCAAGGCAGCCAGGCAGGCACCACGCTGCGCGCCATGGTCACCCGCTTGGCCGCGCCCACCGGAGCCGCCGCCGGGGCGCTGGCCGACCTCGGCGTGAACGCCAAAGACGCCGAAGGCAACCTGCGCGACATCCCCCGCATTCTCACCGACGTAGCGAGAGCCACCGAAGCGATGGGCAACGCCGACCGCGCCGCCTACTTAAAAGACATCTTCGGCGAAGAACCCGGCGCAGGCATGGCAGAACTAATCGCCCAGCAGGGCAGCGAAGGCATCGAAGCGTTTGTCGAGATCCTCTCCAACGCCGCTGGCGAAAACGCCCGGGTGGCCAAAACCATGGCCGACAACATCGGCGGCGACCTGAAATCGCTCAAATCGGCCTGGGATGAAGTGGGTATCTCGATCACCGAGACCAACAACGGCGCGCTGCGCGGCCTGATTCAGAACGTTACCGCCATCACTCGCGGCATCGGCCGCTGGATCAATGAAAACCCCAAGCTGGCAGGCACCCTCGCCAAAGCCGCCGCCCTAGTGGCGGTACTGGTGGCAGCGGGTGGCGCGCTTACGCTAATGCTCGCCTCCATCCTCGGCCCCTTCGCCATGGTGCGCTTTGGCATGGCGATGCTTGGCCCGCAGGCGCTGATGGTGGGTAAAGCGCTCACCTGGTTAGGCGGGGTGATCCGCGCCGTGGGTATGCTGGCCATCGCCAACCCCATTGGCGCAGCCGTGGCCGCCATCGCCGCCGCCGCGTATCTCATCTACCGCTTTTGGGAACCCATCAAAGCCTTCTTCCAAGGGCTATGGCAGCAGGTGAAAACCGCGTTCGGTGATGGGCTAGGGGCAGTCGCGCAGCTGCTGATGAACTGGTCGCCGTTGGGGCTGTTGTACCGAGGCATTACCACCGCCCTTTCCGCGCTGGGTGTCGAGATCCCTGAACGGTTCAGCTCACTGGGCAGCGCCATGGTGGAAGGCCTGATCAGTGGCCTTACGGGCAAACTCAGCGCGCTACGCGACCGCGTGACCGGCATGGCCGGCAACGTGCGTGGCTGGTTCGCCGATGTGCTGGATATCAACAGCCCCTCCCGGGTATTTACGCAGCTGGGGAGCTATACGGTGGATGGCCTGAATAAAGGGCTAGATGCCCAGCGGGACGAACCCGCCAGGCGCATTCAAGAAATCGCACGCCGCGTCACCCGTGCAGGTGCAGGGCTGGCACTAGGCGCCGCTACCCTGCCCGCTGCCGCTATGCCAAGCATCGAGCAGCAATCGCCTATTCAGTTTGATAACAGGCCACCGCTGAGCAACCAGGCATCGGTTCAGCACGTCGATAATTCAAGCAATCACTACCACATCACGATTAACGCCGCACACGGAAGCGACGCACAAGAGATCGCAAATATCGTGGGCCGGGAGCTGGATCGGAGGAAACAGGAGAAGGCTGCGATGCGTCGTTCTTCGCTGAGAGATCTAGATTGATATTAAGATTAATAACTACATCGTCAGTTTTAGGCTCCCCTTTTACAGCAAGAGAGGGTCTTTCCATTTCTTTACTGTGTGCGAGCATGGCAAGTACTGAAAAAATTATGAACCCAGCTCCACACACAATAATTATTGCTAACAAGGAAATTTCTAAATTATATGTCTCTGGATTATTTTCCATATCCGTCATAGCAGCAGTAATAGCTTGAGCAATGGCAAAAGCAAACCCAAACATAAACGCAAAATTTCTATAATAAATTAGCGATTTCGCTTTATAAGTGATTCCGGCAGCAATGCCGGCGAATATAAGAAAACCCGAAGGATCCACATCCTTTATAAAATTGAAAGAGCTAACGATTTTCTCTCGCTCATTTCCAAGGGCTAACCAGCCCCAGTAGGCAAGTACCGCTAAAATATTATAAGTAATGAAAGTTATTATCTGAAAACATCTGGAATGGTAAATATTCATGCTAATGGCCTTAGGTATGTTCGTCTTTGAAACCCGCTCAGTGCCTTATCAACAACTGAAGCGCATCACTGAATGGCGTCACGCGAGCCAATCTCGCGTAGGGGAACGCCCCGCGTATCAGTACATCGGCCAAGGCACTGATACCATTAATCTTTCTGGCACTTTACTGCCCACCTTCACAGGCGGCCGCTTCAGTCTTGATGAGATCCGCGAGATGGCCGACCAGGGCAACGCCTGGCCGCTGGTTGAAGGTACCGGCCGCCAGTACGGCTTATGGGTGGTCACCCGGGTAGAAGAGACCAGCACCCACTTTTTCCGCGACGGCGCGGCGGAGAAAATCGAGTTCGTCCTGACGCTGGAACACGTCGATGATGAGCGCACCGATCTGATCGGCCGCCTGGCACTGCCCGCCGTGGCGCGTTTGGCCGGAGGCTACGTATGAACGCTTACCCTAAACCCAGCTACCGCATCACGCTGGATGGCACCGATATCACCCCACGCATCAATGGCCGCCTAATCAGCCTCTCGCTACGCGAGCAGCGCGGGCTGGAAGCCGACCAGCTGGATATCACCCTGGCGGATCACGATGGCCAGCTCGCCATTCCCCCACGCGGGGCCGAGCTGCAGGTGGCATTTGGCTGGCAGGAGGAAGGGCTGGTGGATAAGGGCCGCTTTACGGTGGATGAAGTGCAGCACACCGGCACGCCGGACCAACTCACCATTCGCGCTCGCTCGGCGGATATGCGCGGCCAACTGCCCGGCAAACGCACCCAAGGCTGGCACGATGTCACGCTGGGCGAGATCGTCACCACCATTGCAGGCCGCAATAGCCTGGAGCCAGTGGTGGCCGCCGCGCTCAACGGCATCCGCATTGGCCATATCGACCAAACTGACGAATCCGACCTGAATTTTCTCACCCGCCTAGGCGAACGGTACGATGCCATTGCCGCCATCAAAGCCGGGCGCATGCTGTTCACCGTGGCCGGCCAGGGGCTTACCGCCAGCGGCCGCGCCATGCCCGCCATCACCCTGACCCGCCGCGACGGCGACCAGCACCGCTACAGCGTCACCGACCGCGACGCCTACAGCGGTGTGAAAGCCTACTGGAACGACACACGAGGCGCAGAGCGCCAAACCGTACTGGCAGGCACAGAAGAGAACGCCAAACAGCTACGCCCCACCTACGCCACGGAAGACGACGCCCTGGCCGCCGCCCGCGCCGAATGGCAGCGCATCCAACGCGGCCTGGCAGAGTTCGAGCTTACGCTGGCACTAGGCCGCGCCGACCTGCTGCCCGAAACCCCGCTCACGCTCGCGGGCTTCAAGCCTCAGATCGACGTCACTGCCTGGCTAGTGAGCGAGGTCACACACTCGCTGAATGATGGGGGGTTTGGGACGGTGGTGCGGTGTGAAGTTAAGGCGAAAAGTCAATCTTACTTTGATGAGTAATTTTTAGATTTTCACCAGTCTTTTTTCTGATAGACATATTGCTTTGGCTTTTAACCCTTCAACGATACTTAGCTTGACTCATACTTTTTCGACGGTATCCATAAAAGGGATGAATACAATGCTGAACAATAAGCGAGTAAGCAGAAGATCTTTTGTAACGGGTGCAGGGCTTGGTACCGGTGCCCTTCTTTATTATCCTCTCAATGCGCTAGGCCAGGAAAGGGGCGTTTACCTAAGTATCGAAGACTACAATACCATCAACGCGATCAAGGCCTCAGCAAAGCAAGAATTCTCGTTACTGTGCTTAAGTTCATCCGTTGATGACCAAATTGGCCGCAGTGAAGAAGTACTAACCAGTTTACAAAATCGAATGGACAGCCTGATCGCTGATATTGAGGTGATAGACGCCGTTGAAGGTGAAGACTGGACACGTACCAACTTCACCCCCGCGCCCTTCGATGAGAGCATTCCTTTACGTGACGCAGGCGACATTAGTTGGATCTTGCCCCTATCATCCCCTCACCCTTGCCTGGAAGCAGTGCTGCGAGTACTGGCCGATGTGTTCAACATTGAGCCAAGGCATATCGACGACTTTAAACGATTTTTAGATGAGCAAAACCAATTGGTATACGTAGAAGGCTTGGCCGAGTCGATTGAGCAAAACGATAACAGTCGGCTTAGAAACTACGTAGAGCTACTGATCAACGACTTCACGATCAGCGAAGCCATCAAACAGGCCGTAGAGATCGCTCATTCCCCTATCGCGCGTGCAATAAGGCAGTGGCTGATGAAGCGAACCATTCCCTTTATAGGACTGTGCTTGGCCATCATGGACGTGGGAATCAGCCTGATTCAGCATCGAGATGAAATTTTCAATTGTATTGCCTCCGTGAACAATTAACCCCCAGCCATTCCATGGCCGGGGGTATTGGTGCCGCATCCTTCTGGCGAGGCGGAGTCCGTCCCGCGTGCTTCCAAGCGACTAATTTATCGTCTCAAAAAAACACGCGGGCCGCTGTAAGACATCGCTGATTCGTGTGTAAGCCATCTCCTACAACGCCCAGCACCGCGCCTGCCTCACCACCACCCCTCGAAACTGCTTAGCAGTGATAAAGCACCCTTCCCCACCCGTAGGCGGCAACAGGCGGCAACGGCTGCCGACGCGCTGGGTTTTGAATAGCCGGTACTCGCCCTCTACCTCCGCCACCACCAGATCCGCGTGGCCATACGAGCGCGCTTCGTCCACCACCAGCACGTCACCTTCCATCCATGGCCCACCGGGGTACGCCTCTTCGCTGATCTCCACCAGAAAACAGGTCGGCGGAAATTTTCGCCGGTCCATCTCCGCTACCGCCGGGTGCTCCACACCCACCACGGCAGGCCCCAAGTAGCTCACTCGCATGCTGTTGCCCTGTGCTTGCTCCACATTTAGCGACGGTTCTTAAAATTTGACGGTCGCTTACCAAGAATCTAATACTGTATATATAACCATATTTTTGCAATACGCTCTTAAGACTGGCTAACCACTCAGGCTCATCAGCGGTAGGCCTGAATGTCGCCACCAACGTGATACACTGTTGATCAAAATCGAGTAGCGCATGGCTGTCGCCAGCGCTGCTCGATCGTTTTATTAGTGAGGATATTATGGGTCGTTTCACTTCCCTTGAAATGTGTGCAGGCGCGGGTGGGCAAGCGCTGGGCATAGAACTGGCTGGATTTGGCCATGAAGCACTCGTGGAAATCGAGCCACCCGCCTGTGCCACGCTGCGGCTGAACCGCCCGCAATGGAACGTCAAGGAAGAAGACTTGCGGCTTTTCAATGGGCTTCCCTACTTCGGCGTCGATTTGGTCGCCGGCGGCGTTCCCTGCCCCCCTTTCTCTAAGGCCGGCCAGCAGCTAGGTGAAGCAGACGAGAGAGATCTTTTCCCCGAAGCAATCCGCCTAGTGGATGAGTGCCGTCCTAAAGCCGTCATGCTTGAAAATGTGCGTGGGCTTATGGATGCACGCTTTGATGACTACCGCCAAAAAGTAGAACATCAGCTCAACGCACTCGGTTACGAAACCGGTTGGCGGCTTCTGAATGCATCGGATTTTGGCGTTTCTCAATTACGCCCCAGGGTCGTCTGTGTGGGCATCCGCAAAGAGCTGTCAGAGCACTTCTCGTGGCCCGAACCATTGAAAGTCGCGCCACCCACTGTTGGCGAGCTATTGCTCGACCTGATGAAAGAAGGTGGATGGGAAGGTGCCGAAGAGTGGGCTAAACAAGCAAATACGATTGCCCCCACTTTGGTAGGCGGCTCTAAGAAGCACGGCGGTCCTGATTTGGGCCCCACACGGGCGAAAAAAGCATGGGCTGCTTTGGGTGTGAATGGTCACGTCCTGGCGAACGAGCCTCCAGAGAAAGGCTTTGTGGGTATGCCGAAGCTCACCCCCAAGATGACGGCCAGAATTCAAGGTTTCCCCGATGACTGGGAAATTTTCGGCAAGAAAACGGCTGCGTATCGTCAAATTGGTAACGCTTTCCCTCCCCCCGTGGCGGCAGCCGTCGCCTCACAAATCTTTCACGCACTATCGGCTAAACGTGTTTATAAGGTGGCGTAATGGGAACAGTGGCAGAATTTGCACAGCTACGGAAAGCCTTTCATGCCGAATTGCTGAAAGCGACGCTGACCACTAACGAGAAAGGCGTGGTCAGCAACGCCGATAGCAGTAACCGAACCAGCAAAGCTATCGCTAAAGGCATCGCCGACCTATTAAAAGCGGAAACCATTGGCGAGCGCATTGCAGGACAAACATCGGGTAACCAGTTTGAAACTATCTGCGCTCACTTTGTCGAAGCAGCTTTCCTTAAGCTTCAACACCTTCGGCCAGGCACGTGGGATATTCATCAAGTCGGTGGCCGCAACCGCCTTGAAATTGCACGCTACGAGCAATACGCCCACTTGGTAGCGTTGGATAAAGCCGCAAAGGCAGATAGCGAGCTTGCCGCGGCGCTAGGCAGTGATTACACCATCACGCCGGATATCGTCGTAGTGCGTGAAGCCGAAGCCGACGAGACCATTAACCGCCATAGCCACCTGGTTGATGATGAGGTCACCACGTTATCCAGCCTTCGCAAGCAAAACGGCGGGCTACCACTGTTACATGCGAGCATTTCCTGTAAGTGGACGATCCGCAGCGATAGAGCCCAAAATGCCCGTTCGGAAGCGCTTAACCTGATACGCAATCGTAAAGGCAGACTGCCACACGTGGTGGTCGTCACCGCAGAACCCACCCCAAGCCGACTCGCTTCCATCGCCCTGGGTACAGGAGATATCGACTGCGTTTATCACTTTGCGCTATATGAGCTGCAAGAGACATTAGCGACGCTGGGCATGGACGATGCGGCGGATCTGCTAGCCGTGATGGTGGATGGTAAACGGTTAAAAGATATCAGTGACTTGCCCCTCGACTTAGCAATCTGATATTAGCTCAATCCAGCGTATCCATGATGGCCACCATGGACGCCCTGAACGAGAAGATGGGAAAAGGCACGGTACGCCTGGGCCTACCGGAAAAGAACGCCCCCTGGCACCTACGCTGCGCGAACCGCAGCCCGCGCTATACGACGCATTGGGATGAGTTGATGCGGGCGTATACGGATGAGGGGGCTGCGAGGAGGGCTAATTAAAAAAAGAGACTTTTATGGCAATAACTTCATATTCATCTTAGGCTAACGAATCACACTTCACCATCAGGTTTACTGTTACTGCTACTCGCGCTATCTGCATCACCCTTTCTATTTAAAGAAAGCTTACTCAATAGTTTTTCAGTAAACACCTCCATCGGCAAGTGCTTTTCTTTTCTAACGCCGTCGAAAACCTCGCTAGAATCTTGGCTGATTGATATTAAGTTTATAGCCATTAATTTTTCAAGCTCGGCAGTATTATCATTCATCCTAGAGATTTCGCCTTTATAGCCTTCATACGATTCAGCTAAAGTTTGTTTTTGAGCATAAAATTCTTCAAGACGACTTGCATGCGAAGATTTTTTTGAAGCAAAGAGCCCTAACCATACAAAAAACATCAAAAAAGGCATCCTAATAATAAGCGCCTCAAAATTATAAGCGGCCTCTTCTTCACTAGGTAGTATTTGCCCCAACATGTTATATGTCATTAAAATACCAATACCTATTGAAACAACAAAAACAAAGTCATATACCCATCTTTGATTAACAGCTTCTTTTTTTCTATCCTTGAAGGTTTTTGCCAGAGATACAGTTATGGAGCTGCTAAGTGCTCTATCAGCTCGACTCTTAACTTCATCAGATTTCTGTATAATCGAGCTTGCCTTCTCAGTCAAAGAAGCAGATTTATTCAACTCAACATCTTGCCTTTTGGAAAGATCTTCGATTTTAGCCGTCAACTGATTCATTTCTTTTAGGCCGTTACTTAACTGCTCTGAAAGCTCCTCTGACTTTTCTAAAGCTAACGCCAACTCTTTCTCTTGGTCCAGAAACTCTTGAGTTGATGTTGAGTATTCTTCAGCTTTACTCTCTAAATCATCAACCTCACCTTCAACATCATCTACTTTATCTTTTAAATCTATATACTTTTCCTCTAGCTTGTTATATGACTCAAAAAGATTATCGACAAAACCTTTATCTCCAGCTAAGAACTCACTACCTCTAATAATCACAGAGTATTTTTGTCGAATATTATTTCCAACCCTCTCTTCCCATGTGCCAGCGCCAAAAACAACATCGATATCCAAAAAGCTAGCTTTAAAAGATACTTCAATAGTTCTTCCAGACTCAACAAAAGAACCTGATAGATGAAGTGTTCTTTCATCTACGCTTTCATCAACCTGCTCTAACTCTCCACTTTTCTCAAGACCAGTAGATGAAAAGCCATTTATCTGAAAACCTCCTTCACTTTTTAATTTAAAAAAAAAGGAGCACTGACTTTTAACAGGATATTGCTGACCTACAAGAGTCGGCTTTAACTCGCAAAAAAAACTATCCAGCTGATTAACAAACATCTTGTTCCCTTTTTTATATTTTAAATGACTTTATTTTCTATCACGCTGTTCAACACCCTTTAACTTGCCTTCAGGCAAGCTCTCGTATATCGAATCAATTTTTTTTAAACGAGCAATCCTATCTTCAACAATAAAATTCAAAAGTTCAAACATAGAGCCAACGCTTTTATCAATATCATCGTCTTGAAGCTCACCTGGGTGCACAGACTCATTGCCAATTATGCGAATAGCATCAAGCGCTCTTTGGACACCTTGCGGCAAGCCATCTTGGACGAGCTCACCAATGGCCTTATCAATCTTTCTACTTTTCCCAAGGTGTATGCATAGACGTTGCAAAGCTAATCTTATAAGTGCAGCAGCAGCTCTAGTGGAGTATGGAAGAACATCCCGTGCTTCTAAATAATCAGCTTTAACGTCATCAGGCATATCCGGGTGTGGCATAGGGGCAGATGTTACCAAGGGAAACATTATCTTCCCGGCGACTTCTGGTATCGCACTTCCAAACCAAAAAGAGGCTTTATTGCAATGTTTACAAGTTGCCATTTCGACAATAGTAAAATAAGGGCTTTCTGCCCAACATTTCCAATCCATTTGTGCATAGGCATCGCAATAAGGGCATGTGAATGCTTGCCCTTCATAAGTGGGCGGATAATAACTCATCAAACAACTCTCCCATTTCGAATCTCAAACTGCCCCAGAATCTTCACATCGTGCGGTTTGATCACTTCTGGCTGGTAGCGCTTGTTAACGCTAATCAAACACTGCGAGCCTCCGGCAATGCGCGTTAGACTGATCACTCAGGCATCTCACCAGTTTCCAGCAGCTTCAAAAAATCAGCTTCATCCAACACCGGAACACCTTTCGCCTGAGCATTCCGCAGCTTGGTCGGCCCCGCTGTAGGTCCACCACAAACAAAAGAAAGGCCCATGGTGACCGTCTTACAAACACGCATGCCTGACTCCGCTGCAGCAGCTTCTAGCTCTGCCCGGCGCGCTTTTGCAAACCCAGTAAAGAGAATTTCCAGTGAGTCCGACCGCGTTTTGCTGGCCGCAATCGCACGATCGACAAGGTGCTGAGGCATGGAGATGGGCTTGAGACTATCGCCACCTTCATGAACCACCTGAATACGGTCCCGCCTGAACGTTTTCCGGCGGTTATCGCTAGAACAGATGCCTGTTAACAGCCAACCATCATCACTCCATTGGCTGACTTCACGCGTGCTAACGTTCCCTTTCGCATCTTCATAATCAAAGGCTAGAACGCTCATCCCTACCTCCCTGTTTTATCTTTCAGCAGTCTCAAAGCTGCCTTTATGTCTTTATGGTTTTACAGTTACACGATCCTGCCAATCCGAATCTCACACCGCCCCAGAATCTCCACATCGTGCATATCTTGCGGCTTGATCATCTCCGGCTGGTAATGCTCGTTATCACTAATTAAGAACAACGCCCCGCCCGCCAAGCGCTGTACCCGCTTAATCCGCCTTTCACCACTCACCAGCAGCAAAAACACCCCCTCCTGCTTCGGGTCGCGCTTGCTCCGATCCACCAGCACCCAGTCACCATCGGCCAGGGTGCCGTCCATTGAATCCCCACGCACTTTGATGCCCACCACCTGGGCAGGGTCTAGCCCCTGCTCGGCCAGCTCGCTGCTGGGAAAGTGCAGGATGGTTTTCACTGGCTCGCCTTCAAAGCTGCGCCCTGCCCCAGCGGCGGCTTCGATGTCGTACATCTTCACAGGTGAAAACTCAGGCCCAGGCTCGATGGCTGGCAGCCCTAATGGTTGTGCATCAAGAGTGCCAGGGCGATCCCCTGTCAGCACGTAATGCGTATCTACACCGGCTTGGTGTAAGGCCTGCAAGTAGTCGGCTTTAGGGCTGCGCTGATCGGTTTCATACAGGCGCTGCGTGTTTTTAGTGATCCCCGCCTTATCGCCAAGCTCAGTTTGAGTTAGCCCTAAGCGTTCCCGCTCTTCACGTAGCCTGCCACCAATAGAATCCATTTAGATCCCTTACTCCGCTTGACAGGTAATCCAAACGAATCCATCATTTGAATCACCAACACTCTGAAAGACACTCAAAACAATCCATTTGGATTACAAAGGAGCCACTGCCATGGCCACACCCGCTGAATCTCACTGCCATATCCCCCTGGAAGGCCACCAACAAGTGATGGCCAACAAGGTTCTTGCCGAAACCGTGGGAGAACTCGCTAAGCAAGGCTTAACAGGGGAAGAACTGCGCAAACGAGCTACCGATCTTGCCACGGCCCTATGCGCAGGTATCCACCATGTTGCCACTACAGCTCCTTGTAGTAAGCCGTCAGCTTCTTGTGAAAGGCAATAACAGCTTCAGCAAGGGCTTCTCCGTCTCCAGCGCCCATTGCTTTGTGCTCATTGCCAATACCAAAAGCACCTGTTTCGCAAAGAGCTACTACAGCTTCATGGGCTGCCTTTTCGGGATAAGAGGTCGGACTAACTACTCGTTGCTCAGACATAACCAAAGCCCTCCTTGGGCATCTGTAATCACAAAGGAAACCACTGCCATGGTCACCATCATTGCCACGATCATCTTGCCGCCTTCCCCCACCGTGCTATTTCGCGGGGTGGAAGTGAATCTGGACCGCTGTTCACCACGCACCCGCCGCACCATTGAAACGGCGCTGCGCCAGGGCACGGAGAAGCCCAACCCGCTGGCCGATCTCGAAGCGCTGGAAGAGCGCACCACCGCCCAGGCGGTGAGCCAGCTCGCTGCCACGATGCTGGCCCAAAACGCGCCGTTTGAGCAGGTGGAAGACGCCCTGTGCGAACTGCGCACCCACATGGATGAGCATTTCCTGCAGCGCAAGCTGGTGCGCTTGTACGAGCGCTAATGCGCTGCGGATTAAGTCTTTCACTCTCTAACACATCGTTCGGGAAGCCTAACCCATGACCACGCCCAACGCTATTGCCCCAAAGCCAATTTATGCCCCCAAGGGCTGCAACTGCCCAATCATGGCCCACGTGACCGAAGACGAACGGGAGGAACTCAAGCGCATCGCCGAGCTGGAAATGCGCACCCTCTCCGCCACGGCACGGATGCTCATGCTGCGCGGCATCGCCCAGTACGACCAAGACACCCTCAATGCCGAATGACCCTGCCTGCATAAGGAAGCTTGCCATGTACCAGGACCCAAAGCGCGTTCGCTCCCATAAGGCCACCGTTTATTTAGATGACTATGAGCTTGCCATCATCCAGGCCCATGCCGATTACAACGGCGTGCCCAAGGCCGAAATCATGCGCCAAATGCTGATGAAAGAAGCCAGGGACGTATTAGGCATCGATCTCTCTGGCCTTACCGAGAGCATCGCCCAGCGGGCTATGTGAGGCCAGGAACATATCCACCGTGCATCCGAGGTAACCATGCCGGAACAACCGATGGATCTCGACCAGCAAACCAGCGCCGTGCTTGACGCCGTTCGCGAACAGCAAGGCTTAGAGACACGCGATCAAGCGGCTGAGTGGCTGTTGCGTCGCCGCATTCGTCGAGGTTCCCAAGGGCTCACTGGCCGCGGCCGCGCCCTTTACCCCGTAGGGAGAAACCATTGATGTCGACCGCTTCCAAGCACCGTATGCCCTGCCCCCACTGCGGCCACAACATGCGGGTCCGCAATAGCCAGGGGCTAACACCGGTGTACCGCGAAGGGGTAGTGGAGTGCCGCAACGTGGAGTGCGGCTTTCGAGGCAAGGCGGGGTTTCAGGTGCTGCACACCCTAACCCCGAGCGACATTCCCAACGCCCGGGTGGATCTGCCGTTCGCGCCTCGTCTGATCCAGCAGATGCAATTGGACATCACCCGCCCAGCCGCCAACGACGAACGTTATGAGGGTTAAGACGATGCAAAAAGTTGCCCATTTACCCCGCCCCCCACGGCCACAAACCGACCGCGCAGGCTTTGGCGCCTTACGCGCGGAACTGCACAGCCGCGCCGCCGACCAGGACCTCATTCAGGTGTGGGCGGATCTTCCCCACGCCGAGCGCCGTTTCGTGTTGAAAAGCGCAGGCCTGCACGAAGATGCCACCGTGCAAATCCGCCAGCTTGCCAAGCCAGAACGGGAAGCTGTTCGGTCGGCGATTCACCGTATGAGTCGCTACGCCAGCGGCCTGAAAGACCAGCTCAACCAACGCACCCAACACCCAAGCGCGGAATTGGCCAGCCACGCCCGCCAAGCCATCGCGGAAGGCAACACCAAAGCGGCGCTGCACTGGCTCAGCCTGATCGAAAAGGGGGTCGCATGAACGTGAACAGCATCATGCTTGGGCTCTATGAAGCGCACGCGCAACTGAAAAGCCTCGCCGCTGAACTTCAAGTACAACCGACGCAGAACAGCCAAATGGCCGGTGAAGAGCTAAAGCGCGAAGTTGAAAAACTTGGCTGCCAGCTAACCCAAATCGAAGGCGTTTTAGGGGATAATGATCTTGCGATCGCCGCTACGCTGGCGGCCGCTCTCTGCGAAACGCCGCCGCGCGTCATCGGGGTGGTTCAAGAGGTCAAAGCGTGAGCGCGTTAGCCCTTGCCTTTCAGCACAGCTCTGGCACCAAGGATTGCTACGCCTTTCTGCAGGCGCACTTCGAGCGCTTGCCCTCGCTGGCCAGTCAGTTAGCCGATGGCTATGTCCATGTATCAAAGCGGCATGGCCACGCCGCGGCTAACCGCTGGCTTCGCCGCCACGCGCAGGATCTCATCGACCCGGCCAGCATCTACCGCCGCTTTTCAGCCATCGCGGAAGACTTAGAGCGTGGCTTTAACGCTCTGGTGAAGCGAGCCTACACCACCATCGAAGGCCTGAAAGCCGCCTGCGAGTGGCTGGCCAGCGTTCAGGATCGCTTAGTGGTGCACGGCCTAAACGTCACCCACGATGATGACGCGGTCATCAATCACGCCCAGGCGCAGGCCACGGCGCTGGAACGCGAGCGCAGCAAGCTGATCGGCGGCATTGCCGAGCATAACCGCCGCCTGCGCTTGGGCTTGCTGCCACCCCCGCTCAACCTGAAAACGCCTAAGGCACGCACCCTTTCCGGCCAAGCGCGTGAAGTGGCGCTGCAAATCGCCACCTCACGCAACCCGCTAAGCCCTCCCTTGGGCATCATTCCATTGATGGCGGTTTTCCGGTGGCATCGCGCCCCGGTGATGAGTTTAGCCGTCGTCAATGAAATGGCGCTCGAAAAGGCCCGACACCGCGCGCGCCTGCATGGCATTAACCCGCCTAGCCTCAAGCTGAAAAGCAGCGTTCAGCTCGCCAAACTCACGGACCCCATTTGGTGGCGTCGGCAGTTGCGCCGCCTGGGCGGCCGCCGGTTAGAACAGGTACAGCGCGAGGCGCACCGTGTGCACAAACGCGCAGGCATTTACTGCAGCAACGACACGCTCGACCGGCGCCGCGCTCAGAAGAACCGCAACCGCGCGTTGCTGGAAGCGCTGGAAGCCATCAACCAGGAAGGCCAAGTTTACACGCTGGCCGAACTCGCCGAGCTGGGCTTATCCAACCCCGACCACCGCCGCGCTGAATTGATGCTGCGCATCAGCGACACCGAGGCGGAATCTCGCCGTATGGGCCATGTGGGCATGTTCTACACCCTCACCGCGCCGTCGCGCTTTCACCCGGTGCTTTCCAGCAATAGCGCCCGCAATCCGAAGTATGACGGCAGCACCCCGCGTGAGGCGCAAGCCTACCTGCAGCAAGTATGGGCGCGCACACGGGCCAAGCTGGCGAGAGAAAACATCGGCGTTTACGGCATCCGCGTGGTGGAGCCCCACCACGATGGAACGCCTCACTGGCACTTACTGATATGGGCCGCGCCGGAACACGCCGACACGGTCACCGAGATTCTGCAAAGCCATGCAGAAGCGGATTCTCCGGAGGAGCTTTATAACCGCCGGGGAGATAAGACGAACGCTCGCTTCAAGGTCGAGCAGATCGACTACCGGCGTGGCACCGCCGCTGGCTACGTGGCCAAGTACATCTCGAAGAACATCAACGGCGAGCAGTTCACCCGCGAAGGCGTGGCCAACGACGATAAAGACCGTTACGGCCACGAACTCACCAGCGTGGCGCCGCGCATTGAATCCTGGGCGGCCGTGTGGGGCATTCGCCAGTTTCAGTTTGTGGGGCTGCCCAGCGTCACCGTGTGGCGTGAAGTGCGCCGACTCAACGAAAAGCACATCGACGAGCTAGCCACTTGGGAAGCCGCCACCCGCCCCGAGCGCCGCGTGGCGGATCGCCTGCACCAGATCCGCAAGGCCGCCAACGCGGGCCAGTGGGACCAATTCTTACGCTTGATGGGCGGCCCCAACCTGCCCCGCAAACAGCGCCCCATCAAACCCTGGACGATGCCCCGCGTGGATCTCCAGCAAGCCGAATTCAGCCACGCCACCGGCGAAGTGCGCCAAGGCGTCGAAGCCAAAGGCCGCCACGGCGAAAACAAGCTGGGCACCTTCGGCATCGTCGTCTCCGACGGCCGAGGCAATGAACACGAATACCTGACCCGCTTTTACAAGTGGGAAGTGCGCAGCAAGTCGCAGCGCCACCAGGGGGGTTCGGGAGGCGGCGAAGCCGCGTCCCCTTGGACTCGTGTCACTAACTGTACGCAGAGGCCTGATATTTAGCCCCGCGAGCCATCACCAGCGGAGCGAGACGCCCAGCTCGAACGCCTTAAAGCGTGGCAGAGCTCAGAAATTTACCGAGTGGAACGCGATGCCGAGTACGAAGACGCCATCGCCGCCCGAGAAGCCGCGCGAAACCTGTTCGCGCCGCCCACCCCTACCCCGCAGGAAGAATACTTCCCGCCTGAATTGTGTTAACCGAAGGAAAAACGATGGCCGATAACGCCGACCGCGCCGCGGTCACCATTCAACAAAGCCTGGAAGCCACACTGGCCAACCGCGCCCAGCTCGCCACCCAAGCCGCCAACGATGACTGCATCGATTGTGGCGACGAGATCCCAAGCGCCCGCCGCCAAGCCGCGCCTTGGGCCACTACCTGCATCGGGTGCCAAAGCATTCGTGAAATGAGGGGGAAGCATGTTCGTCAATCTTAATAGGTTACTGATGATCGGCCTCTGGCTCTTCGGAGTGGTAGTGGCCAAAGGTTTCTGGTCAACGTTCTTCGCCGTGACCGTTTTTCCCTATGCCTGGTACTTGGCGGTTGAACACTTACTGACGTTCTGGGGGGTGATATGACCCAGTCAACTCCATCTCAAACGCCACCTCTCCCCAAAGGAGGTGTAGTGGCCAGGCAAGCGGCAATGCTGTGCTCTGATCCTGCTTTCCAGCTTTACCTGGATCGCCGTCGACGGTTCAAGCACAACCTGACAGAAAGCCAGCTACCCGATGGCACACATAACGCAAAAGACGCACGTGATTGGTTAATAGCCGCCTGCAACATCGAAAGCCGCGCCGAGCTAGATAGCAACTATCATGCGCGCCAAACGTTCCGCATGATCCGCAACCGCTTCAACCACTGGCGGGCAAAACAAAAGGGAGAGAGCCAATCATGAAAACCGAGTTCATGCTGCTGGCGTGCTACGAAAAGCCGCTGATACCGCTGGAAGTGTTCTGTGCTGACATCATGGGCGTGTCGCTACAAACCGCCCGCAACCGGATCGCGCAAGGCACCTTCCCGGTGCCCCTCACCCGCACCGCCCGCCAACCGATGGTGCATATTGCCGATGCTGCCAAGTACATCGACGCCCAGCGTGAGAGCGCGGCTTAACGCGCTCGATCCCTCGCCGCGAGTTCCGCCGGCCGCAAATTCACGTAACGCTGCAGGCTTTTCCAGTCTCGGTGCCCGGACACCATCGCCACCTCCTGGATCTGATAGCCGCGCTCGAACAAGCGGCTAATCCCCTCATGACGCAAGTCGTGAAAATGCAGGTTCTTGATATCCAGATAAGTGCAAATACGCCGGAAGCCATTGGATACCGATTCGGAGTTGAACGGAAAAATCAGCTCATCCTCGCGCGGTTGGGCCTCGATAATTGCCTGGGCCTCGCCCATCAGCGGCACCACTTGGTCGGTCTTCTTGGTCGGGTGCTTGCGCAGGCGCACGACCACCGTGCCATCCTCTGGCGAGAAGTCATCCCAGCGCAGCGAGCATATTTCATCAAGCCGCATGCACGAATCGACGGCAAAACGCACCAGATCGTAGTAGTTGATACGTCGCAGCGCCCGATTGTGCTTCGTGTGCGTGAGCAGCTCTGCCAGCTCATCCGGCAGCGGCCGACGATCACGGCTCTCGGGATGCCCCACCAACCCCGCCCGCTGTAGCCCCTTCCTCCAGGCAGACACCTTGCTCTTGTACTCACTGTGCAATCGCCCTTCTACCACTGCGGTCGTGACCGCCCCCGAGAGAAATAGTATGTCCAGTTGGACCGTTGCAGGGCTCACGCCGTCTATATCGATCCGAGCACGACAGTAATCGGCCAGGTGCTGGTACGTCAGGTCTGATACCAGCCATTCGGAATCGAATCCCTTGAGCAGGTTATTGGCCGCCGTTTTGTTTTTCCGGCCCCGACTCGATATGACGTCGAGGTGGCGTAGATGCCCCTCCATAAGATCACCCAGGGTGGGAGCCACCCCCTGGCCAATCAAACCCGCCTCGAGGTCGCGCTCGACTTGGTTAGCCCACACTTGAGCACGGGCCTTTGTCGTGAACGTCTTACTTTGAACTGCATGCCCCTTCTTGCGTACAATAGCTCGCCACCGAGCACCCCTTTTCTGATACGTCGCCACGATGTACCACCCCCTCGCCGATTCACCAAATCCAGTGCCATGGGTACGTTATTGGTACACCCGGCATGGTTATGGACGGTATCAGAGAGTACTTAACATGTATATTCAAACAGTATCTTAAAGGTACAAGTGATTGAAATGATTAGTCAAAGCCCTGCCGACGCGGCACGCCGGTTTTCTGTGGCACCCATGATGGACTGGACTACCCGCGACTACCGCGCCTTCGCGCGCACGCTCACCAAGCGGGCGCTGCTGTACACCGAGATGGTGACCACGGGGGCGGTGCTGCATGGTTCTCCTCGCGAGCGCTTTTTGGGCTATAGCGAGGTGGAGCATCCGATTGCTTTGCAGTTGGGAGGCAGCGATGCGGGTGAGCTGGCGGAGTGCGCGGCGATTGCGCAGGCGTGGGGCTATGATGAGGTCAATCTGAACGTTGGCTGCCCTAGCGACCGGGTGCAGAACAATATGATTGGCGCGTGCCTCATGGGCCATCCCGAAAAAGTGGCGGCGGCGGTGAAGGCCATGCAGGCGGCGGTGTCGATCCCGGTCACGGTGAAGTGTCGTATTGGTATTGATGACCAGGATGAAGACGCCGATTTAGCACGGTTTATTGATATTGTGGCCTCAGCAGGCTGTGAAGTATTTACCGTGCACGCCCGCAAGGCGTGGCTTCAGGGGCTATCGCCGAAAGAGAATCGCGATATTCCACCGCTAAATTACCCCCGCGTGCACCGACTAAAGCAGAGCCATCCTGAACTGCATATTGGTATCAACGGCGGGATTAAAACCCTGGCGGAGTGCCAAGCGCAACTTGAGCAGGTGGATAGCGTGATGGTGGGTCGTGAGGCGTACCAAAATCCGTGGCTATTGTCGGGTGTGGATGAGCAGCTCTTTGGCGAGCCGGGCCCGGCGCGTACACGCTTGGAAGCGGCCACGGCGTTTCGCCCATACATTCAGCAGCGGTTGGATGAAGGTGCCAAACTGAACCACATTACTCGGCATTTGTTGGGGCTTTTTCAGGGCTGCCCTGGCGGGCGTCGGTTCCGTCGTCATCTCTCGGAGCACGCACATAAAGAGGGTGCAGGCTTACGCTTGTTTGATGACGCGCTCGGCTTGGTTCGTGAGCCTGAGTTCGAAGCGGAGCCTATCGACGAGCAAACAAACCGCCAGCCCGTGACCTAACGGCCAACAGGCTGGCGGTTTAACGAACGCCCAGCGATTTTATCGTTGGGCGTTTTCTTTTGAGAGGCTACTGCTGCGCGCGAATGCCTTGCTCAATACGCTCGCCTACTTCTTGATCGATATTGCGCCAGTACTCAAAGGCGCGTTCCAAGACCGGTTCCGTCACGCCACCGGAAAGATGCCCCACCACGTTGGAAACCAAACGGTCGCGCTGGGCATCGTCCATCACCTCACGCACCAGCATGTGTGCTTGGCTCCAGTCGTCATCATCTTTGCGCAGCGTATACGCGGCGCGCACGAATTGCCCATCCGTCGACCACACCGCATCTTCCGGGTAGCGCTGCCCGTCTGCCTTGGGGCCGCCTTTGCTATTGGGCGTGTACACCGGGTCGGTGGAGTGACGAATGCGCATCGCGCCGCCCTGGGTATAGCTATGTACTGGACTTTTGGGCGTATTAACCGGAATATGCTTGTAGTTCACCCCTAACCGCGCACGGTGGGCATCGGCGTAGGAAATAGAACGAGCCAAGAGCATTTTATCTGGAGAAAGCCCGGTGCCCGGCACCATGTTGTTGGGCTCGAACGCGGCCTGCTCAATCTCGCTGTGGAAATCCGTGGGGTTACGATCCAGGGTCAGCTTACCGACCTCAATCAACGGGTAGTCTTTATGAGACCACACCTTGGTCAGATCGAAGGGGTTTACTCGGTAGGTTTTGGCGTCTTCAAACGGCATGATCTGCATCTGCAGCGTCCAGGTGGGGTAATCCCCGCGCTTGATCGCCTCAAACAGGTCGCGGCGGTGGTAATCCGCATCGCTGCCGGCCATCTGGTCAGCCTGTTCCTGGGTCATGCACTTAATGCCTTGATCGGTTTTAAAGTGATACTTCACCCAAAACCGCTCGCCTTCTGCGTTTACCCACATATAGGTATGGCTGGAGTAGCCGTTCATATGCCGCCATGTGGCCGGTACACCGCGGTCGCCCATTAGCCACGCGACTTGGTGGGCAGATTCTGGCGACAGCGTCCAGAAATCCCACTGCATATCATGATCGCGCAGGCCGTTATCCGCACGGCGCTTTTGGGAGTGGATGAAGTGCTGGAACTTCATCGGGTCGCGCACGAAAAACACGGGGGTGTTGTTACCCACCATGTCAAAGTTGCCTTCCTCGGTATAAAACTTAATCGAGAAACCGCGCGGGTCGCGCCATGTGTCCGGGCTACCGCTCTCCCCCGCTACGGTCGAAAAGCGAATCAGCACATCGGTTTTCATGCCAGGCTGCAGAAATTTAGCCTTGGTGTATTGGCTGATATCCTGGGTGACTTCGAAGTGGCCAAATGCTCCACTGCCCTTAGCATGGGGTTGGCGGTTAGGAATCATTTCACGGTTAAACGCTGCCATTTGCTCCATCAGATAGTGATCGTGCATCACTATCGGGCCATCGGCGCCTACCGAGAGCGCGTGCTCGTCGCTCGCAACTGGAATACCTGACTCATTAGTGGTGGGATGCTGGCTACCACTGCTCATTGCTCTTCCTCCTTGTCACACTCGACATGGCACGGTCTGCACCACTGGAAATGACCGCTTTTGCAACACTATTTAATGTAAGCTAAAGCGGCCCCCACACAGGTATAGTCAACAAGGAGGTATTGCGCCATCCATGGCACCAGATACTTGGCTATTAGAGCAATAGCTTTTGTTTATTAGCTGCGTTGGATGTTAGTACATCGCATCCGGTGGCGGGGTCAGGCTAGATTGGAAGCTCTCAATGGCCGTTTCAGCTTCTTCAATTTCGTCAAAACGGGCAATGTGATAAAGCGCTTCACCTTCATTAGCCAGCGGTAAACGGCTCATGCCAATCACAATACCGTCCGCCATGGCGAGCACTTCGCCTTCGTCATTACCAAATGGGTCAGCGACTTGACCAAGTATCTCGCCTTTCGCCACTCGCGCGCCCAAGCGCACCTTGGGGCGTAAAATGCCGTCGATGGGTGCTCGCGCCCAGCTAGAGCCATTAGCAAGCTCAGCCGGTGCGGGCGCACGGCGGCGCTGTTCGCCTGCTAACATCCCCAGGCGCCGCATCACGCGTAGAATACCCTTTACACCGGGGGCAATCGCCCACTCATCAAAGCGCAGCGCTTCGCCCGCTTCATAAGTAAGTACCGGAATACCACGATTCTGAGCATAGTGACGCAGGCTGCCTTCACGTAGCTCAGCGTTTAACACCACCGGGGCACCGAAAGCATCGGCCATGCGCTCAGTTTCACTACCCGCGCTTAGCTGCGCGCGAATCTGCGGCAAATTGGTGCGGTGGATGGCGCCGGTGTGAAGGTCGATAATATGCGTGGCGTGATCGACAATCTCTTCGCGGAACAGCGCAGCGATACGGCCGCCCAAAGAGCCTTTTTCACTGCCGGGAAAACAACGGTTTAGATCTCGCCGATCAGGCAGGTAGCGTGTTTGCTGCAGAAAGCCGAATACGTTCACCACGGGCACCGCTATCAGCGTACCGCGCAGGCTGTTAATCGCTTTAGAGCGCAGCAAACGGCGGACAATTTCGACCCCGTTAATCTCGTCACCGTGAATCCCCCCGCATACCAACATCACCGGGCCGTCTTTACGCCCATGCACCACTTCTACCGGAATATGTAGCGGCGTATGGGTATACAAGCGCGCCACCGGCACGTCGATCTGTAAACGTTGCCCAGGCATGACGGTATGCCCAGCTAGAGTGAAAGGTGCTCGCGCCATTGCAATTCCTTAAACGTGCGTTGAAGCAGTGCTGCCCCGGTCACATCACATGATGACCAAAGCGTTTTAAAACAGCGTTTTCAAATACGTCTTATACGCTTTTTAAGACTAAATGACGAGCTTCCTAACCTACATTATCAACTTAAACAGCTTATCCATACAGTTTTGAATGTAAAAGAGGCGGTACTTCAGATAAAATATAGCGATCACGTGTCGATATCGAGGTTACGGTTTCATGGTAAGAAAAACCAAAGCGGAGGCTGCTGCAACTCGCGAAGCGCTGTTGGATGCTGCTGAAGAGGTGTTTTTCGAAAAAGGCGTAGCCCGCACGTCGCTTGAGCAAATCGCCCGCCATGCCGGCCTAACCCGGGGTGCCGTTTATTGGCACTTTAAAAATAAGGGTGACCTTTTCATGGCGCTGGTGGAACGGGTACGCATGCCGTTCCAGTCGCTGATGGAAGAGGTCAATAATACTGACCCAACTATCTCACCGCTGGAAGCTATTCGGCTTGCCTGCCATGCGGGGTTAAACCGTTTAGAACAGCCCTCCCACCAGCGCATCTTATCTATTTTGCTGCATCGCTGTGAATTTTTTAGCGATATCAACCCGATCGAGATGCAGGACGAGATTTCCGAAGAGTGCTTTGACGAAATGCTTCTCGTCTTTCAATTAGCCCAACAGCAGCACTTGCTACGCGACGATATCACTCCAGAAGTTGCCACACGGTTGATGCAGTCCACGTTAGGTGGCCTTTTCCACGATTGGCTACGTAACCCCGACGCCTTCTCCTTGCGAGCCCGAGGCGCTGAGCTCATTGATGCCTTAATTAAGATGCTGCAACGCTAGCCTTCTCGCTGCACTGCAGCAATACTTCTATACTGAGCAAGTCCCTGTATAGGAGTCTTAAATGGATGTACTTGAGTTTGTCCGTGTGCGTGAGCTTGATATCGCTGTCCGCATTTGGAACCCTGATGCTAAAAGGACTCTGATTGCTTGGCACGGGCTGGCCCGTCACGGCGGTGATTTTGCTGCCCTAGCCCAGGAGCTGGGCAGTGAATGGCGGGTAATCGCACCCGACACGCCGGGGCGCGGGCTTTCCAGCTGGTCGCTTTTCCCCGCCCACGACTATCTCTACAGCCATTACATCACCATCGCCATTGCGCTGTTGGATCATTACCAGCTCGAACACGTGGATTGGCTGGGCACCTCTATGGGTGGCTTACTGGGATTGCTCATCGCGGCAGATGATCAGCATCGCTCGCGCATCTCGCGGTTAATTCTTAACGATGTCGGGCCAGAGCTAAACAAAGAGGGCCTTATCGCGCTCTCTAGCTACTTTGGCGTTACCCATCGCTTCAACAACTTTGCCGACTTAAAAGCTGAGCTCACCAAGCACTACGCCAGTTTTGGCATTTCTAGAGAAGAGGAGTGGCGGGAGCTAGCGCTGAGCAGCGCACGCCGCCTACCCGACGGAAGCTGGACCTACCACTTCGACCCGCGCATTGGCGAGCAGTTTATTCACGATACGCCTCGCGATATATGGGCCGATTGGGCCAAACTCCGCTGCCCTGTCATGGTGATTCGTGGCGAAACCTCTACCCTGCTGGATGCAGAAACGTTACCTAGAATGAGCGAGGCTCAACCATCACTAAAAACGTTCACTGTAGATGGTTGTGGCCACGCCCCCATGCTAAATACAGCCGTACAGGTAGCGCCGATTCGCCACTTTCTCGACGTTCCACTTAGTCATTACCGCGCACCAGAAACAACCGCCACTGCTTCGCCCTCTATCTTGCACTGGTTTGCGAAGCAGTGGCGGCGTTGGTTTGGTTAAAACATGCTGAGTTAGGTTGGGTAACCATTAGGATGCTGCTTATGCTGCAGACGCAGTTTATTTAAGCGAACCCGAGTATCCATATAGTGCTGTTCCACCACGCTGCGGTAAGCCCCCTCGTCGGCTATGTACTTAACCAGTACACGACGCTCTCCCTGTTCGGGGCAATCTCCCGCTTTGCAGTGCAGCCTCACGGAGCTATTAGGCTCATTCAGCAGTGTAGCGGTGGCGTATTCATCGTTTTGCCGTTCAGCAACGATCACCGTTGCCCCTAACAAGCAGCGGCGTTTAAAGGGCTGATAGCGGTGCAATGCACGCTGAATGCTATGACATACCGCAGCAGCAATGGGCGATGCAATAGCAAGCGCTGCCCACACCACTAATACCCCCACCGGTACCCTGAGCAGCCCCAGCGCCATCCAACGCAGCGCGAGAAGCTCGATAGCAAGCGACAGCGCACCGGCAAAGAGCACCAAAAAGCTAAGCGCCAGCGTGGCGGGAACCCCGGCAAACCCAAGCGATACCAACGTGCTAGCCATATGGTCATCGCGCAAGCTGTCACGCTCAAACAGCTCCAAGGGGGCTAGCCGAATGAGCACCAGCAGCCAATAGAGCGCGATCAGCGCCAACAGGAAGGTAAATACGATGGTAGGAAACTGCAGAGCAGCCGATATGAGAGTTTGCATGGCGTGTTCTCCTCCAGGCATGTTGCCCAGTGTTGTTTTCGCCTGACCTAAGCTTTATTTATTAGCGTTTATTAGCACAAGCTGAAAACGGTGGTCTCTACTAGCGTAGCTCATCTTATCGGCTTATGAAGTCCTTCGTTTGACTCGTGTCAGGCCCCCACACAAAAAAACGGGCGCCCTGTTAAAGGGCGCCCTTCGTAGGCCTAGCAAGAACGCTTAAGCATTATCGTGGCCAAGCTCCGCTTGCTCTTGGCGATCCTGATTCGGATGGCGCTTGCGGTAGAGCCAATCCGATACCGAGGCAATCATGGCGTAGAAGCTGGGAATAAACAGGCTGCCCAGAATCGCCACTGACGCCATACCCATCGCCACTGTGGTACCGATATGGTGGCTACTCACGTCACTTGCGCCGGTCGCCAGGGCCAACGGCAAGGTGCCGAAGATAAACGCCAGCGAGGTCATGACGATTGGCCGGAAGCGCAGCTCTGCGGCGGTAATCGCCGCTTCGCGAATCGATTTACCCAGCTCTTTACGCTGCAGCTCGGCAAACTCGACGATCAGGATGGCATTCTTCGCCGCCAAACCGACGACCACCAGCATGCCGATCTGAACGTAGACACTGGTATCCAAACCGCGCAACACAATGCCACCGATACCGCCAAGGAAAGCAAAGGGCGTTGCGGTAAGTACCGCCAGCGGCAGCGACCAGCTCTCGTACTGCGCCGCTAGAATCAAGAACACCATCAGAATACCGAACACAATCGCAAGTGTTGCGGTATTATCCAGGTTGGACTCCTGATACGCCGTACCGGTCCAGCCCATGCCCCAGTTATCACCCAGCGTCTCTTGAACCACTTCTTCCATGGCCTCGATGGCTTGGGCCGAGCTGTAGCCCGCTGCCGGGTTACCCTGGAACTGGGCCCCCGCGTAGACCCCAAACCGTGACACCACCGCAGGCCCCGTTTGGCGCTCAAGAGTCACGAACTCAGAGAGCGGGATACGCTCACCGTTGCCACCACGCACATAGACGTTGTTGACGTCTTCCGGCGTTTTACGGAACTCATCTTCGTTCTGTAAGTACACCTGGAAGTTACGGTTTTGGTAACTGAAGTAGTTCACGAACCCATTACCGAACGTATTCGCCAACGCAGAGTTGATATTCTCCAGCGCTACGCCGTAGCTGAGCGCTTTTTGCTGGTCGATTTCCGCCCGGTAAGAGGGCACGTTCACGTTAAACGTACTGAACACTCGGTTAAGTACAGGGTGCTGATTCGCGGCCTGCATGATTTTCAGCGAGGCTTCATACAGCTCACGGGTGGAGGCACCATCGAACGACTGCAGGTAACCGGTGAAACCACCTGTGGTGGATAGCCCCATGATCGGCGGTACGTTAAAGGCCATCGCTGAACCGCCATCGATACTGGCGCCCAACTGCATGATACGACCCACCAGCTCATTGGCGGTTATCTCGCGCTCTGCCCACGTTTTCATATTGATAAACATAATGCCGCGAGCCGTATTGACCGCGCTGGACAGGATGTCGTACCCCGCCACCGCAGAGGAGTATTCAACCCCAGGAATGGCTTCTACCTGCTCGCTTAACTCAGCCATATAAGCCTGCGTACGACTCAGCGAGGCGGCATCCGGCAAGGAGACGCTAACGAGTACGATCCCCTGGTCGGTTTCCGGCACCAGCGTTGAGGGCGTATTCGCGTAGAGCCAATAAGAACCCGCACCGACGGCTACGGTTAACGCCAGCGCCAACACCCAGAAGCGCACCAGCTTCTTCACAAACCACATATAAACCGCAGTGAAACCAGCAAAGAAGCGGTCAAACAGGCGCAACGGCGTGCTGATGGCACGCTTGAACGCCGACTGCTTGGTCTGGTGCAAATTGTGTTTGATAAAGATCGCCGATAGCGCCGGGGTAAAGGTCAACGCCATCAGCGCCGACAGCGCCACCGAAATGGCCACGGTGATCGCGAACTGCTGATAGATTTGCCCAGTAAAGCCACCCAGGAAGGCTACCGGCACAAAGACTGCCGCCATAATCAGCGAGGTAGCAATAACCGGCCCACCGACCTCTTTCATAGCGCGAATAGTCGCATCCCGAACGCTAATATCGTCCTCTTCGCTAAGTACCCGCTCAACGTTTTCTACCACCAGTATCGCGTCATCCACCACGATGCCTATCGACAGCACCAGGGCGAATAGCGTCAGCAGGTTGATCGAGAAATCGAACAGATAGAAGCCCGCAAAGGTACCAATCACCGACACCGGCACCACCGACATCGCGATGACGGTAAAGCGCCAGTTTTGCAGGAAGATAAACAGAATGACGATAACGATCAGAAACGCTTCAATAAACGTCTTGATGACCGTTTCCACCGACGCGTCGATAAACAGCGTGGTGTCGTAAGGGGTTACGTACTCAAGCCCTGGCGGAAAACGCCCCGCCAGCTCTTCCATCGTGGCCCGCACCGCATCAGCAGTTTCCAGCGCGTTCGCACCGGGCTGCTGGTTGATGATAATCGGCGTCATAGTGGCGCCGTTTAGCCGGGCATCAACCCCGTAAAAGGAAGCTCCCAGCTCAATACGTGCCACATCTTCTAAGCGCAGCGACGAGCCATCTGGGTTGGTACGTAGAAAAATTTCACGGAAATCGTCGGTGCTCGACAGTCGTCCGCCTGCGGTAATCGTATAGGTATAGGCGCGCGGTTCGCTTTGCGGTGTAGCCGCTAGGTTACCGGCGGGAATCTCGGTGTTCTGAGTTCGAATAGCGCTGGCCACTTCGCTAGGCGTCAAATCGTATTGAGCCAGCTTGTCGGGGTCCATCCATATCCGCATGGCAAACTCGCCGCCACCCAATACCTCGGCGTTACCCACCCCCGGCACCTGGCGCAGCTCATCCAGAATGTTGAGCGTGGCGTAGTTCTGCATGTAAACCTTGCTGTAATCCCCGCTGGGCGAGGTCAAGGCAACAAGCATCAGGATGGAGTCTGAACGCAGCTCGACAGTAACACCTTGAGACTGCACTGCCTCCGGCAGCTGTGAAAGCGCCCCCTGAACACGGTTATTGACGTTAATCGTATTGATATCGCCATCGGTGCCGATATTAAACGCTACACTCAAGCTCATGGTGCCATTATCGGCGCTGTTGGAGGTCATGTAGAGCATGTCCTCAACGCCGTTAATCGCCTCCGCTAGCGGTGCGGCCACCGTTTGTGCCACGGTTTCAGCATCCGCCCCGGGGAACTGGGCTTGCACCGACACCGTCGGCGGCACCACGCTGGGGTACTGCTCAATCGGCAGCACCCGCATGGCCATCACACCGACCAGCGTGACGATAATTGCCAGTACCGTGGCAAAAATCGGACGGCCGATAAAGAAGTTAGAGAAATTCATTATTGCGCGCCCTCTTCCCCTTCAGCGGGTTGTGCGCCACCGGCTTCTTGCATCGCCTCTGCCGCCTGCGCTTCTTCCTGGGCTTGCTCCTGCTCAGCCTCTTCCACCACGTCAGAGGCGTTACCTTCAAACGGCTGGGGATCAATCAGCACGCCCGCCTCTAGGCCAGCGGGATCGCCCACCACAACGCGGTCTCCTGGCTCCAAGCCACCACGGATGATTTGCCACGGGCCTGCGACTTCACCCAGCTGAACAGTGCGCTCGCGGGCCTTGTTCTCATCATCCAGCACATACACCTGCGGCCCCATAAGGCCTTGGGTGACAGCAATTTCTGGAACGGCTAGCACATCAAAACGCTTCAGCCCTTCAATACGAACACGAACAAACTGCCCCGGCAGCACCTCACCATCGGGATTGGCAAAAGTAGCAGACGCTTGAACGGTGCTGGTGCCGGTGTCCACGCGCGAGCCAAGGAAGTCCAGGCGGCCTTCAAGCTCGCTACCTTCGCTACCGTCTACGCCAGGCACCCGCAAGCGGGCGGTAATCTGGGAAGCATCGCCATCATTGCCAAGCTGGCGGCGCAGCTCAAAAGCATCGCGCTGGGGCAGTTGGAAGCGCACTTCCAGCGGATCCAACGGCGTAATTGTGGCCAGCTCGGTGCCGGAATTGACCAAGTTGCCAACGTTAATCTGGCTTAAGCTAATCATGCCCGATACCGGCGCGGTCACGTTGGAGTAACCTAAATCCAGATTAGCGCTGGTCAGCGCCGCTTCCGCCTGGGCAACATTGGCTTGAGCCACGCGCTGGTCGGCAAGCGCTTGGTCGTACTGTTGGCGACTGACCGAATTCTGGCTCAGCAGCTGCTCAAAGCGTTGGGCATCGCGCTGGGCACGGGCAAGCTCAGCACGAGCACTTTGCAGGTCTGCTTCACGCTGGTTAACGGTCGCCTGATAGAGGTCTGGCTCAATGGTATAAAGCTGGTCGCCCTGCTCCACCATTTGGCCTGGCTCGAAGTGACGCTCCTCTAGAAAGCCGTTCACCCGCGCCACCAGCGTCACTTCACTGTCGCTACGCAACAGCGAGGGGTAGGATTTATCCAGCGGTATATCCTGACGCGCTATTTCAGTGACTTCCACCGGGTGGGGCGGTGCCTCCTGCTGCTGGCTTTGCTGCTCCTGTGGCTGCTCCTGACCACATGCCGTGAGCGCTAACGCGGCGATCAGCGTCACTAGACTCGCTCTACCTGAGTGAATCACTCTTTTCATGCGTCGATTTCCCATTCATTTTTCTAAACATTGACCGATCGCCACGGGGGCATGCACAACGGAGATTAGGCGCCCGGGGTAGGCGGTGCACCAATGTCCATTGCGCGCTGGTACGCGTCGGGCTCGTTGCTTTCCGGTAGGGTGAAGTTGACGTCATCGCCGGTCAGCCATGCGTTCACTTCTTCAATCGCTTCAACGTCGAGCAGCCCCGCCTGCTGGCGCAGCGACAGCAAGTTAACGACATAGTCGTAACGCGCCTCAGCGTAGTTAGCGATGGCGTTGTAGAGGTTTTGCTCAGCGTTCAGTACGTCCACGATGTTACGGGTTCCCACCTCATAACCAGCGCGGGTCGCTTCCAGGGCACTACGGTTGGAAACGATGGCCTGTTGGCGCGCTTCGACCGTTTCGACGTTGTTGCTAACCTGGGTATACAGCGAACGTACCTGCTGGATGGTGGTGCGGCGCTGAGACTCAAAATCGTACTGGCTGCTCTCTAGTTGGAAAGTGCCCTGGCGAATGCTGGCACTGGTGCTGCCGCCGGTATAGATCGGCACGTTTGCAGACACACCGACCTGAGCGGAGGTGTCGTAACCGCTGACCACGTCGCTGTCGCTATCGGCATATTGATAGTTGGCAAACGCCTGCACGGTGGGCAGGCGGCCAGCGCGCGCAAGCTCCACACCTACGCGGGACACTTCAATACCCGCCTGCTGGGCGAGCACCTGCGGGTTACGCTCAATGGCTTGCTCAACCCAGTAGTTACGATCGGTGGGAGAAGGCACCGCGATGGGCATGCTGTCACCGAGTGCCTCAATGCTGGCATAGCGTTGGCCGGTAAGCTGCTCCAGCACTTCAAACGCCACTTGCAGGTTGCTCTCGGCGGCAATGCGATCCGCACGGGATTGGTCGAAGCTCGCCCGCGCTTCTTCCACCTCGGTAATCGCAATCAAACCGACTTCAAACTGCTCACGGGCCTGCTCCAGCTGGCGGCCAATGGCACGCTCTTGGGCTAGCCGTGCTTCCAACACTTCATAGGCACGCAAGATATCGAAGTAGGCGCTGGCCACATCAATCAGCAGCTGCTGTTCGGTGGCAGCCAGCAAATAAACCTGTTGATCAATCTGGCGCTCTGCCTGAGTTACTTCCTGGCGCGTCACGGCATTGAACAGCGCTTGCGTGGCTTCCAGCGTTAATGAAACGGTGTTGTAGCTGTCATCACCACCACCGACGCCCGCGTTGGCACCTGCGCCAGTACCCGTGCCTGTATTACGGGCAGACCCCTGGCTCTCAAACTGCTCGTTATGCGTGGCGCTACCGGAGGCATTCACCTGCGGCAACAGTCCGCCACGTGCTACGTCTCGCGCCGCCTCTACGCTGGAAAACTCAGACCGAGCTGATGCTAGGGACGCGTTGTTATTCAGCGCATCACGGGTGATGGTCACAAGATCCGCCGCTTGAGCTGGCAGGATAAAAGAAGACGTGAGCACTGCTAACAACAGGGGGCGAAAGGGGGCATTGACTGCCCAGTGTGCTAGTCGCATGGGATGGCCTCTAGGTGTCAACGTAAGGCGGCGCGGCAGAGCGCCATTATGAAAGAGTGGCATTATAGTTACATTCATGTATGTATGCTAGACTTGAACTTGTCGGATTTGTGTGTACAACACTGATGTCAAGCTTAACCTTCCTTACCTTAGTTCAAGGTATCGTTGGTTGGGACTTTTTTGCTACGACGCTTACGACATTGCCGTGGATCAATGCCCCACTTGTGTAGCCTGGACGCCAGCGTGGTGGGTTTAATTCCCAATAGCTCGGCAGCACCACCCACGCCAGACACCTTGCCATTCGCTGCCTCTAGTGCCTTTAGGGCATTGCTTCGCTGGCGCTGGCAGAACGCTTGCTCGGTCATCGGGTAGTTGGGCACTGTGGCGCTTTCGTGCGCTTCAAGGTTTAAGGAAGTGTTACGCTGCAAGGGTTCTGTCAACAAAAGATCATCAAAGCAGAGACGCTGATCTTGGGTGACAATTACCTGCCGCTCAATCACGTTCTCAAGCTCACGGATATTGCCCGGCCACGGGTAACGGGTCAGAACTTCTAACTGGGCAGGTGGTATTCGTACGCCCGGCTTATTGAACTTCAGGCAGGCACGGTGCAAAAAGTGGCGCGCCAGCAGCGGCACATCCTCAATGCGCTTGCGCAACGGGACGGAGTCGATGGGAAAGACGTTCAAACGGAAGTAGAGATCTTCGCGAAACTGCCCGGCATCAATCATCTCCTTTAACTCACGGTTGGTCGCCGCAATCACCCGTACATCCACTTCGCGAGTGCGGTTATCCCCCGGTACTGGTTCTCAAGTTCCAACCGGCGTTTGAGCGACTCCACCTCCTCCAACGCATCGCGCAGCTGCTGCTCGGCGCGCTGGATGCGCTGACCCGGGGCGTCATTCAAGACGAGCTGATCAAAATCTGGAGCCAGGATCAGCAAACCGTGTTCATGATCACTCACGATGTGGACGAAGCGATCTTACTGGCCGACCGCATCTTCTTAATGACCAACGGCCCCCAAGCGCGTATCGCCGAAGCGGTGGAGATTGACCTGCCAAGGCCCCGCCAGCGGGCGGAGATCGTCAAACATCCGCACTTCTACACGATTCGTAACTACCTGGTCGATTTTCTGGTGAACCGCTCCAGCGAGCTGCGCACCCAGGAGTTCGACGGCCAAGGCCTGCGCTACCCGACGCCGGTGAACCCGGTACAGCTAGCGGCTTCAGAAACCACTACAGATTCAACCCCGGCATCCCCTGCCACCGAACCACAAGAAAACCTAGTGAAGTTCACTCCCAAGGAGGTCCGTCATGGATAAGCTCGAAATGCGCCATACCCTGCTGGCTGCCAAAGCCCGTAAAAAAATGAGTTGGGATGACATTGCCAGCGCCGTCGGCATGTCGCCGGTGTGGGTCGCCTCTGCCTGCTACGGCATGAACAGCGCCAACGCCGATATCGCCCATAAGCTCTGCGACGTACTCGAAGTGGATGGCGACGTCGCCACCGTGCTCACGGCCTTCCCTACAAAAGCGTGGGATGAAGCCATCCCCCAAGACCCATTCGTCTACCGCCTCTACGAAGTGGTCGGCGTGTACGGCGAAACGCTGAAAGACGTGGTGCAAGAGAAGTTCGGCGACGGCATCATGAGCGCCATCGACTTCACCATGGAAGTGGACAAAATCGAAGACCCGAAAGGCGACCGAGTACTGCTGCCCCTGAACGGCAAATTCCTGCCTTATAAGTCCTGGTAACGTTAATAACGCACGCTTAATCGCGTTCCAGCAGCGTTACGCTGCGCTCGACCCCACTGCGGTAACTGGCACCAAACAGCAGCAGATGGTTAAGCAGTGGGTAGAGTTGAAACAGCGCTTCACGCCTCGGCCAGTCGGCCGGGGCGTTGCCGTTCCAGTAGGCCTCGAAAAATGCGTCACCGGGGGAGCCGAACAGCGTCAGCATGGCAAGGTCGGTCTCGGGGTAGTGGCGATAAATCGCCGGGTCGATCAGCGCTGGCCCGCGGGGCGTGGTCAGTACATTGCCCGACCACAGGTCGCCGTGAACCAAACTTCCAGGAGCATCCGGCAACCAGCTTTCCAGCTGTTCGGCCTGCAGCTCGATACGGCGACGTAGCGCGCTATCAAGCAAACCACGCTGAAAACAGGCCTCGCAAAGGGGGAGCAGGCGGCGCTTGCGCTGAAACTGCCGCCCGTCAGCCAGTGGCGCATTGGGCTGCGGGGTCAATCCGCAGGCGTTGTCTTCATGCCAACCGTGGGAGGTGCCTATCACGCCGTGCAGCTGGCGAAGGCCCTCTCCCAGCGCGGTCGCATCCTGCTTGTTGGCGGGCTGAGTTTCCAGGGCTTCCATCACTAGCCAGCCTTCCGCCTGGCCGAGCACTTCGGGAATGATGAGCGAGGTATTGGTCCCGGCCAGAGCGTCCAGCCCTTCTGCCTCGCCCCTGAGACGCTCGGGATCGTCATGCTTAACGATCACCCGCCCCTGGCGCGTGGCTAACGTATACACCGCCGCACTGTCGCCCCCGCTTAGCGGCTCTAACTCGCCGGTGGGCGCTATATCGTGAGTAGTGAGCAGATGGCGTAAGCTGGCCTCCATGGCATTCTCCGCTGCGTTACCGTGGTTGAGTGGATCACGGTACAAGGCAATCGGCCATGGAGGCAATGGGTGGTTACAGCGTATGGCGCTGCCCTAGCACGGCCAAATAGCGCTGATAGGCTCCTTCATAGGCGGCCACACGCTCGGCATCAGGCTCCGCCAGCGAGGCCGCATCCAGATGCACCAGGCGCTCACAGAGCGATGCCAGGCTAACGCCTTCGGACTGTAAATCGCACCAGGCCGCTTGAATGGCTGCCCCTAGCGCGGCGGCATCGGTAATCTCGGGGCAAATCACCTGGGTGTTGGTAATATCAGCGACCATTTGCCGCCACACCGGGCTTTTCGCCCCGCCGCCAATCAATCGAATCTGGCTAGTGCCCGCCGCCAGCTCGCCTAGCAGCTCCAGCCCATAGCGTAGGCCAAAGGTCGCGCCTTCCATCACGCCTCGGCAGAGGTTGGCCTGGGTCATATTCAGGCTGGTCAACCCGAGAAAATCGCCGGTGGCATCGGGCAGCATGGGCACCCGTTCGCCGTTAAAAAACGGCAGCACGGTGACGCCCTCGGCACCAATCGGGGCGCTGGCGACCTGTTCGCCAAAGGTATCCAAGTCCAACCCAAACAGCTCACGCACGCGAGTCGTTGCCGAGGTCACGTTCATGGTGCAGATCAGCGGCAGCCACCCCCCGTGGCTGGCGCAAAAATTCGCCACCATGGCGCTGTCACACACCACCGAATTAGGTGAGTAAGCACATACCGTGCCGGAAGTGCCCAAACTGAGCGTGACCAGCCCCTGGGTAATATTGCCGGTGCCAATCGCCCCCATCATGTTGTCGCCACCGCCGGAGGAGACCACCACGTTATCGCCTAGCCCCAGCTCCTGAGCCACTAACGGGCGCACGCGGCCAGCGGGTTCATGGGCGTCAATGATCCGAGGCAGTACCCGGTCAGGGTCGAGCTCCGGCGCAATGGCAGCAAACACCTCTTTCTGCCAGCACTGGGCGCGGGTATCAAAGTAACCGGTGCCCGAGGCGTCGCCTGCCTCGGTAACCCGTTCGCCAGTCAGCCAGAAATTCAGGTAGTCATGGGGCAGCAAGAGCGTAGCAATACGCTGGTAGGCATCCGGTTGATGCTCGCGTAGCCAAGCCACTTTGGAAGCGGTATAGCCGGTTTGCAGCACCAGGCCCAGCTTCTCCAGGCAGCCCGCCTCGCCCCCTAGCGTTTCCACCAGCGCGCTGTTTTGGGCGCTGGTTTCGGTATCGCACCACAGCTTGGCGGGATACACCGGCACGCCATCGGCATCGAGTGCTACCATGCCGTGCTGTTGGCCAGACACGCCTATACCGCGCACCTGCTTAGCATCGATACCAGCGCGCTCTATCGCTTGAAAGAATGCGCCTTTGAGCGCTGCCAGCCACTCCGCCGGTGCCTGCTCCCGGCGGCCATGCTCCCCTTCATCCAGGCGATGCGGGCGGCTGCCCTCGCCCAGAATGACGCCCCGCTCCACATCAACCACCACGACTTTGGTACTTTGCGTACCGCAATCCACCCCGATATACATCACAACGTTCCTTTGGACGCGACCAGAGCCTCAAGAGTAGCCCGTGCGCCCCGTTCATGCAGCGACTTCAGCGCCTCCAGGTAGGCGTTAAGGAAGCGAGGCTGGTCCGCCAAGTCGCCAAACAGCTCCCGGTTTTCCACGAAGGCCGCTGGATGGGTGCGGTTATTGGCGGCAATGGCCATTAACGGCTCGCGCAAGCGGTCCACGATCTCAATGGACTGACCCTGCTCATCGACGCCTTCGGCGTAGCGTGCCCAGCTGGCCACCACGGCGGCGCTGCGCTCAATCTCACCACCCTGGGCAAGCTGCTGGCGAATCACCGGCACTAACCATTTAGGAATGCGATCCGAGCTTTCGGCGCACAGCCGCGCCAAGGTGTCTCTGATTTGCGGGTTCGCAAAGCGCTCGATCAGCGTCAGCCGGTAGGTTTCTAAATCCACCCCCGGTACGGGGGCCAGCGTCGGTGTGCCCTCTTCGCGCATGTAGCCGAGCAAGAACTCGACAAACAGCGGGTCTTGGCACACCTCATGGGCGTAACGGTAGCCCGCCAGATAGCCAAAGTAGGTCAGCGCCTGATGGCTGGCATTGAGCAGGCGCAGCTTCATGAGTTCGTACGGCTCGACATCCTCGACAACCTGCACGCCGACCTTCTCGAACGCCGGGCGGCCCAAGGGGAAGTGATCTTCCAACACCCACTGGGTAAAGGGCTCACACACCACGGGCCAGGCATCTTCAACGCCAAAGCGCTGGGAGAGCTCTTCGATATCCGTGGGCGCGGTCACTGGCGTGATGCGGTCCACCATGGCGTTGGGGAACGCTACCTCAGCGGCTAGCCAGTCGCCCAGCTCCGCACTGCGGGCGCGGGCATAGGCGCTGAACATGCGCTTGGCGACATCGCCGTTGCCTTGAATGTTATCGCAGGACATCACCGTAAACGGCGCAATACCCCGTGCCCGGCGGCGTACCAGGGCTTCCACCACCAAGCCAAAGCTGGTGGAGGGGCGCTCAGGGTGGGCGAGATCGTCGCGCACCTGGGGGGCGTCCAGGTTGAATTCTCCGGACACCGGATGAAAGTTGTAGCCGCCCTCCGTAACGGTGAGCGAGACAATTTTGATGGCGGGGTCGGCCATGGTTTCGATGACCGCCTCGGGGTCTTCCGGAGCAAACAGGTAGTTCACCATGCTGCCAATCACCCGAGGCTGATATTCACCGTCAGGGTGCTTGACCACCAGGGTGTAAAGGTAGTCTTGTGCGGCGAGGGCCTGCTGCATGCGTTTGTCGTCAGGCATGACCCCCACGCCTACAATGCCCCAATCCAGCGCTTCGCCCTGGTTCATCAGCGCATCCACGTACATCGCCTGATGGGCACGATGAAAACCACCGACGCCAATATGGACGATGCCAGGCGTCACGGCCTGACGATCATAGATCGGCGTCTCAACCGCCGCGCTGAGGGAACCCACATTGTGGTTATTAAGCTGGGTCATCATCACTCTCCGGGTTATTGGCTGGGCAAGCGCGTCCTAGCGCCAGCGCTGGTCAGGTGGCACGCTGCTGGTTTTTACCAGCGCGGCGTTCAGCATGTCTTTTTGGTGGGTGCGCTCAAGCGCGCCGCTATGGTCTTGGCCCATACAGAGCCAGCGGTTCACCAACCGCTCTACGAGCACTGCGTCGTCGACGTCGATCATTAGCGTCCAGTCGAACAGCACGTGCAGTGAACGCCACGGATCTTGGTTCAATAGCAGATAATTGCCTTCCACAATCACAATGCGATGCGCGGGGGTAATTAACCGCCCACCGGCACGGGCAAGGTCCAGCGGCCGATCAAAGACCGGCACGGCCACCGGCTTATCCGCCCGACGGATGCGCATTAAATCGTGATGCAAGCCCTCCACATCGAAGGTGTGGGGCGCACCTTTCACAGGCAGCTGTTCATCGCCCAGTACGGCGTTATCGAAGTGGTAGCCATCCATCGGCACCACTGCCGCCTGCCCTGGGCGCAGCTGGTTGATCGCCTCGCAGAGCAGCGCGCTGCGGTAGGATTTTCCGGCCCCCGGCGGCCCCGCCAGGGCAACCATAAAGCGCGCCTTGCCTTCGGCGGCATCCAGCAGTTGGTGGCTTAACGAAACAAGATCAGGGCTCATGGGCGTCTTAGCTCATCCAGTTGCCGCCATCGACGTTGAGCGTCTGGGCGACGACGTAATCGCTATCCTGGCTGGCGAGAAACACGGCGGCGCCGGTGTGATCTTCCGGCAGCCCCATACGGCCATAGGGCACCGCCTCGCCCACCAATCGCTTTTTCTCGCCCAATGGGCGGTTCTCGTAGCGGGCAAACAGTGCATCGACCTCTTCCCACATCGGGGTATCCACCACGCCGGGGGCAATGCCATTGACGTTAATGCTGTGTTTGATCAAATCGAGCCCGCAGGACTGGGTCAGGCTAATCACGGCGGCTTTGCTGGCGCAGTAAACACTCACTAGCGGTTCGCCACGTCGGCCCGCCTGGGAGGCCATATTGATAATTTTGCCTACCTGACCTTGAGCCACCATGGCGCGGGCCACGGCCTGCAGGGTGAAAAACATGCCTTTGGTGTTCACCGCAAACTGTTTGTCGAAGCTGGCCTGGGTCACTTCCAGCACCGGCGCCATATCGAACACCGCCGCGTTATTGACCAAAATATCAATGCCACCAAAGCGCTCGGTGACGCTCTCCACCATGGCATCGATAGAGCCTTGGTCGCACACGTTCAGCACTACGCCCATGACCCGCTCGGCGCTGGCATCCTGCTGCAGCGTGGTGAGTGCGTCTTCGATGGCCTTGGCATCGATATCGGCCACCACGACACTGGCCCCTTCGGCCAAATAGCGCTGGGCAATGGCGAGTCCGATGCCACGGGCACCGCCAGTAATCACGGCACGTTTATTGAGCAGTTTCATTGTTATCTTGTCCTTGCAGATGTAATTGCCACTCGTCCACTAAGGCGCGAAGCCCGCGCATATGGGGCAAAATTCGCCAAGCACCCGCCGCGAGCAGGCGGTTAGGCTGCTCGTCGTCGATATGGCTGGCGCCCACAAAACCAATCACCCGCATGCCGGCGGCATGGGCAGCGGTAACGCCTGCCACGCTATCCTCAACCACTAGGCAGCGGCTGGGCGGGCAGCCAAGCTCATGCGCCGCCAAGCGGTAAATCGCCGGGTCCGGCTTAGGGTTATCGACCTGCTCGGCCGTGAAAATCGGCACATCGCCCAACGCCTCTTTCAACTGCGTTGTTGCAAGCGATGCTAATACGCGGCAGCGGCGGCTGTTGGAGACCACGGCCTTAGGTAAATCGAGACTACTAACGGCGTCGTGAACCCCTGCAATCGCGGTAAGTTCTCGTGCCAGACGCGCTTCTATGGCGCTATCAACCCGCTCGGAGGCATCGAGCGGCAGCTGATGGCGGCTTAACTGCGCCAAGTGCTTAAGGATGTCGGCGGTCGTCATGCCCAGGGCTTGGCTGAGCAGCGTTGGAATATCCAGATCCGGCAGCCACTGCCCAAGGTGAGTTTCCAGGGTCTCTTCAGCCAGGGCTTCGCTATCCACCAGGACGCCGTCACAATCAAAAATCAGCGCTTTCATACCTGCGCCCCTGGCGCAGCAGGCTCGGTAGCCGCACGGTTATCCTGGCGGGTCAGGCTGGCCAGCGGGTGCTGTGACAGGCTCTCTAGCGCCAAGCCTTGGGCGTCGAACAGGTGGGCACGCTCGGCGGCAAAGCCAAACTGCACGGTATCGTTCACCCGATAGGCCACGTCGCCATCGGCCATAATGGTGATCAGTAGCTCGCCCATCTGCACGTACAGCGAGGTCTGCCCGCCTAAGCGCTCCAACACTTTAATCTGCCCACTCAGCGGGCCGTTTTCATCCAGCTGTAGGTGCTCAGGACGAATACCCAGCTCCAGCGCTTCATCGCTGGCGAGCTGCTCGCCCGCCACAGGGATAGTGCAGGGCCGCCCGCCGGGCAGGCGCACGGTGACGCCATCATTGCCAACGGACTGCTGCTCGACGCTGAAGAAATTCATCTTGGGCGAGCCGATAAAGCCTGCCACAAAGCGGTTACGCGGGTGGTGGTAGAGCGCCATGGGCGAACCCACCTGCTCCACCACACCATCGTGTAGTACGACGATTTTATCGGCCATGGTCATGGCTTCTATCTGGTCGTGGGTCACGTAAATCATCGTGGCATCCAGCTCTTCATGCAGCCGAGCCAGCTCGATACGCATCTGCACCCGCAACGCCGCATCTAGGTTGGAGAGCGGCTCGTCGAACAGGAAGATGCTGGGGTTGCGCACAATCGCTCGGCCAATCGCCACCCGCTGGCGCTGCCCGCCGGACAGCGCTTTGGGCTTGCGATCCAGCAGCGGCTCAAGCTGAAGGATCTTGGCAGCTTCCAGCACCTTGGCGCGGCGCTCCTCTTTGGGCACCCCGGCCAAGCGCATGCTGAAGCCCATGTTGCCCTCAACGGTCATGTGCGGGTACAGCGCATAGCTTTGAAACACCATCGCCAAACCGCGGTCGGCGGGGCCCACCTCGTTCATGCGCTTGCCATCGATGAGAATATCGCCGTCGCTGGCGCTCTCCAGGCCCGCGATCATGCGCATCAGCGTGGATTTACCGCAGCCCGAGGGGCCAACGAACACCACGAACTCACGATCGTTAACGTCGAGATCAATGCCCTTGATGACCTTGGTGTCGCCAAACTGCTTAGTAATGTTCTTGAGTTGTAAGGTTGCCATGGGGAACTCCTTTACTTGACGGCGCCAAAGGTCAGGCCGCGCACCATTTGTTTTTGGGTCATCCAGCCGAGGATTAGGATGGGGGCGATGGCCATGGTAGAAGCCGCCGACAGCTTGGCCCAGAACAGCCCTTCGGGGCTTGAGAACGAGGCAATGTAGGCGGTCAACGGCGCGGCTTTCGACGAGGTGAGGTTGAGACTCCAGAACGCTTCGTTCCAGCTCAAAATCACCGAGAGCAGCCCAGTCGACGCAATCCCTGGCAGGGTCAGCGGCAGTAGCAGGAAGAACACTTCCTGCAGAGTGGAGGCACCATCCATCCGGCCCGCTTCGAGAATGTCTTTGGGCATATCTTTAAAGAAGGTGTAGAGCATCCACACCACGATGGGCAGGTTCATCAAGGTATAAATAATGATCAGCCCGGTACGGGTGTCCAGCAGCCCGACATCGCGGAAAATCAGGTAGATAGGCACCAGAACACCCACCGGCGGCAGCATTTTGGTGGAGAGCATCCACAGTAGCGTGCCCTTGGTGCGCTTAGTGGGCAAAAAAGCCATGGCATAGGCCGAAGGAATAGCGATGAGCAGCGCTAAAAACGTAGAGCCAAACGCCACCGCGATGCTGTTCAGCGCGAAACGGGCATAGCCCGAGCGTGCCTGCACCTCCTGATAGCTTTCCAGTGTGGGCGAAAAGATAAAGCTGGGGTCGGCGATCGCCGCCGTCTCGGTTTTAAAACCGGTCAGCACCATCCACAGGATAGGGAAAAAGATAATCAGCGCGATCAACCAGCCCAACAGGGTCAATACCAGTTGCCGGATGGGCAACGAGCGAGTGTGTGCTGGTGCGCTATTACGATGAGTTGTCATTGAAATGCTCCCAAGACGCCCTGGTGCCGGGGTCAGTCTTCTAAGTTCTTAGCGACCATACGGACAAGGAAAATCGCGACGATATTGGCCAGAATGATGGCGATCACCCCACCCGCCGAGGCCATGCCCACATCGAAATCCAACAGCGCTTGGATGTAGATCAAATAAGCCAAGTTGGTGGTGGCGAGCCCAGGCCCTCCGGAGGTAGTGACAAAGATCTCGGCAAAAATCGTCAGCAGGAAGATCATTTCAATCATGATCACCACGCTAATCGCCCGCTTTATGTGCGGTAGCGTGATAAAGAAGAAAATCGCCAGCGGCCCCGCGCCATCCATCCGTGCGGCTTCCACTTGGTCTTCATCCAGCGATTGCATCGCCGTCAGCAGGATCAGTAGCGCAAACGGCAGCCACTGCCACGAGACGATGATGATGATGGAGGTCAGCGGTAGCGATGAGAACCAGTCCAGCGCAGGAAGCCCCAGCGACTGTGCTAACCACGCCAACACCCCGTTAGAGGGGTGCATCATCATGTTTTTCCATACCAGCGCGCTCACCGTTGGCATGACAAAGAAGGGAGAGATCGCCAATACGCGGGCAATGCCGCGCCCGGCAAAATCCTGTTGAAACAGAACCGCTAAGAGCGTACCGCCCACCACGGTAATCACCAGCACCCAACCCACCAGCAGCAGCGTGGTGCCCATGGCCGACCATAGCGCGGGGTCGGTCAGCAGGTACTCATAGTTTTCCAGCCCGGCGAAGCCGGTCATCTCGGGCATCAGTAAGTTGTAACGCTGGAAAGAGAACCAGATGGTCATGCCTAGGGGCACAATCATCCAGAGCAGGAGCAGCGTTACGGCGGGCGCTTGAAGCGAAAGCGTTCTCAGCCCGCCGACCGTACGGCCAGAAGCACGTGTTCTATTCATGGAAATACCTGCAAGAAAACAGACCTGCGAGAACCACCGAAAACGCCTGCCCGTGGCCGGGCAGGCGCAGGAGTGCATTAACGTTCGATGTAGCCCGCCCGCTGCATCGTGCGCTCAGTAGCACGCTGGGCGCTATCTAGCGCCTGCTCAACCGACGTATCGCCGGTCAGCGCCGCCGCAATGGTTTGGCCTACCTGAGTGCCAATCGATTGGAACTCAGGAATACCCACAAACTGCACGCCCACATAGGGGTTCGGCTCTAGGCTAGAGTCGGTGGGGTCGGCCTCTTTAATGGCGTTAAGTACGAAGCCAGCAAACGGCGCGGCTGAGGTGTACTGCTCGTTAGCGTAGGTGGATTCACGAGTGCCCGGCGGTACGCTGGTCCAGCCGTTAGTCTCACCGACAAGCTCGATATACTCTTCAGAAGTGGCCCAGGTAATGAACTCTTGAGCTGCCTCTTTATGCTCAGAGGAGGCTGGGATAGCCAGTGCCCAAGACCACAGCCAGTGGGAACCTTTGGGAGTTTCCGCGATGGGCGCGGGTGCAAAGCCAAGCGTCCCGGCTACGTCGGATTCGCTCTCATCGTAGAGCTTGCCTGCCGCCGAGGTAGCATCGACCCACATGGCGCAGTTACCGCGTGAGAAGAGCGCTAAGTTCTCGTTAAAGCCGTTGGAGCTGGCGCCTGGCGGGCCGTAGTTGCTAAGCAGGTCTACGTAGAACGAAATCGCGTTATTCCACGCCTCAGAGTTCAGCTCCGGATTCCACTGCTCATCAAACCAGCGGCCGCCGAAGGTGTTCACCAGCGTCGAGACAAAGGCCATGTTCTCGCCCCAGCCCGGCTTGCCGCGCAAACAGATCCCCGCAAGGCCCTCTTCGCTACCGTGGAGCTGTTCGGCCCAGTCGCGCACCTGCGTCCAGGTGGGCTGCTCGGGCATCTCAATGCCTGCCTGCTCAAACAGATCGGTGCGGTAATACATCATCGAGCTTTCCGCATAGAACGGCAGGGCGTGCAGCGTGCCGTCCAGGCTTAAGCCGTCGCGTACCGATGCCAGCAGATCGTCTTCGTTATAGTCATCGGGCAGGCTGTCCAGCGGCTCAAGCCAGCCGCGTTCCGCCCAAATGGGCACTTCATAAGTGCCGATGGTCATCACGTCGAACTGCCCACCGCCGGTGGCAATATCCGTGGTCATACGCTGACGCAGCACGTTCTCCTCAAGTACCACCCAGTCCAGCGTGATATCCGGGTGCGCTTGCTCAAAGGCATCGGTCAGGCTCTGCATGATGACCATATCGTTATTGTTCACCGTGGCGACGGTGATCTCGGTTTGAGCCTGGGCTTGGCCAGCCACCGCAATGGCGGCCGCTAGGGTCGTGACGGGCAAATGACGCACGAGACGCATACAGCACTCCTCTTGGCAAATATTGGCATTGTTGTAGCCTTGATCTTATTGATCACCAACCGAACAAATGATCGTACGCAAGCCAAAAAAAAGCAAAGCCTGGAGCGTTAGACTTTACGCTAATTCATTCAATTGCTTGCATATTGCAGCTGCGAAGCCAGCGTTCATTCAATGGCTGCAACGATATGTCTGGCCGCAATTTCATCGGTGATCAAGCCCTTCAGCCAGCCACCGCGCAGTGCGGCTAAAATGGCAGGCGCTTTATCCCGTCCCCCGGCAATCCCCACCATGAGGTGCTTACCAAAACGCTCTAGCGGCAGGCTGGTAACACGCCGGGTAATCGAGCAATCAATCACCTCCCCACGCCGATTCAGCGGCCAACCCAGCAGTTCCCCCACCGCTTCGCGGCCCAGCAGTTCATCCAGCTCGCTTTCGCTAATGAAGTGGTCTTGAAAAAGCGTGGCTTGGCGGTCAATACGACCAATGCCGATAAACGCCGCCTCTGACTCTCTCGCCACATCGGCAATCGCTTTGAACAAGCGCTGTGAGAGCATGGCCTCTTTTTCCGCCAGCGACTCCGCCACCACGGGGGCAGGCAACAAAAAGCGTTCTCCACCGGTTTTATCCGCCAGCACCATTACCGCATCATAACGGTTAGCGGAGCCATCCCTTGCCACGTTGCCCACCAGCGAGACAAAGCGATGCTGCGGCCGCTCCACACGGCTTAGCGCTTCCACCGCTGCGCGCACCGAGCGCCCGGTACCCAGCGAGAGTGTCAGCGGTTCGCTGCGCTCCACCAGCCGCGCAATGCGTTCAGCTCCTGCCACGGCCAGATAGTACGCGCCGCTTTCGGGGGCCTGGGTGTCCGCAGGCACCACATCGCAGTAAGTCAGTTGGAAGCGCTCGCGCAACGCGCTGCCCAGCGCCATACAGGTTGAGATGGGGTGGTCGATATGCACTTTTACCAGCCCCTCTTGCCGCGCCAGCGCCAGCAAACGCTGCACGCCGGGCCTGGAAACGCCAAGCTGGGTGGCAATTTCATCTTGTGTCATCCCACCCACATAGGACATCCAGGCAGCCCTCGCGGCTTGATCAAGCTTTACTTCAAACTTATCCATGGGTTGGTTCGCCGCTTATATTGAAAAACGTCATCATACAAAGCCTGCGCCAAGACCAGTAGTGTGCTATCCGCTAACATTGGCAGTACAGCGTTACGTTATTACCCAAGGGAGGCCCCTGATTATGTATAAGCTCGCGTTTTTTGTTCCCATTGAAAGTGCTGAAAGCGTTAAAAACGCCGTATTTGAAACCGGCGCGGGGCGGATTGGCGATTACGAACACACCTGCTTTCAAACACGTGGTACCGGCCAGTTTCGTCCTCTCGATGGTGCAGAGCCACATATTGGTCAGATCGGTAAGCTGGAAACCGTTGAGGAGTTCAAAGTCGAGCTGGTCTGCGCCGACGAACATATTCAAGCTGCCATTGCCGCCCTTAAGCTGGCGCACCCTTATGAAGAAGTCGCCTACGACGTATGGCAGCTTGCCGACCTATAGAACAAGCTAGGCGCTACCCACATAGCGCTCGCGATCTTCAGGCGTGATTTTGCTGATATGCAGCGGATACGCAGCGTTTTCACGGTCGGCAAAGTAGTGGCGCAGCGTGCGCTCAATGGTAGGAAAAGCCAGCGCATCCCAAGGGATCTCGTGCTCCTCAAACAGCGCCACTTCCAAGCTCTCTGGCCCGGGGCCAAAGCCACCTATCAAGTCGGCAAGAAAAATCATATACACTTGGTTGATATGCGGTAGATCAATCAGCGTGTATAGACCGCCTAAAGTGACCTCGGCAAACGCCTCTTCCCAGGTTTCCCGCGTGGCGGCCTGCTGGGTGGTCTCAGCGTTTTCCATGTACCCCGCCGGTAGCGTCCAGTACCCTTTTCGAGGGGAGATCGCGCGCTTGCAGAGCAGGACTTTGGAGCCGCTCACCGGCAGCGTACCCGCCACGATACGGGGGTTTTGGTAGTGGATCGTGCCGCAGCCGTCGCACAGGTAGCGGGGGCGGTCGTCTCCCTCGGGAACGGCAAACCGGACTTTCTCACCACACTGACTACAAAAGTTCATCGCGTTTTCTCTACGGCTGGTGGGTCGAGGCATCAACGTGCTTGACGATGATCACCGTGGCTGGGTAAAAGAGAGCAAAGTAAAGAGACTCCTATGTTAGAGAAACTGCGCAAACGGCTGCAACAGCATACCCCTCAACGGCTAGACCATGTAGCACTGCCGGAAGCTGCCGTGCTCATGCCGATTGTTGAGCGCCCTGCCCCCACCCTACTGTTTACTCGCCGGGCCAGCCACTTGAATACCCACCGTGGCCAAGTCGCTTTTCCTGGCGGTAAACGTGAACCGGGTGACGCTGATCTATACGCCACGGCGTTGCGGGAAGCAGAAGAAGAGATTGCGTTAGCCCCTGGGCTGGTGAAGCCCCTAGGGCGGCTGTCGGACGTGATTTCTCTGCACGGCATCCGTGTGACGCCCTGGGTGGGTATTATTCCACCGGATCTACCGCTGGTGGCAGACCCAGCGGAGCTGGACGCTATTTTTGAAGTCCCGCTCAGCCACTTTTTAGATGACCAGCGCACCCATACCGACGTGATTACCGTCGATGGCGTTGCCCACTATGTGCCCAGCTATCAGGTAGATGGCCACATTATTTGGGGGCTGTCTGCGATGATGCTAGTCGAGCTGTTGGCGGAAGGGTTTGGTATGAACATTGACCTTTATCAGCGCCCACCCGGTGCTTTACGCCACTACCCCGAACGACGCACCCCCACAAGCAGTCGCTCGGCCACAGCCGAACGCGCGCCCGTTACGAGAATCACGAAATGATCGCTTTATCTGAACTGGACTCTCCCGCCCTTGAGCCGCAAGCCCATTTGGAGCTGGTCGACGCGCTGGTGGAACAAGGTTGGTATGTGGGGAAAGGGGTGATCGACTCGGCTCTGTGTCAAGCGCTGCACCGCGAGATCCACCACCTCGCCGAACACGACGCGCTGGATGAGGCCGGCATCGGCCGAGGCCAGCAGCACCACTTACGTAAAGATATCCGGGGTGATGCTATCCATTGGCTAGACCGAGAGAGCGACGCTCAGCGCCGCTACCTGGATGCTATGGCAGAGCTACAGCAGTCTCTCAACCAAGCGCTATTTCTTGGCCTGTTTGAGTACGAAGCCCACTTTGCTCACTACCCTGCCGGAGCCTTCTACCAGCGCCACTTGGACAGCTTTCGCGGGCGGGCCAACCGCGTGATTTCCACCGTTGGCTACTTAAACCCCGACTGGCCGAGCGACGGCGGCGGTGAAATGGTGATTTACCATCCAGATGACCCAGCCCTGGAAGTGGCCCGCGTGGTGCCCGAAGCCGGTACGTTTGCCTGCTTTTTATCGGAAACCATTCCCCACGAAGTGCTGCCCACCCGCCAGCCTCGCGCTAGCATTGCGGGCTGGTTCCGCCGCAATGCATCAATGGGCGGTGTATTAGATCCTGCTCGCTAATCTATGAGCAATAAGAGAGAGGCAGCCCTCGCAGCAAAAGTGGCCACCTTAGAAGCGCGCAACGCCGCACTCGAGGAGGAAAAGCGCCACTATCAGTGGCTGGCCGAGAGCACCACGGATCTGATCTCCCGCCACGCCCGGGACGGCACGTTTATGTATGCCTCCCAGGCCGCGCGAGAGCTGCTGGGCTATGAGCCCGACGAGCTCATCGGCGTCTCCGCGTATCAGCTTTTTCACCCAGCGGATTTGAACGACCTGCTCAACAAGTCGCCGCGGGTTTACTACCACGACGGTTTCTATCAGCAAACCTACCGTTTCCGCGCCAAAGCGGGCCATTACGTATGGTTTGAAACCACCAGCCGCACCCGGCGGGATACAGAGACCGGCGAATTGATCGATATCCTGTGCGTCTCCCGAGACGTTGGACGTCGCATTGAGGCCGAAGCCACTCGCGAGCGTTTGGCGCAGGTGGTCGAATCCACCACCGACTACGTGCTGTTTTTAGGGCCAAACCAGCGGGTATTCAGTGCTAACGAAGCCGCTCGCCGCTGCTTTGCCTTGCCAAACGAAGCGTCCACTACGCTCAGTGAGCTATACCAAGCCGAGTCGCTGCGCTTATTAGATGAGGTGGTATTTCCCGCCGTGGAGCGTTACGGCTCATGGAGTGGCGAGCTGGAAATGCGCACCGCAAGCGGAAGCGTGCCGGTGCTCAGCGTGGTACTGGCCCACCGCAGCCGGGGGGCAGAGCCTGGCCACTTTGCCTTGGTGAATCGCGATATTAGCGCCCGTAAAGCCGCCGAGGCCCAGGCGCGTCGCCACCAAGAGCAGATTGCCCATGCTAACCGGCTAGCCGCTGCGGGGGAGCTTGCCTCCAATATCGCCCACGAGCTGAATCAACCCTTAGGCGCTATTGCCAACTACACCAGCGGCGCGCTGTTAAAGTGCCAGCAGCCCACACTGCTCGCCAGCGAGCTACAGCTTCCTCTGGAGCGCATTGACGAGCAGGTACAGCGCCTCGCCCAGCGTCTGCGCCACCTACGCAGCTTTGTACGTAAGCGCAGCCACCAAGTGCGCCCACTGACGCTGGCCGAGGTGGTCGCGGCTGCCTGTCGCCTCTGTGAGTGGCAGTATCAGCAAGCATCGATCGAGCTCGTAGTACACCTGCCCGATCCGCTGCCGCGCGTCTACGCCGACCCAATTGCCCTGGAGCAGGTCATCGTGAACTTACTGCTGAACGCGCTGACCGCTAGTCGCCGGGTGAACGACGCCAAGGTGGTCTGCATTAGCGCCCGGCGAAGCGGCCAGCGCCAGATCACGCTAAGCGTTGAGGACGAGGGGCCGGGGGTGGAACAAGCGCACCAGCAAATAATTTTTGACGCCTTCTTTACCACCCGCGATGAAGGGCTCGGCATGGGGCTAGCCATTAGCCGTACGCTGGTGGAAAGTATGGGAGGCGCCCTCTCCCTGCGCACCGACAGCGCTAAAGGCGCCTGTTTTGACGTATCACTGCGAACGGAGACCGACGCCTAATGCTCTCGCCTACTCACACTTCACCACCTCCCAGCGTCATTGCGGTGGTCGACGACGATGACGCCCTTCGGGAATCGCTGGTGTGGCTGTTGGAATCGGTGGGGTTAACCACTCACGCCTTTGCCAGCGGTGATGCCTTTTTATCCGCCACTCCTGAAGTATTTGGCGCGCTACTGTTGGATGTTCGCATGCCGGGGATGAGCGGGCTGCAGGTACAGCAACAGCTAGTCGATCGGCATGCCAACCTGCCGATTATCATGATGACGGGGCATGGTGACGTGCCCATGGCGGTGACAGCGCTGAAAAACGGTGCTTTTGAGTTTATCGAGAAGCCGTTTAATCATCAGCAGTTGATCGAAGTCGTGCAACGAGCGCTAAGCAGTTCCAAGCAGCAGCACCAGCAACAACAGGGGTTGGTACAGTTGCAGGCGTGCTTTGCTGCCCTGCGTCCTAAAGAGCAATGCATTGTGATTCATGTGGCAGAGGGCATGACAAACCGTGAAATTGCAGAGCATATGGGTATTAGCGCCAAAACGGTTGAGGTGTATCGGCTGCGCGCGATGAAAGCGATGGGGGCAGCTAATGTGGCTGAGCTGGTGCGTCAGGCAGTAGCGCTGTCATTGGTGCCTACGCTACTGCCTATTTCCTCTTAAAGACCAAGCTAGTCAGCGCTGACTAACTTAACGGCACTACCTGGCCGTTGGCTTCCTCCAGTACGCGACTGACTTGCTCATAGTTCGCGCGCCCCTCGCCTTTATGCTCTTCAATCAGGTCCACTACACTCAGCAGCGTTTCCATACCAAACGCCTGCTCATCGGTCGCTGTGAAGGCCTGAATATAGGCGTCGTCGTCGGCTCCCCAACCCAGCTTGATCGGCGCATCAATGATGTTCACTTGTGTGCCCACCGGCACGCGCCAGAACACCGACTCGATATCCTCAGGGTGCATACGAATACAGCCACGGCTGGCGCGCATGCCGATACCGTCTGGTTGGTTCGTTCCGTGAATCAAATAGCCGGGGATATCCAGCAAAATAGCGTATTGCCCCAACGGGTTATCAGGGCCAGGCGGGACCACGGCTGGAGGCGCGTCGCCGCGCTCGGCTGCCTCTCGGCGAATAGACTCAGGTGGATACCAGGCCGGATTTTCAAGGCGCATGGTGGTTTCGGTAATACCCAGCGGCGTATTGTAAGCGTCGCGCCCAATGCCGATAGGATAGGTTTCTACTCGGGGTGCTTCGCCATCCTCTACCTCGGGGTAGTAGTACATACGCAGCTCGGCAACGTTAATCACAATGCCGGTGCGGGGTTCATCGGGCAGAATAAATTGGCTGGGAATCGTCACTTCAGTGCCTTCGCCCGGCACCCAGATACTGGTATCAGGATTGGCCATGCGAATTTCTTCGTAGCCCACGTTGTGCTCCCGGGCAATGTCCAGCAGCGTATCCTCTTCGCTGGCGGTGACGGTATAGACCTCGCCCACCATATTGCCCGCGTCAGGCAGTAAAAAGTGTCCTTTCGGCAGCTCGGCTTCGCTAGCTAGCGCGCCCGTTGCCATTAGCCAAGTGCTTAGCGCCACCACACCGCTTGCTAAGTGCTGTTTAAACTGCTGAAACGGCATTACGTGTGCAATCAGGGTCATGCGTTCTCCTTTTTATGCGGCTCACGCTACGATTGGTGAGCCATGTTGGTACGAATATGCCCAGCAGCAGGCTACGGATCAACTCGCCAGACTGTCGCAGTAAGCTAAAAAGCAGCTTTCTCACATCGTTGATTTTAGTTAAGAATTCGCTATGTACGTTGCAAAACACGCTTCAACCCCTACCTTGAGAAGTGTCCTTGCACAGCGAAGTGCAGGGCCAACTCGGAGTACAAAGGAGTCGTCGTGCGTAACATCAGCCTGCCGTTACATTATCGCTATTAGGTTATTTAGGGATTAACAGGAGCACGGCTAGCCCTCTTCATCAACACGCAAGGAGCAATAACGATGAAACCGACTTTTCTCAGCACGCTGATTATTCCGGCTATGATGGCCACCGCAGGTATCGCCCAGGCCAATGAGAACAGCACGGGTATGGAAGCGTCTTACCTTACCCATGCGCCGGAAAACACTTTTCACTCTGATTCACTGACGGGCAACCAGGTTCGCAGTAGCGTTGAAAACGATGAAGATATTGGCACCATCAATGACCTGATTATCGATGAAGACGGCAAAATTAATGCCGTGGTCGTGGGTGTTGGTGGCTTCCTGGGGATGGGCGAAAAAAATGTCGCCATCGAATGGGAGTCACTTGAACTCACTAAAGATGAAAACGGTGAAGACTATGTAATTTCCGTTAACGCCTCTGAAGAAGCCCTGCAGGAAGCTCAAGAGTACAAGCGCGGCGATGACCTTACTACAGAGCGCGATACTGAGCTTAATAACAGCGAAGAGAACGTTAACGACAAGCCGGAGTAAGTTGCACTAATCAGCAAAAATCCACACAGTAAAAACTACGTAGTTTTTGCTCACAGAACAAGGGCCTTGCCAATCGGCAAGGCCCTTTTGATATAGCTTATTAAAACTGCAAGGCGCTGCCATGTAACAGCGCCTGACGTATTAACCTTTAAGCTTGGCTGACATGGTAATGTCAGCGTTGAGCACTTTAGATACCGGGCAGTTGTCCTTAGCGGTTTCAGCGGCTTCTTGGAAAGCAGCTTCGTCGGCACCACTGACGCTTGCTTCCACATCCAAATGGATGCTGGAAATATCAAAACCTGCGTCGCTTTGCGACAGCGTTACTCGCGCCTGGGTATCAATAGAATCGGCAGTGTAGCCTTTCTCACCCAGAATCATCGAAAGGGCCATGGAGAAACAGCTGGCGTGAGCCGCACCGATGAGCTCTTCGGGATTGGTACCCGGCGCGCCTTCAAAACGCTGCTTGAAAGAGTAGTCTGCATCCAGAACACCACTCTCTGTAGCAACCTTACCTTGCCCATCTTTAAGACCACCTTCCCAGTGTGCGCTTGCTTTACTATCCATTCTGTTCTCCTTTCCTAGGCTAGTTGGCTTATCACAGGGGAAACGCAGATATGCGTTCCGTGCCCACTCAGCGTAGCTGATTCTGTGCACTGATTCTATTGACGCTACTAAATCATGGCGACGTTGTCGCAATAACCGGTAGGGAAGGCTCAGCAGATGAGACCTGCAACGCATCAAGGGAGCGCTCTCCGCGCTCTTCAAAGGGGGCGCTGGCGTCAATCGTGAGTTCCACTCGACGGTTCGCCGCGCGTCCTTCAGGGGTATCGTTAGAAGCAAGCGGCCGGGTTTCGGCAAACCCTTGAATCAATAGCCGTTCTGGTGACATTTCGCCCGACTCTACCAGCACGTTCGCCACGGAAGCGGCACGCATCGCAGATAAGTCCCAATTGCTGCGAAACTGAGCAGTGCGAATAGGTACGTTATCGGTGTGCCCATCAATAGACACTGTGCCGGTTAAATCACCCAGCAGTACGGCAAGCTCATGTAACAGGCTAGAAAAAGCGGGGGTGACCGTGGCGGTCCCAGATCCAAAGGTGCCGTTTTCAGCAATCCGTACTACCACACGAAACTCATCAATCTCAATCTCTGCCACGCCGTCGGGCAGAGAAGACTCCAAAAGTGCCTCTACGCTGCTGGCAACCTGCAGGCTGCGCTGTCGCTGCTGGGTTTCCAGCATGTTCCGCATCGACTCAAGCTGTGGCTGCTGTTGCATCGTGCGCTGGCGTACTTCTTCAATCAAGGTGCGGTCCGGCGTTGCGGGAGAGAAGTGTTGCAGCGTCGCGCTGGTGCCCATCGGCACCTGCATGGCTTCGATATCCCGCTGCACCCCGAAGGCTTTTGAAAGCTCATCCGCCACGCGGCGAAACTTCTGGGCATCGATTTCAGCAAATGAGAGCAGCAGGACAAAAAAGCATAACAAAAGCGACATTAGATCGGCGTAGGTCACCATCCAGGCGGGAATATTGGTCTGTTTCTGCGCCATGGTTTATCCCTGTTTGCCTGCTGCGGTGCGCTCTTCACTGCCCTCTTCGCTACGGTGTTCGGGGGGAAGATAAATCGTTAGCATTTGCTCAAGCACCCGAGGGTTCTTATCGCCTTTGATGGCCAAGAGCGCATCAATCCACAGCTCCTGCATCTTGGCTTCCTGCCTCATTCGCACCCAAAGCTTGTCTGCTAGTGGAGTGGCAATCATGGTGGCAATCATCGCGCCATATAGTGTGGTCAGTAGCGCGACCGCCATAGCAGGACCAATGAGAGAAGGGTCGCCCATATTGGAGAGCATCTGTACAAGCCCCACCAGCGTACCAATCATGCCCATAGCAGGAGAAACTTCGCCAAGTGCAGAGAAGACTTGGCCACCCGCCTCGTTACGTTCCAGCGTTAATAGCCGTTCCTTCTCCATCATCTCTTTAATCATGTCAGCACTAAATCCATCAGCCAACATTTGCAGACCTTTTTTCAAAAACGGAGAGTTCACTTCCCGGCTCTCTAAGGCAATCATGCCTTCCCGGCGGGCAATCTTGGAGAGCTCCACCAGCTCTTCAATACTCTCTTGAATACTGGGTAACTGAAATTTAAACGCCCGCGCCGCCGCTTTAAACGCAAACTTAAACTGCGTGATGCTGAACTTAGCCAAAACGACAAAAAGGCTTCCGCCAACAACCAGCAGTAGCCCGGTAGCATTCATAAATACTTCGGGCGAGGTTCCCATAATGACAGAGGCACCTACCAGTACGGCAGCTCCTACCAAGCCAATCAGCGTTGCGAGATCCACGGCATTTCCTTAACGGGTCATCAAATGCAATTTTACGAATGTCAGGGACAGTAGAGACTCCTACCATAGGCGTCAATGTTAAATTAGTGCTATCACAAATATTGACAAACTCGCCTCCACTTCGTGTGCCCACTTCGCTTTTTGTCACTTTATCGCTAAGCTGACGACCACTTAACACTACGGTTATCTACGTAAGGACAGACCATGTCATCAGCCGATGCGCTGCGTCTTTTATTGCTTTCATCTTTATGGGGACTGTCGTTTATATTCATGCGCGTGGCAGCACCTGAGTTTGGCGCAGTGCCACTGGTGTTAGTGCGTATGGGCATTGGTGCCTTGCTGCTGGTGCCGCTGCTACTGAGCCTGCACTACTTGCGTCTGATCTGGCAGCACAAGGGGCCACTGTTGCTGCTGGGTATCGTTAACCATGTGCTGCCCTTCTCGCTCCTAGCGCTGGCAACCACACGCCTAGAGGCGGGTTTTACGTCACTGATTAACGCCACTACGCCGATTTTCACCGCACTGTTAGGGGCCGCCTTTTTTGCCACGCCGGTGCAGCGTCAACAATACATAGGGTTAGCGCTAGCACTGCTGGGGGTGTATGTGCTCTCGGCAAACCGGCTGGACTTTGGTTTGGGCGGCGACGGCTGGTTTATTATCGCCGTGCTAGGCGCAACCTTTTGCTATGGCATTGCAGGTAACTACTCTAAAACGCGCCTAAGTCATTTGCCAACGCGGGTGCTGGCAGCTGGTAGTAGCGCCATGTCGGCATTGGTATTACTGGTGCCCGGTGTACTGCTTTGGCCAAGCGAGCCAGTTAGCACGCTGGCTTGGGGCAACGCGTTGGCACTGGCCATGCTCAGTACCACGCTGGCGTTTCTGCTCTACTTTGGGCTGTTGGCAAGCGCAGGTGCCACTGCGACTTCAACGGTAACCTTTTTAGTCCCCGTTAGTGCTCTGCTGTGGGGCTACCTACTACTGGATGAAACCCTAAGCCTTCAGGTCGTCACGGGCATGGTGATTACCCTATTGGGCACCGCGATTGCCACCAAGCTACTGCGCTTTAAGCCTCGCGGGGCGTTACAAACACAGCATCCCCCACACGAATAACACTGCCCTCTCCTGCCGTTAACGTGGCGTTTTGGCCGAAATGCGCGCCTTTTAAATGGGGCTGAGTATTCAACGCCAAGAGCGTTTTCAGTGGTTCAGCCTGAGTAGGAATTGTGCCGGTTTGCTGATCCACAGTGGTGATTTTGCAACGCTGGCAAGGTTTCCGCAGAGTTAGCTGGTATCCCTCTGCAGCCAGCGTTGCCCAGCGATCCTCTTCCCAAGCGTCATCACACTCCACCACGATGTTAGGACGAAAACGGTTCATGGGTACCGGCGTATGCCCAGTCTCTACCAGCGCTTGATTTAAGGCATCTAGCGAACCGGTGGTGGTGATCAAAAAGGGGTAGCCATCGGCAAAATAAGTGTGGGCTTCGCCACCTGCCAGAAAGTCCTCTTCCACCGCACGGGTGAACGTGGTGGCAAAGCGCACTAGGCTGATGCCCTTGGCCTGCTCGCCCAAGGCGGCTTCCAGCCACTCGGACACCACTTCGCTCTCCGGCAGCGCTTTACAGTGATCGCCCCATACCGAGACCAGCCGTAAGTTGCCCTGGGGCTCTTCTAACGAGATAGAAATAGGCTCAACGGCGGGATGAGAAAGCACGAGGGAATCAGGGGTTAGTGTAACCGACACGGTGGCTAGGGCGGGCAATTGGCGCTGGGTGACAAAGCGCTGGTGGGAATCCACCAGCATCCAACGGCGGTCCCAGGCGAGGCCATGGGCATGAATTTCACTTTGGGTCACATCAATCCCCTGGAGGGATTTCACCGGATAAACCGTTAATTGAGTAATTTTCACAGCGGCCTCACACGTTCTCGGGCATAGCAGGATAAAACGCTAGCCTAACGAGGTTATCGTAAGCAGCCAAACAGTTTTTAGGATGGCCGCTATAGCGTTTTACCCGCTTCGATACGATACCCCAAATCCACCACTTTCTGCTCCAGCGCTTCGCCACGGATCCGCGCCAGCAGGGCCTTTGCGGCGGCTTCGCCAATTGCCTTACGGGGCGTGACAACGCTGGCAAGGCGGGGCGTCATTGCCTGACCAACATCGTGGCCGTGGAACCCGGCAATCGCCATCTGTTCTGGCACATTAATGCCCTGGCGCTGGCACTCAAAGTAAGCGCCCACGGCAACGTCATCATTGGTGCAGAAAATGCCGTCTGCTTCGGGGTAGTTACGCTGAATTTCCTGCATCAGTGCGGCGCCTACGGTATAGGAGGAGCGCTGACTGCTCTGCAGCGTCACCGGCGTTAGCCCCTGCTCTTCCATGGCTTGACGATACCCCTGTTCGCGCTGACGGGTACGCTCATCGAGCCGCACGGCAAGATAGATCACCTGACGACGTCCTCGGCGAATCATCTCGCTGACCATATCGTAAGCGGCACGGACGTTATCGTAGCCCACCGCCTGCTGCAGCGGTGGGCGGTGAGTATCCATAATTTCCACAATGGGAATACCCGCCGTTTCCAACATCCGCAGGCTGCGCGGGGTATGGTCACGGTCCGACAAAATCACGCCGTCAACGTTATACGACAGCAGCGAGGCAAGGCTGCGCTCCTCCAGCTCCTGGCTGTAGCCGTAGTGGGAAAGCATTAGGTGGTAGCCTGCTGGCTCGGTATAGGCTTCGATACCAACTATGACATCAGCAAATACTTGGTTGGTCAGCGAGGGCACCAACACACCAATGGAGTGGCTGGTGGCACGGGATAGCAAGTCGGGGGCGCGGTTAGGAATGTAGCCAATCTGCTCGGCGATACTAAAGATACGCTCACGAAGCCCTTCAGACACCGTTTCCGGGTCGCGCAAACAGCGGCTGACGGTCATTTTGGTAGCACCAACGCGATCAGCAATATCTTGTAATGTAGGGCGTTTTTTCTTCAATGGCGTTGCTGCCTTGTACGATGGGTGGCACTCGGGCCCTACCATAACGAATAGTAGAGCCCGTCGCCTATCCCTTACTTTAGCCTAATGAGCGGCGCTGTTCGGGTACCAGCGTGGCGCTAAAACGCTCGACGATCACCGCCGGTGTTAGGCTGATGGAGAACGTCACCGCCTCATCTGCTGCCGGTGGTTCTAGGTCGGCTAGCTGGCTGGCTAACATACTGTCGCCCTTAAAGAAGTGCCCGGCACGAGTTTCTAAGCGCTCGCGCAGCAGCCCATGCGTGCCTTCTAGGTAAAGAATACGCAGCGCGCTATCCCCCTCTCTCAGGCGGTCACGGTAGCGCCGTTTCAGGCCAGAGCAGGCAATCACCACCGACTCATCCCGCGCCTTATACTCGGCAAATAGCCCGGCCAGGGTTGCTAGCCAGTCGCGACGGTCATCGTCGTTCAGCGGTGTACCGCTGGCCATCTTGGCTACGTTGGCTGGCGAGTGGTGGTCATCGCCATCAATAAAGGTGGCTCCCATACTGGCCGCTAGCTGCTGACCAATGTGCGACTTCCCCGAACCTGACACCCCCATGACGAGAATACGATGTGAGCCGTTATGAGCTGAGTAAGTAGTCACTCGCGACTCCTATCAGTTACCGCGTACAGCGGTGAGGTCAGGTAACCAAGTCACAATGCTTGGGAAGGCAATGAGCAGCACCAGCACAACCAGCAGCGCGGCGTAGTAGGGCAGCATGGCTTTTACTAGTGATTCCATGGAGACTTTGCCCACGCCACAGCCTACATAAAGGCAGGTGCCCACCGGCGGTGTTAGCAGCCCAATCCCCAGAATGAAGGCCATCAGCACGCCAAAGTAAGCGGCATCCACGCCGACCGATGTGACGATAGGTGCCAGCATGGGTGCCATGATGACCATGGCCGGCGTGAGGTCCATTACAAAGCCCACCAGCAGCAACAGTGCCGCCACAATCAGCAGCAGAAGGAACGGCTCCTGGGTAATCGCCTGTACCTGACGTACCAACGTTTGCGGAACCATATTGATGGTCAAGAACCACGCAATGACGGTGGCAAAGGCCAACAGCATCATTACCATCCCGGTCAGCCTGGCGGTACGAATCAGCATGCCCATGAGTTCGCTGAGCTTGAACTCGCGGTAAACCAGCAGTGAAATCGCCAGCGAGTAAAGCAGTGCCGCGACCGCCGCTTCTGTGGCGGTGAACACGCCGCCAATAATACCGCCAATGACAATCACCGGTAACACCAGGGCCAGCCAGGCGTCTTTAAAGGCTTTCCACAGCACGTCCCAGCGGAACTGGCGCACGCCGCCGCCCTGCTTATTGGCCAGAATATAGGTGGTGACCATCAGGGCAGCTCCAATCAGTAGCCCAGGCACAATGCCGGAAATGAACAGGCGGCTGATGGAGGTTTCGGTGACGATGCCGTAAAGAATTAGCGGAATAGAAGGCGGAATAATGATCCCGATCACCGATGAGACAGTGTTAATCGCCGTGGCGTTGGCCGCGGTATAGCCCTGCTGCTTCATCGAGGGAATCATCATGGAGCCAGTGGCCGCCGTATCGGCCACCGCCGAGCCACTAATGCCGCCAAAGAACATGGAGCCAGTAATCGCTACTTGGCCAAGGCCGCCACGCATAAAGCCGACCAGCGCACCGGCAAGCTCCATCAAGCGGCGTGCAATACCGCCGTTACTCATTACTTCACCGACCAGAATAAAGAACGGAATGGCCAGCAGCGGAAAACTGTTCACCCCACGGATGGACTGCTCGATCATAATAGAGAGCGGAATATCAGAGAGTACCGCCATGACCAGCGCAGCCACCCCCAAACCAAACGCGATGGGCAAGCCGATCACAATCGATACTAATAAAATAGCTAGGAAAATCCACAGCATGGTGATCACTCCCCTTGCGATTCAGCCGACTGGCCGTGTGGTTGAACAATAACGCGCACGCTCATCCATACCCGCCACAGCGATACCGCAGCGATAAAGATAACGCACAGAACGAGGGAAAGACTGACCAGACTGAGGGGCACGCCCATAATGGCGGAGCGTCCGCTTGAGCGGGCCAATACCTGATAGCCGCCAAACACCATGACCAGCATTAGGCCAGCAATAATCAAATGCTGCAGGCAGTAGAGCATATGCGCAAAGCGCAGTGGCAAACGCCGCACCAAGGCATCCACGGCAATGTGCTCGTAGCGGGCAAACGCAGCGGCCGCGCCAATAAACACCAGCCAAATAAACAGCATGCGCGCCAGCTCATCGACCCAAGGCAGCGAGTGGTTAAACAGCGAACGGCCCACCACATTGCTGGACACCGCCACAATCAGCGCCACTAAAATGGCGCCGATCAAATACTCCATGCCAAGCGTTAACCAGCGAAACAGCGCGGGGCCTTGACGCGTTTCAGTATCAATTTCCAGCAGCTTGCGATTGGGGTCGTCTAAATAGACCGACGGATCTTCAATCGTAGGCGCTCTCAAAGAGGATTCAGCGTTGGGAGGTGTTGAGGAGGGTGTCATAAGAACTCCAGGGGGCACTGACAAGTCGGGCAGGCACAATGGCCTGCCCGATGGCGCGCTAAACGGTGCGTATTAGTTGCTGCTTTCTTCAACAATCTGCTGAATTTCAGCGATCAGGTCTTCGCCAATGCGCGGCGCCCACTCTTCATAAACAGGCTGCACGGCTTCTTGGAACGCGGCCAGCTGCTCATCGCTCAAGCGGGTGATTTGCATACCGCGGGCTTCCAACTGCTCGCGTGACCAGTCGTCATACTCAGCAGAGAGCTGGATTTCGTACTCAGCGGATTGACGAGCGGCTTCCAGTACCAGCTCTTGGTACTCAGGCGCCATACGCTCCCAGGTGCGCTCGGAAAGCATCATGATGAACGGCGTGTAGACGTGGCGGGTTTCAGTGCCGTAGTCCTGCACTTCGTTGAAGTTAGAGGTCAGGATGGTGCTCCAGGGGTTTTCCTGGCCATCCACGACGCCCTGCTCCAGGGCAGAGAACAGCTCGCCAAACGCCATCGGCGTGGGGTTAGCACCCAGTGCTTCCCAAATGGCCAGGTGAACCGGGTTCTGCATAGTACGTACGCTCAGACCGCGCACATCCAGGCCCGCGACGTCTTCCGGCGACGCAACGGGGCGCGCGCTGTTAGACAGCTGACGGTAGCCGTTTTCGGAGAAGGCCAACGCTTTTAGCCCAGTACCTTCAAAACCATCCAGCATTTCTTGAGCAACGTCGCTCTGCATCACTGCCATCGCGGCTTCGCGGCTGGGCAGCAGGAAAGGCAGGTCAAACGCGGACAGCGCCTCAACATAGCCGGTGGTGGCAGAACTGGAGGGATAGGTCATATCCAGTGTGCCGGTCTGCAGCATTTCCATCATCTGAACGTCGTCACCCAACTGGCTGTTGGGGAACACGTTGACCGTAATGCGGCCTTCGGTGCGCTGTTCAAGAATCTCGCCAAAGTACTGGCTGGAGAGAAACTGTGGCGAAGTTTCGGAAAGGCCAATGCCCATCCGCAGAGTGTGGCTACCGTGGTCGGCCACGATATCCCCTTCAATGGCGGGCGGGTCGGAAAGCTCGGGGCTTTGGGCATGCGCCATGCCGAAAGTGAGCGTGGTTGCACCAACCAGAGTAAGCGTGTTGCGCCAAATCGCTGTCATGACGTTATCTCCAAACATTCGTTGTTGTTGATTGCTAGGTGGTTAATTGCTTGAGCTGCTGCCGGTTGCAGGTAGTAATGCTTTCCCTGCGGTTGAAAGTTATCGATACAGTGTGGCTGTCTTTTCTAACTCACCGCCTTGTTACCGGTAACATTCATTAAGCGAAGGCTAGCGACCGCCTAGCGTGGTGTCAAAACAAAACTACCAACTTACGACCAACGTCTAGGGATAGCCACTCAAGGCGTGGCGCGCTACATTAACTGCTATGCATCCCGTCCTGGAGTCCACATGCCTGCGTTAGACCCTTGTAGCGAATTGGAGCTAGACCATCAGCTCTGCTTCGCCCTCTATTCAACATCGTTGATGATGACAAAAATCTATAAACCGCTTTTGAAAGAGTTAGGGCTTACCTACCCGCAGTACCTGGCGATGCTAGTGCTTTGGCAAGAAGATGGCATTACGGTTGGCACTATGAGTAAGCGATTACTGACTGATCCTGGCTCACTCACACCGCTTTTAAAACGCCTTGAAGCCGATCAGCTACTGCGTCGCCAGCGCAGCTTTCAGGATGAACGCGTGGTTGAGCTCTTCCTTACCGACAAAGGGCGCTCTTTAAGAGAGCAGGCGCGTCATATTCCAAGCTGCGTGGTCAACGCCAGTGAGAAATCTGTAGAAGCGTTAACTCAATTAAAAGAAGACCTTGTACAACTGCGTGATAGTCTGCAAAAAGCTAAGTAATCTATGAGTAATTGTTTGGGAGTGTTTTCCCCACTTATTTTACTTGCGCGCAAAATAAAGCCGCACTAAATTGATGGCGCATGCACTGCTTGCTGCACACAACAAACCGCTACAGGAGATAATCAATGTCTATTGAAACGATTGCTTACCGTGCCCACGCCCACGCCACTGGCGGCCGTGAAGGCCACGCTAAATCCTCAGATGGCGCACTGGATGTCAAACTGAGCACGCCAAAAGAACTCGGTGGCGCAGGCGGCGATGGCACCAACCCAGAGCAGCTGTTTGCTGCGGGCTACTCTGCCTGCTTCCTAGGCGCGCTGAAGCACGTGGCTAGTCAAGAGAAAGTCAAACTTCCCGCTGATACCCAAATCGATGGCAGTGTAGGTATTGGTGCTATTCCCACCGGTTTTGGCATTGAAGTAGAGCTAAAAATCAGCCTGCCAGGCCTGGAGAAAAACGTGGCTCAAGCGTTGGTGGATAAAGCGCATATCGTTTGCCCATACTCCAACGCTACCCGTGACAACATTGATGTCACACTAACACTGGTTTAATACACACAGCCCCCGCCACCGCTTTGCCAACTTGCAAGGTGGTGGTGAGTTTATCGCCACATAGCAGCCCCCTTCTCTTAGTTGCCCATCTCTGCTTTTTATTTAACGGGCTAACGAACTACCCTTGTACCTACGTTTTACGACCCCATAAAGATTAGATAACTCAATCAGCGAGGTTACAATGAGCGATACGACCTACACGCCACCACGCGTATGGAAGTGGGAGCCGGGTAACGGCGGCAAGTTTGCCAATATCAACCGCCCTGTCGCAGGTGCGACCCATGAAAAAGCGCTGCCGGTGGGCAAACATCCCTTACAGCTTTACTCCTTAGCCACGCCCAACGGCGTGAAAGTGACGGTGATGCTGGAAGAGCTGCTGGAAAAAGGCATTGAAGCAGCCGAGTACGATGCGCACCTGATTCAAATCGGCGAGGGCGATCAGTTTGGCAGCGGTTTCGTTGAGGCTAACCCTAACTCTAAGATCCCGGCGCTGATGGATCACAGCGTGAACCCGCCCCAGCGGGTGTTTGAGTCAGGGGCTATCTTGCTCTATCTCGCCGAGAAGTTCGGTGAATTTCTGCCTACAGACCCAGCCAAGCGCACCGAGTGCCTCTCTTGGCTGTTCTGGCAAATGGGCAGCGCTCCCATGCTGGGCGGCGGTTTTGGCCACTTCTACGCCTACGCGCCAGAGAAGTATCAGTACCCGATTGACCGCTACACCATGGAAGTAAAACGCCAGCTAGACGTGCTGGATCGCCACTTGGCCGACAACCGTTTTATGGCGGGCGACGAGTACACCATTGCCGATATGGCGATTCACCCCTGGTACGGCGCGCTGGTGAAAAACCGCGTGTATGAGGCCGCTGAGTTCCTGGAGGCGCACACCTACACCAACGTGTTGCGCTGGACAGAGGAGATTGATGCCCGCCCAGCGGTACAGCGTGGCCGCATGGTAAACCGCACCTGGGGCGAACCCAGCGAGCAGCTTCACGAGCGCCACGACGCCAGCGACTTCACCGAGAAAACCGAAGATAAGCGTTAATTCGCGTATTAGGAAAACGTACGATGTTCGATCCGAAATACGCCCAGCTGATATTTTCATGCCTGATGGCACTGTTTATGTCATGCATTATGTCGCTGGTGATTACGCTTTATAACGTGGGTGTCGTCGATGGGATTGTGATGATTTGGCTCAAGGCTTGGCTCTTTGCCTTTGCCGTCGCTCTCCCGGTAATTAACTTGGTCTCACCCATCGTGCGGCGCTTGGTGAGGCTGCTGATCAAAAAGCCTCACTAGCCCAAGATAGTCGCCATATCACAACCCAATCGGGGCCTGCATAGCAGGCCCCGTTGTTATGGCATGACTCTTGGCATCGCCGTCAGCGCTTAAAACTGATAGCGCACGTTGGCCGTAACGCTGCGACGGTCGCCGTAGCCACAGTCGCCACCGTCATAGCGGCACCAAGAGATGTACTCTTCATCAGTGGCATTTTTCAAGTCTACGGAGAAGTCCCACTCACCCAGGGTATAACCCACCATCGCATCATACAGCGTGCTGGAAGGCACCACCGGCGCACCGCCAGAGCCAACGTTGTCGCCGACATAACGAACGCCCGCCCCAATACGCCAGTTACTACCAACATATAGGCGGTTCCACCAGGAAGCCTGCTCTTCAGCCACATACGGTAGGCGTATACCTGTACCGTCGTTAGTGGCGTTCAAGTTGGTATACGCGACTTGGGTTTCAAACTGCTGCCAGCGCTTATTTACCTGTAGCTCCCAGCCATCGACCACGGCACCCACTTGCTCGACGCCGCCCGGAGTAACGCCATCGCTAATGCGGTTTTGCTGAGTAATATCAAAGTACGCCGCGCTCACGACCAGGGATTGATCTGGAGATACGTACTTAAAGCCAATCTCCTCCTGGTCGCCGGTGGTGGGCTTCAAGGGGCTTGGGTTGGCCGTACCGTCGGTGCCCAGGTTCATGGCGAACGCTTCGGAGTAGCTGACATAGGGTGAAAAGCCGTTATCGAAGCGGTACATCAGCCCCAGCCGGCCGGTGGTTTCACCTTCATCACTGACCGTATCTGGGCCAGACAGCGCCAGCGTGCGATTCTCTGCCCAATCACGGCGCAGGCCCGCTGAGACGACCACTGGCCCTACTTCGATATGATCCGCCAGATACACGCCGACTTGTTCAATCTCATTATCCGGGCGGTCAGTGGGGTTCAGCGAGCCCAGCTGAAGATTGCCATACTGAGGGTTATAGACGTTGAACTGCCCGCCTCCACTGGCCACTGAACTGTAGTTATCCTGAGACCAGCGAGCGTCCTGACGATCGAAACCCGCCACCAGCGTATGTTGGGTATTGCCAAGCGCAAACTCGCCTTCCAGGCGCGCATCCATATTGAGAATGCGCGTCTGGGCATCGGCCATAAAGATGGTGCGATTAACATTACCTTCAGCATCGGGCACGCTGGGGATATCTACCCAGTGCTCGCGGGTTTCCGTGCTGGAATCGGTATAGCGGGCGGTGGCAGCAAACGCCCAGCTGTCGTTGAGCTGGTGATCAACAAACAGCGTCGTTTCGGTCTTTTCCCGGTCGTAGCGGTCCCAGCCCGGCTCGCCAACAAAGCGCTCCGAGCCAATAAAGCCCAGTGAACCCGACTCTAACGTGCCCGCCTGGGGAAGAAACTGTGCCGATACCTGGCCTTTGTTTTCCTGGCGGTTAAGCAGCAGCGTAATGTTGGTGGCGTCGCTGGGGCGCCACGTAAACGACGGTGCAAACAGGTAGCCATCATCTTCCACATGATCCACCTGAGTGTCGCTGTCGCGGGTTAACGCCACGAGGCGATAAAGAAAATCGCCCTCTTCATCGGCCGCCCCGGTCACGTCCAACGCCAGCTGCTTGCGGTCGTAGGAGCCGTACTGCGCCCACACCTCACCGCTGCGCTCCTCTTGGGGTAGTTTAGAGACACCGTTGACAATACCGCCCAAATCCGCTTGGCCGTACAGCATGGAAGATGGCCCGCGTAGCACCTCCACACTTTCCAGCGCGTAGACGTTGGTGCGCACAGTGTTGTAGGAGCCGTACACTTGGCGCAAACCATCCAAATAGCGGCCTGCATCAAGCCCGCGCACTTTAGCGCTGTCGCCACGGGTGTCGAATCCGAAGTTGCCCGCATACACGCCGGGGGTATACAGCAGCGCATCTTGAATGTTTTTGGCACCGCTATCCTGAATAAATTCTTGGTCAATCACTGACATGGAGTAGGGCTGCTCAGCCAGCGGCACATCCAGCTTGCCTACAGACGGCTCACGCTCAGCATCGCTGTATCCGTAAAGACCCGCCGATTCAGCGGTGACTTCAACCGTATCCAGATTGACGCTGCTCTCTTGTGCATAGACTACCGGCACAGCAGCAACGGAGGCTAAGGCAACCGCGACGCTCAGCGTGCGCAGTCGAAAGGTAGGTACAGGTTTCATCGTGTAAAATCCCAGAGCGAATATTAATATTAATGATAGTAATTTTTATTCGCGGAAATATAAGGATCTACATCGAGAATGTCAACGAAGGCGAAAGGCTAGTTGAACCCGAAAGGCAGGTACGTTAAGTGCAAACGCTTATTCATTAGCGTGCCGCCTGTCGGTGATAGACAGACGGCACCAGGTCGCGCTATTGATGATTCGAGTGGGGAAATTACTGCAGGCGGGAGTTATTCAGGGCGTAGTTCCACACCCGGTAAAAGTAGAAAATATAGCCAAGCCCCAGGGTAAGAAATGAGATCACCATCCACAGAATAATATGGCCCACATTGCTAAAGATATTGATATCGCAAACCATTTTCCGCTCCACACCGGTAGCGTTATCCACCACGCTGGTGCGGTTGATCACGAAGCGAGCGAAGGAGTAAGGAAAGAAAAATAGCGCAATGCCAAAGGTAATAATGGTGAGCAACACCCAGATAAGCAGGTGGCCAATAATATCTAGAATCGAGAGGTCAGCTTTAATGTTCACAGGTCGCCCTTACGCGTTAAGAAAGGGGCGCAGATTACCACTGTGCTCGCTGCCCGTGAACGGCCAGCAGGTGAAGCCTGCGCTTTAAGGGCCGCCCACCCCTGCCAAGCTGGATTCACCTTTCCCTGCCCCGCGCTTCACCACGCTCAGCGAACCGTCGGTTTCCAGCACCACCGCCTGGGCAGCCTCTAAACGTAAAAGCCCGCTGCTGCGTACGGCAGAACGCACTTCATTTTGAGTCACCCTCGCTTTCCTTAGCGACGCTTGCAATAACTCCCCGTCATACAGCAACAGTATCGGTTCTCCCGTAACAAGCCGCTTTACCCAGCTGACACGCACGCTCAGCCACGTAATGATGAACTGCAGGGAAATCAACAGCCCTAGTGCCAGTGCTCCCTCTGCCAACGCCACGTCTTTCGATAGCAGTACGGTGGCAAGCGTAGAGCCCAAGGCTACGGTGACAATCAGATCAAAAGCGTTCATTTTGGATAGCGTGCGGTTACCGGAAATGCGCAAAAACAAAACCAGCACTGCATAGGCAAGCACCCCCACCACCAGGGTGCGGGCCAAACTATCCCAACTGCTAAAAAAGATCATGTCCATATGTGCTCACTCCTGAGTGATGAAAGAGACGTCTCTTCCATCACTCAGGGTAGCAACCATAGGTTAGGAGTGCGACGCCCACCACTGGGCATACGAGCTATTGTCCGGGGCAAGGCCACCCTCATCCGGCGCGCCGTCTTGCCACCAAACCGGGCCACGCTCACCTAGCGCCTCTTTGGCTTCCTGCACGGCCTCACGCGCTTGGCGCAGTGCCTCTTCATCATCCTGCTGTTGGGCTGTCCGCACTGCCCGACGGGCTTTCATCAGCGCTTTAACATGGCAGCGTTTTTCTTCGTCCGTCAGGCGCGGGTCAGTGCAGCGCCATAGCCGATCTTTAGCAACAAAGTAGCGGCCATCCGGTGTATGAGGATACTTATTCGCCATCTCGTTTCACCTTACTCAGCCGCTAGCCGCTGTGTATATTTAATGTTGATTAATGACTTAGAAGCGTTTGGTCAACGTTAATGCGCCAAATTTATCCTGCTCATCCTGACCCTCAAATTCGCGGGTACGCTGAACCACCGCGTAGGTCACCTGCCAATCTTCCCAGGCCAGCGCTAACCCAGCAGAGGCTTCAGCAATCCATTCGTTGCGATCCACCGAGTGACTATCGCGGAAGGTATTGCCATCTAGCGTCAGGTTTTGCGCCATGTAGTACCCTTCCACATTCGCGAACAGGTACCACTGCCAGCCACTGGTGCCGTTAATGTGATGGCGGCTGCCAGGGTTCGGCGTCAGCATGGGAATACCTTGGGCATCATCCCCCCAGCGAACGCTATAACCCGCACTGGCATAGGTATGCAGATTACCCAGTGCGGCACCTACGCTGGGGCCGTGGGAGAACTGTTTACCTGCCAAGGGAGTATCGTGCCACCACTGGCGGCGCATGGTCAGGTTAAGGATAGCTTCATCGCCTAGCTGGTTTCTCCAGCCACGCGGTCGGTCGCTTTCCGTCACGCGGTGCACTTCTCGCTGAATGCTATCCGCCTGCGAGGAAGGACCTACCAAGCCAACATCCAAATGCAGGTCGGTGGCCTGCTGCCAACGGCCCATCGGCTTATCTTCATAAAGCGACACACCGCCATATACTAAACCCGCGTAGGGGCGATCATCTTCAATCAGCTCGCGGCGCTCAATCACATTGGGGGTATAAATTTGGTGCACTAAGCGGTAAGAGGCGCGATCTGCCTGGCTGATAATGCTGTCAGGCAACGCAGCCGCTAAACGCTGTGTCCAGCTTTGCGGTTCGGGGGTAAACATCCAGTTCAGTTCGAAGCCACTGGTAAAGTGGCCGTCATCACTGCTGGCGAGTCCATCGTTTTCATGCTTAATGGAAAGCGCACTATCGTCGGCGGACGCAATAGCGGGCAGCAGGCTGAACGGTAATACAAACGGCAGCACGGCTTTGCATAAGATGGCTTTAGGAGATTCATCTCTGCGATGAGAGGCAGACGGCGTCATGGCTCATTCCTTGAGTTGAGAGCTGGGCAGGTAGGCAGCTTATTAGCAGGGGGGCAACAAACATTGCTGATTGTATGTAATCATGCAAATAGATAGCAAGCTACTTTATGTAATGCACTGTCCAACCTGGAAACACTTCCCTGTGATGACGAACTGGCGGCCAGTTCGTCATTTAAAAACTAGCACATGAATGCCTATCGCTCCCGCAATAACCACTGCGGAGTGATCTCGTGCTGGCCGTTTTCATCGGTGATAAACAGCGAACCATCGCTAATCATGACCGCCCAGTTAATCGCCCGCGGTAGGTTTGCTGCCACGGTGGCCAGTGCCTCTTGGGGCAGCCCTGCCACGTGAACATTTTTCAAGGAAGCGACGGCGGGCAGCACCTTGCTTTCCCAGATATCCACGCGGCCATACGCCAGCAGCGAGACCCGCTCAGCGCGGCGCGAACACCAGGTTAAACGCTCGGCATCGGGCAGGCCGACTTCTATCCAGTGCAGCACTCGGCCATCCAGGCTTTTTTCCCAAAGCGCAGGCTCGTCTACGTCTGATAGCCCACGCCCAAATGCCAGCGATTCGCTGTACCAGAGGATATAAGCAATTAGCCGCGAGCACAGACGCTCTTCCGTTTCAGAAGGGTGGCGAGCCACCGTGAAACGCAACGTCTCATAGACGTTGCGGTCCAGGTCGGTCAGGTTAACGTCGACTTTATAAGGGGTCGCACTTAGCGCCATAACATGAATCTCAACATTCTCTAATGATATGCGCGCCAGTGTAGCGGATTTGCGTGATCACCGCGCAGCCATCCATACGCTGCGCACTAGCCTATCGCGCGTTCGTCGCTCAGCAGGGTGGCATGCTTCACTGTTTCTGCTTCATGCATCGGCTCACGCCATGTCTCTTTCAGCGCAGCGGCATACCAATCTTGCATGGCGGGCAGGGCTAACAGGCGTTGCACATAAGCAAGGGAGGCTTCACTTAGCGGCAGGTTGAAGGTTTGTATCCGAAACGCCACGGGGGCGTAAAACGCGTCCACCGCAGTAAAACGCTCACCTGCCAGAAACGGGCCGCCAAAACGCGCAAGCCCCTCCTGCCACAGCGCATCTAACCGTGCCAGATTGCTTTTCAGCCCTGGGGAGAGCTCGTCCATCGCCACGCGCACGCCACAGTTCATGGAACACTCATCCCGCAACGCACCAAAGCCGCTATGCATCTCGGCACTGGCGGAACGCGCCCAGGCCCGCGCCGCGCGCTCTTCAGGCCACACATTCGGGTGTTTTTCCGCCGCATACTCGACAATTGCCAAGGAATCCCACACGGCCACGTCGTGTTCGCTATCGACCAAACACGGCACTAAGCCCGACGGTGAAAAGCGCTTAAACGTGGTGTGGCTCTCCCCAAAGCCACCCTCAAAAGGCATTAAATGCTCGTTAAAGGGGATCTCCAGCGCTTTGAGCAGCACCCAAGGGCGCAGCGACCAGGAAGAGTAATTCTTGTTAGCGATATACAGATCGAACATGCCGCACTCCTTACGGTGAACATCACAGTGACTGGCCCTACCGTGCTGCCTGGACCAACGTATTACTTCCGAGCCCCATTAATACCCCTCCGCCAATTCGTTGAATCGACCTGGAAGAGCCATGAGACGTTTGCAGCCATGCGCGTAGCGGGCTGGCCAATAGCACCACCACCACATCCGCTGACGAGAACAGCACGTTGGTAGCAATGCCTAACCAAAGCAGTTGCCACGCGACCGGCATGGCAATATCGGGCTGCACAAATTGCGGCAGAAACGCCACGAAGAAAAGCGCCGTTTTAGGGTTAAGCACTTCCACCAGAAAGCTATCGCGCAGTACCCGCTTGGTAGAGGTGAGAGGGAGTTCGTCGCTGCTCGTACGAATGCCTTGTTGCCATAAGCGCACGCCCATCCAAAGCAAATAGAGTCCGCCGATGATTTTCATCGCCAGATAGGCAGGTGGAATGGCCGCAAACAGTAGTGCTAACCCCAGTGCTGCGGCGATAACATGCACGTAGCAATCAAGATGCACCCCAGCCACCGCCAGCCACCCTGCTCGCCGACCACGCCCCAGCGTTTGTGCGGCGGTGTATAACATCGCAGGCCCGGGTAGGTAGGCAAAACCCAGCGCGGCGAGAAGAAAGGCGGCCCACTGCATCGCGGTCACTCCGGCATATTAAGAAATAGTAAGCCTGAGAATAAAATAAGGGATGACGCATGCGCCACCCCTTAAATAAGTAAAACTCGAAAAAAGAGAGCTTAGAAAAAAGAGAGCTTAGAAGTTGGGTTTACGCTTCTCGACAAAAGCGCTCATGCCCTCTTTCTGCTCTTGGCCTGCAAAGCAGAAGGCAAACAGGCTGGTTTCCAGCGCCAGGGCGCTGTCTAGGTCTTGGTCCATGCCGTCGTGGACGGCTTGTTTGGCTCCGCGGACCGACTGCGGCCCGTTGCCCTTCAGCTGTTTGGCAAGCTCTTCAACATAGCTTTCAAGCTCTGCCTGGGGCATCACGCGATTAACCAGGCCAATGCGCAGCGCTTCGTGGGCATCAATTTTGCGCCCGGTAGTGACCAAATCAATCGCCATGGCAGGGCCGACTCGGCGCGGCAAACGCTGGGTACCGCCAAAGCCAGGAATAACGCCTAACAGGACTTCCGGCTGGCCGAAGACAGCGTTGTCGCTGGCGACGGCCCAGTCGCAGGCCAGCGCCAGTTCGCAGCCGCCGCCAAGGCAAAACCCGTTCACCAGCGCGACCACCGGCACGGGCAGTGTTTCAAGTCGCTTGATGGTACGCAGTGCCTGGCTGGCAAATGCGCGGGCCTCTTCGGGGGTTTTAGCACGCATTTCAGTGATGTCTGCCCCGGCCACAAAGGATTTTTCCCCAGCGCCGGTAATCAATACCGCCCGCAGGTTGGGGTGCGCTTCAAGCTCGACTAAATGCGCTTCCAAAGCGCTGAGCACTTCGCTATTCAGCGCGTTCAGGGCTTTGGGGCGATTAATGGTCAGGCGCACTACACCGTCGTTATCAACCTTCTCGATCACTACGTCGCTCATGATGGCTCCTTGATTGTTATTGCGCTTGTAAGTGATGACCACTCAACCCTAGCGAACGCTTGGTTGGGTGGCAATCACTTCTTTTGTCGCGCTTCAATCCGGTAGTTGGCTACTCGTAGATATAGAACCCACGGCCGCTCTTACGGCCCAGGTAGCCTGCGGCCACCATACGCTTGAGCAGTGGGCAGGGGCGATATTTGGGGTCGCCAAAGCCTTCCTGCAGCACGTCCATAATCGCGAGACATACATCCAGGCCGATCAAATCCGCCAGCGCCAGCGGCCCCATCGGGTGGGCAGCACCCAGCTTCATGGCCTCATCGATGGCTTCCGGCGTCGCGGTGCCTTCCTGCACGATAAACGCAGCTTCGTTAATCATCGGCACTAGCAAACGATTCACGGCAAAGCCCGGCGCGTCGCCTACCGGCACGGCGGTTTTGCCCAGCGCTTTGGCCAGCGCTTCAATGCGCTCGACGGTGGCATCCGAGGTTTGCTCAGCACGGATCACTTCCACCAACTTGAGTACCGGCACTGGGTTGAAGAAGTGCATACCCACTACTCGCTCAGGACGCTCGCATACAGCGGCCAAGCGGGTGAGAGACAACGAGGACGTGTTAGAGGCCAGGATGGCATCGCTGCTCAGATGGCTGAGATCGCGAAACAGTTTCTCTTTCAGCGCAGGCTGCTCGGGGGCGGCTTCGATAATCACGCTGCAGTCGCTGAGCGCATCTAACGCCGTGGTGGTAGAGAGTCGAGCGAGTGCTTCTTGCTTGCCCTCTGCGGTCATCTTCTCTTTGGCAACAAGCTTCTCGAGCCCTTTATCGATGGCTCCTTTGGCGCGGGTGAGCTGCTCGTCGGCGACATCGTACAGCCGAACGTTAAAGCCACTGGCGGCGACCACCTGGGCAATGCCCTGCCCCATGGTGCCTGCGCCTACCACGCCAATCCGTTGTTCGCTCATTGCTGTTCCCCTGACTGGTGCTGTTTGGCTTCTTCGCGCAGCACGAATTTTTGAATTTTGCCCGTCGATGTTTTCGGCAGATCGCTAAAAATCACCGTTTTGGGCACCTTAAAGCTCGCTAAATGTTCACGGCAGTGGGCGATGATATCCGCCTCGGTGACCTCGCCGTAGCCAATTTTTAACTTAACAAACGCACAGGGCGTTTCGCCCCACTTTTCGTCCGGCTTCGCGACGACCGCCGCCTCTTCAACCGCCGGATGGCTGTAAATGGCATCTTCCACTTCGATGGTGGAGATATTTTCACCGCCGGAGATGATGATATCTTTTGAGCGATCTTTAATCTCGATATAGCCATCGGCATGCCATACCGCTAAATCACCAGTGTGGTACCAGCCGCCCTCTAGCGCTTTTTCCGTCGCCTCGGCGTTTTTGAGATACCCCTTCATCACGTTGTTGCCACGCATCAAGATCTCGCCCATGGTTCGGCCATCTTTAGCGACGGGTTCTAACGTCACCGGGTCGGCCACGCAGAGCGCTTCCAGCATGTGGTAGCGCACGCCTTGTCGGGCCTTGATTTTGGCACGGGACTCCAAGGGCAGCTCGTTCCACGCATCGCGCCAAGCGCATACGGTCACCGGGCCGTACACTTCGGTAAGCCCGTATACGTGAGTGACTTCGATACCCAGCTTTTCTACCCCGGCAATCACCGAGGCGGGCGGCGCGGCTCCTGCGGTGGTCACCTTAACCGGATGATCAAACACCCGCTTTTGGTCGGCCGGTAGGTTCACCAACCCATTGAGCACAATCGGCGCGCCGCTGAAGTGGGTGACGCCCTCTTCGGCGATCAGGTCGGTGATGCGTTTGGGATCGACTTTGCGCAGGCACACGCTAACGCCCGCATTGGCGGCAATGGTCCACGGGAAACACCAGCCGTTGCAGTGGAACATCGGCAGCGTCCACAGATACACCGGGTGGTGGGGCATGGCCCACTCGAGGATATTACTCACCGCGTTCAGGTAAGCACCGCGATGGTGATACACCACGCCCTTGGGCTTGCCGGTAGTGCCGGAGGTGTAGTTCAGCGAAATCGCCTGCCATTCGTCGTTGGGCAGCCGATAGGCGTAATCCGGGTCGCCCTCGGCCAGCAGCGCCTCGTACTCCAGCTCGCCAATGCCTTGGGTATCACCCAAAAACTCTGGGTCGGCTACATCAATGATCAGCGGTTTGCTTTCCAACTTGGCAACCGCCGCTTGAATCACCTCGGCAAACTCAGGGTCTACTAGAACCACCTTGGCTTCGCCATGGGCCAGCATATAGCTAATGGCGTCGGCATCGAGGCGAATATTGAGCGTATTCAGTACGCAGCCCGCCAGCGGCACGCCGCAGTGAGCCTCGAACATCGCCGGAATATTGGGCAGCATGGCGGCCACTGTTTGCCCAGGTTGAATGCCGCGCTTTTCCAGCGCCGAGGCTAGCTGACGGCAGCGCGTCCAGGTCTCGGCCCAGGTGCGGCGCGTTGCGCCATGCACGACCGCGGGGTAATCCGGATAAATAGCCGCCGAGCGCTCAATAAACGTGAGCGGTGAGAGCGCCACATGGTTGGCAGCGGTCGGCGGTAAGTCTTGTTCAAAGATGGAGGTCATGATCGGTTCCTGCACTCTCGCTGTTGTTATAGGACGTTTTATTATTGGACATTCATAACGAATACCGCCGCCCATAAGGCGGCGGTGGCGTTAGTGAGCCGCGCTATCGAACTGGCTAAAACACTGCCAGCCGGCCTCGACCACGGCACGCTGGGCGCGGCCAACCGGCAGCCATTGGTGAATGGCAAACTCGGCGCTGCACAGCTTGGTGCGGTAAAACGGCTCATCGCTACCGCCTTCTATAGCCTGTTGGGCATACAGCGCCGCGATGCCCATTTGCCAAGCGCACAGCACGTGCCCGGCCAGGTTCAACAGCGGCGTGGCGTATGCCTGTACGGCATCGGGGCCGTGTTCAGGGTCGCTGCCCTGCTCCAGCACCAAGGCCATGGCGGCGCGCAGGTCGTCAGCGCCCGCCGCGAGTGCACTGCCCATGCTGGCCAGCGACGCTTCACCCCGCAACGCTTCGGCCGTTTTATGCACGTCATCGATCAGCGCAGAGAGCGCCGCACCGCCGTCTCGCTGCAGTTTGCGGCCAGCCAAGTCCAGCGCTTGAATGCCGTTAGTGCCTTCATAGATAGGCGCAATGCGCGCATCCCGCAATAGCTGGGCCGCGCCGGTCTCTTCCACATAGCCCATGCCGCCGTGTACCTGCACGCCCATGGAGGCGATATCCACCGCCTGATCGGTTGAAAAGCTCTTCACAATCGGGATCAGAACATCGGCGCAGGCCTGAGCGGCTTGGCGTTCGGCGTCGCTCTCTGCACGGCGGGCGATATCCAACTGCCCGGCACAATAGAGCGCTAACGCACGCAACGCATCGGTACGGGCACGCATGGAGAGCAGCATCCGGCGCACGTCAAAGTGGTCGCTGATCGTGCATTCGCTGCCGCCCCGCTGTTTGGGCGAGCGGCCCTGGGTACGGTCGTGGGCGTAGGCAAAGGCGTGCTGGCAGGCGCGTTCGGCCACGCCAATGCCTTGAATCCCGACTTTATGGCGCGCCTCATTCATCATGGTAAACATGTGGTTCAGGCCGCGGCCTTCCTCGCCTACGAGGTAGCCTACGGCACCGCCGTTTTCCCCAAAGCTCAGCGTACAGGTGGGCGAGCCGTGAATGCCAAGTTTGTGCTCGATGGAGGCACAGGTGACGTCATTTCGCTCGCCGAGCGTGCCGTCGTCGTTCACCAGAAATTTGGGAACCAGGAACAGCGAAATACCCTTATTGCCTTCCGGGGCATCGGGCTTGCGGGCGAGGACGAGGTGAATGATGTTCTCGGCGGCGTCGTGTTCGCCCCAGGTGATGTAGATCTTTTGGCCGCTAATGCGGTAGTGCTCGCCTTCAGGAGCGGCTTTGGTACGCACTTTGGAGAGGTCCGACCCCGCTTGAGGTTCGGTGAGGTTCATGGTGCCAGTCCAGGAGCCTTCGACCAGCTTGGGCAGGTAGGTCGCTTTTAAGGCATCGCTGCCGTGGTGGGCCAGCGCCTCGATGGCACCGGCGGTAAGCATCGGGCATAGCCCCAGGGCCATGTTCGCGCCGTGAAGCATCTCCTGTACCGCGCTGGCAACCACTTCGGGTAGGTTCTGCCCGCCCAGCTCTTCAGAAACGCCAATACCGTTCCAGCCGCCTTCAACATAGGCGTGATAGGCGGCGGCAAAGCCTTCTGGGGTAGTCACACTGCCATCCGTATGACGCTTTGCGCCCTGGCGGTCGCCAACGCTGTTGAGCGGACCCCAAACGTCGCCCGCCAGCTTAGCGGCCTCTTCCAGCACAGCTTCGACGAGGTCAGGCGTCGCCTCATCAAACCCCGGCAACGCCAAGGAGCGGTGCGCTAACATCTCTTCGAGCACAAAGCGCAGATCGCGGACCGGCGCGGCGTAATAATTCATGGCAAAACCCCAGGCAAATGCGGTGAAATAGTAAAAACACTATCGCCGATAGTAGTTTCCCTACTTTCGCCACACCATTAGCCCAAGGTCTCACCTTACCCGATATTGCAGTTCACCTACCGACGCACCTCGGTTTCTACATCGTCGTAATAGGTAATATGGCTCTCGTCTTCCTGAGGCGGCCCTACTACGGGTTCGGCCACGTCGACCTCAGGCACGACGTCAGACAGGTCTTCCAGGTGCTCGTGCTCAAGCGCCCCTTGTACCAGCTCCTCGGTCACCACCAGCTCAGCACCTGCGGCGGTCATCGGCGTAGTGGCCGTAAACGGTGCTACCGGCACCGGTGCCGGGCGAACGCTACGACGCCAGCCGAAGAACAGCACGAAGAATAGACTCAGTGAGCCAAACGCCCAGAACAAGCCAGCATCGCCCATGGCGGTCATCACCGGCGAGATCATCAGCGGGCTGATGGTGGCACCAATCGAGTTAATCAACAAAAGGCCTTGGCTCATGCGCACCAAGGCACCAGCAGGCGCGCGGTCGGCAGCATGGCTCACGGCCACCGGGTAAAGCGCGAACACGCCTCCTCCCAATAAAAAGAGCAGCACAGCGAGCAGCGGTGTGGAGAGCGGTAGCCACAGCATGGCCGCAGAAATCACTACACAGAAGGCGCTGATACCAATCAGCACCATTTGACGATCATGGCGATCCGACCAGCGGCCAATGGGGTACTGCAGCAACATCGCGCCAAGGACGAGCACGGCCATCATCTGACCGACCTGATTAACGCTCATGCCGATGCGCTGCAGGTAGAGCGGCAGCAGCGTATAGGCCGCGGCTACCACCATGCCAGAACCTAGACTGCCCATCACGCCAGTGGGCGTCATGGTAATCAAACGAAGAGGGGGTAGCGGTTCAGCATGTTCGATGAGCGGCGACACGCGCGGGATCATCGCCATGGGCAGTACCGAGAGCGACGCCAACAGGCCAATTACCATAAAGGGTGCGGTGTCGCCCATGGCACTGGTCACGCCAAGCATGAGCTGCCCCAACACACCGGCGGCATAAAGAGAGATCATATAAAGCGCCAGCAGACGGCCGCGCACTTTCTGGTCGCCCGCCGTGAGCAGCCAGCTTTCAATGACCAGATAAACACCCACCGTGGCCCAGCCGCCAATCAAACGCAGCGCAAACCACGCCCAGGGTTCGAAGAAAAGGCCTTGCAGCAGCACCGTCACCGCGACCAGCGAGGCAAAGCTGCCGTAAGCGCGAATATGACCAATGCGCAGCAGCAAGCGGTCATTGACCATGGCACCCAGGGCTAGGCCGATGAAATAGGCTGACGAGACAATCCCGATCACCGTCGCCGACTCACCTGCTGCGTCTAAGCGCACGGTAATCAGCGTGGCGAGAAAGCCATTGCCAATCCCAAGAATAAACAGCCCTAGTAGGGGCGCTAGCGCCATGGCCAGCAGTTGCCGCGACATGCGTACCTCACCTTGCTCAATGGATGAATCGTTGCCGTTAACACGCCATCACATCAAACAGGCAAGAAAACGGGCGCGCAATTATTGCTTCCATAGGCGCAAAGTCAATGCTTTTTCGCCCTTATAGCAAGCAGATTAGTGTTTTCTAAAAATTACTACGTCGTTGTCAGTAAATTCGACTGTTAAACCCTGTTCAGCCGCCCACCAACGGAAGGTCGCTTCGCTAAAAAAACTGACATGGGTTGGGTCGTTAATGTAGTGCCAACGGACAAAGGCTTCTTGGCTAGTGACCCGCTTGGTCATCAGCCCAAGATAGCCTCCGGGTAGCAGTTGCGCGACCCGCTGGTTCAGCACCTCGCCCGGTGCCGCCAAGTGCTCCACTACTTCGGTGGCGGTAATGAAATCATACTGGCGGTTCAGGTGCGCATCATGGGGCGCGTAAAAGATGTCATACACATCTATATCAAAGCCCGCTTCCTCAAACATCACCGAGAGCGTTGGCCCAGGGCCGCAGCCAAAATCCAGCCCTCTTGCGCCAGGAGCTAGCTTTGCTGCTAACGGATTAAATAAACGCCCCAAAAAGCGCCGATATCCCGTATCCTGCGGCGAGTTTTGGTGCTGGTCGTACTCGGCTTTTTCAGCGGCAGCGGTTAAATGCTGCTCGCTAGGCACAAACACTAGCGCACACGTGGCACACTGGTAGTAATCACGGCGACGGTCTTGGTGGTACAGCGCAGGCTCCTGCGCGTGGCATAGCGGACAGCGTCGCATCATCGTATTCTCTGGTTTTTACGTTTGTATTAAGGAAAGAGGCATGCTCTCAGGTCTGGATCATCTTGTGGTTACCGTGACCGATATGGGTCGCGCAGTGGATTTTTACTCTCGCGTACTGGGCCTGGATGTGCGTTATCGGGACGCACAGCGCGTTGACTTGATGCTGGGTGACACGGCCCTGCGCTTGCACCAAACCGACACCGATATCGCGCCGATCTCAGCCACGCCGACACCGGGCAGCCTGGACTTATGCTTGCGCTGCCAGCTGCCGTTGGATGAATTCAAGCAGCACCTGGATGCCTTAGCCATTGAGGTAGAGCTTGGCCCCGTGGCCCGCCAGGGTGCCAGCGGCCCGATTGAGTCGCTTTACCTGCGCGACCCCGATGGCAACCTACTGGAAATCTGCCGCCCGGCAGCGCGTTAAGCGCTCAACCCTAGGCGTGGGTGGCCTGCGGGTGATAAGTCACACCGCCCACGCTATCATAGCGCGCAGAAAAGGTGTCCGCTGGATGCTCGAATTGAACTGAATAGAGAAGGTACGCCCATGCGCGATGACGCCCCATTGGAAGGCGAAGTGGTCAACCACCACGCTTCGTCGGAAGAGACCTCCCCCGCCCCAGACACCACCATGGCCATGGTGATTTACGCTCTCTACCTAGCAAGCTTTGTGTTGGGCTTTACGTCACTGATCGGCGTGATTATTGCTTATGTCTACCGCGGCAAAGGTCCAGTATGGCTAGATGAGCACTACCGCTATCAGATCCGCACCTTCTGGATTGGTCTGCTCTACGGCAGTATCGCTACGCTGCTTACCCTGATTCTTGTTGGCTTCCCCATGCTGTTGGCGCTGGTCGTGTGGTTTATCGTGCGCTGCATAAAGGGCTTTAAAGGGCTGCAGGAGAAGCGCGCGCCCTCCAATGTCGATAGCTGGCTACTGTAACCCATGACCGAACAGGCAACTCCCCCAGCATCGCGCTTTCAAGCCCGTGCCATTGCAACGCTATGGCGCACGCTCTCCCGCTGGCCGGTGCGCTGGCTCTGGCGCATTGCGGCTCTGGTCGGCCCGCAGGTGTATCGCTTTAGCAAACGCGAGCGCAAGGTAACCGAGATCAATCTGAAGGTGGTCTACCCCGACGCGCCTGCCAGTCAACGGCAATCCCTGGCCAAACAGAGCCTACAGCACTCCACCGCGACGATGCTGGAACTCGGCCACGCCTGGATGGCCCCGCCCGAGAAGGTAGAAGCCAGCATTCTAGCGGTACATGGCCGCGACAAGCTGGATAGCGCCCGGGCCGAGGGGCGCGGCGTGATCGTGCTTGCTCCTCACTTTGGAAACTGGGAAGTGCTGAACTTTTGGCTTTCCAGCCACTTTCCGTTTACCGCTATGTACGAGCCGCCCAAAATCGCAGAGCTGGAGCCGATTATCCGCCATGGCCGCGAGCGCATGGGGGCAAAGCTCGTGCCCACTAACCCACGGGGCGTGGCGGCGCTGCTCAAAGCGCTGAAACGTAGCGAGGCCATTGGTATTTTGCCGGACCAAGAGCCGGATTGGGGCAGCGGCGTGTTTGCGCCGTTCTATGGCCGCGATGCCTATACCGCCACGCTGTTACCCAAGCTGGTGGCGCGCACCCAAGCCCGGGTAGTCACCGGTGTGGCCCTGCGCATTCCTGGCAAAGGCTTCGAGATTCACTTTCTCGATGCCGACGAGCAGGTGTATAGCGAGGAGGATGCAACGTCCGCCACCGGCGTGAATGCCAGCGTTGAAGCCTCCATTGCCCTGGACCCAGCGCAGTATCAGTGGGAGTACAAACGCTACCGCAAAGTGGTGGAAGAGCAGCAAGGGCTGCCTAACGCCAACGATTTCCGTCTCTATTAAGTGAGGATGGGCATGACTGAGCAATACCTCCCCAAACAGGATACGCGTCCCACGCAAATTATTTATGCCCTCTATTTAGCAGGGCTAGTCACGGCTAATGTCACGCTATTGATCGGTGTGATTATCGCCTATGTCTATCGCAAAGAAGCAGCGCCTTGGCTACAGGCCCACTACCGCTACCTCATCCGCACGTTCTGGATCGGCAGCCTCTACTTTATCGTCACGTTTACCCTGAGCCTGATCTTTATCGGTACGCTGCTCTGGCCGCTGCTGGTGGTATGGCTAGGCGTGCGCTGCATTATCGGTTGGGTGGCGGTGCGTAAAGGCCAGCCACCGGCACGGCCCGGTAGCTGGCTCTGGTAAGTGCGCTCAATTACTCGTCGCTGTGGCGAGCGTACACGTCATCCAACCGCTCGATATCATCCTCGCCCAGGTAGCTACCAGACTGCACTTCGATCAGCTCCAGCGGGATTTTGCCCGGGTTCTCCAAACGGTGCAGCGCGCCAATGGGGATGTAAGTGGACTGGTTCTCGCTGACCAAAAACGTGCGTTCATCCACCGTCACCTTAGCCGTGCCGCTGACCACCACCCAGTGCTCAGCGCGGTGGTGGTGGCGCTGTAGCGACAGCCGCGCCCCAGGGCGCACGGTAATATGCTTCACTTGGTAGCGCTCGCCGCTGTCCATGGCTTGAAAGCTGCCCCAAGGGCGATGGACCTGCGGCGAGGTATGCGGCTCGCTGCGCCCAGCCTGGGTCAGCGCCGCGACAAGCTGCTTAACGCCCTGCACCTTGTCGCGATGGGCCACCAGTACACTGTCCGACGTTTCCACCACGATAAGGTCTTCCACGCCAAGTGTGGCCACCAATCGGTGGTTCGCTACCACTAACGAGCGCTGAGTATCGCTCAACACCCCATCCCCGGTGACCACATTGCCCGCTGCATCAGGCGTATGGGTCGCCATCAGCGCATCGAAGCTGCCTATATCGCTCCATTGGGCATCCAAAGGCACCACGGCCGCTTGGGAGCAGTGCTCCATGACCGCGTAATCGATCGATTCGCTGGGGCAGCGCTGGAACGCCTGCTCGTCCAAGCGCAGAAAATCCAGGTCACGGTGGGCGCGGGCTACGGCTTCTTGACAGGCGGCCAGCATGTCTGGCTGAAGCCGTTCAAGTTCCGCCAAATAGCGGGAGGCGCGCAGCAAGAACATACCGCTATTCCAGAGCGTATCTCCCTGCGCCAGCAATGCTTTGGCGCGCTCTAGCGCGGGTTTTTCGATGAACGCCTCCAGATGGTGCCCTGCCCCCAGCGCATTGCCACAGGCAATGTAGCCGTAGCCGGTTTCTGGGTGCGTCGGCACCACGCCAAAGGTGACCAAATAGCCCTGCTCCGCGAGCGGTTCAGCACGCTGCACGCTATCGATAAACGCAGTTGCATCGCCGATAACGTGGTCAGCAGGTAACACCAGCAGCAGCGGGTCTTCGCCCAATTGCCGCGCCAACAGTGCCGCGCAAGCAATCGCTGGGGCGGTATTGCGCCCTGCTGGCTCTAGCACGATCTGGCCCTCCTGTTGGCCTTCACGCAGCTGTTCAGCCATCAAAAAACGGTGGGAGTGGTGGCCCATCAGCATCGGCGGTAGCGTCGTTAAGCCCTCAAGGCGGGTGAGCGTTTGCTGAAGCAGGCTCTGCTCGCCGGTTAAGCGCAAAAACTGTTTAGGCATCTGCTCGCGGGAGAGCGGCCAAAGCCGGGTACCGCTGCCGCCGCTCAGAATAACCGGTTGAATCATGGTGTCGTCCTTGGTGATGGTGCTGAAGGGCCAAAGTCCTGCTGCAGCCAGTGGCGCAGCTGGCTCATATGCGGCGCATCCTGCGGGCGAGCCAGAGGGGGCAACATGCCATCCACAAAGCCGCGCTGTTTAAACTTTGCCAGTAGCGCCGGGTCGCCGCTGATAATGTGCACCGGCACGGCGGCGCTGGCATCCTCGCCGGTAATCAGCGGTGCGGGCTGGTGGTCACCCAGCACAATCAACAGCGTCTGCTCATCGGCCACGCGCTCAGCCCAGCGCCCTGTCACGCTAACAGAGTAGTCCACCGACCACGCGTAATGGTCACGGATGCGCTCCAAATCTCGCCAGATCACCTCGGGTGGGTCGCCTGCGTTCTCCCAGGGCGCATAGATACTGCCGTCGCCTACCAGCGACCAGTTCTCCAATACTGGTAACACCGGCGTCCAGGGCGCATGGCTGGAGATCAGCGCTAGCTGCGCAAACAGCGGTGAATTACCCAGTAGCTCTCGCTGGGTGTAGTCCAGCGTAAATTGATCCGGCATGGTCACCCAGTTAAGCGGCGGCCCCGCGTAGGGAATATCCTTGGCAGCTGCGATCTCGTCAAAGCCATAAGCGCGGCCTTCGGGCCATGCCAGAGTAATCGCAGGCATCACGCTCAGCGTGCGCTGGCCGGTGGCGCGAAAATCATCAATCATCGTCGAATGATCACTCTCCAGCATCAGCCGATACCACAGCTGATTGTCGATCCAGCGGCCGCTAAGCGTGGTGGCATGGGCCAGCCACGACTGCCCGCCTTGTATCGGTGATTCCACCAGCCCCGACACCACGTGCAGGTCGTTTTCTGCTAATCGGCGATTAATATCTTCCAAAGTCAGCAGCAGCGTTCGGTTATAGCGCGGGTCGTTGAGCGCAGAGACACCATAAGATTCAATAAACGTCAGCAGCACGTTACGCCCCGCCAACCCAGGCAGCGCCTGAACCGCCAGCGGATTTTCTTCCAGCTGTTCAGTAAAGGCTTGCCGAGCGCGATGGGTTTCCACCACCTGCTCCCACTGAGAACGTGCGGTATTCACCATCGGAAGCGTTGTATTGGGAACCAAGCGGCTACCGTGGAACTCTAACAAGGATAAACACATCGCCAGCCCTAGTACTGCAAGCGCCAATTTCCCCGACCAGCGGCCGAGCCTCAAGTGAGTGGCGGGCAGCAGCAATCGCAACAGTCCCCAAAGCAGCATAAGCAGCAGCACGCCGCCAATCAGCATCAGGCAAACCGCTGCGAGTTGGCCTACATTACCTACAAGTAAGTGGTAAATAGAGCGCACCAGCGGTACATCCAGGTAGAGGTTAAGCGGCCTTCCAAATGCAGTGTAAGTCGCAGCTTCACCGAGATTTGCTGCCGTTGCCAGTGCCATGATGCTTACCACGCCCACCCCTACCACACGCCGCCAAAAACCCGGAGGTAACAGCAGTATGGCTGGGGCTATAACCCATGCTTCCCAAGCGATCAGTGGCGAGCCCAGCGTGCCAGAACGCCACCATAAGGGAAGGATAAGCAGCAGGTTAAGCGCGCTGGCCGTTAATAGAATACGGAGCATTGAGACCTCATGGACCACTAGTGGTGAACAGAATATCAGCGGCATAACCGGCAAGCGGCACACGCGCCTCGCTGCGTTTAAATTGCCATTTTTTAACCTAACTTGTTAAGCGTATAGTTTTTGTTCAAATATTTCACACAATGACGTGTTGTTAACTCTCTTATTGGTAACGAAAGGAACTCGCCCATGGGTTGTCGTACTGCTGCAAAATGGATGTTGTCATTAGGTTGGTTACTCGCCCTTCCTGCTTCAGCCAGCGAAGATGCTGTATTTCAACAGGTACTAGAACGTGCCAAACAGTTAGCTGCTTCCCCCTATCAAGCGCCCGAGGCAAATCTGCCTGAAGCCCTGCAGGCGTTAAATTACGACGGTTACCGGCAAATACGCTTTAACCCAGAGCGCGCCTACTGGCGCGATGAAAGCCCTTTTAGCCTGCAGCTATTTCATAGCGGGTTTCTATTCCAAACACCGGTGACGCTGAACTTGGTAGAAGCAGGCGAGGTAACACCGCTCGACTTCACCGCCGATGACTTTCGTTACGACGGCGAGGCAAGCACTCTGCTTGAGCATGATTTAAGCGGCAGCGGCCACGCCGGGTTTAGGCTCCACTACCCAATTAACACCTCCGACTACGCCGATGAGTTCGCGGTGTTTTTAGGCGCCAGCTACTTTCGTTTGGTTGGTCAGCATCAGGCCTACGGGTTATCCACCCGTGGGCTGGCGATCAACACGGCCTCCTCCCAAGGCGAAGAGTTTCCTGCCTTTCGTGAATTTTGGCTGGTCACACCTGACAACGACACCGAGAGTGTCACGCTGATGGCACTGATGGATAGCCCGTCGCTCAGCGGTGCCTACCGCTTTACCCTCACCCCCGGCGAACAAACCGAAGCCGAGGTGGAAGCCGAAATTTTTGCCCGCAGCGATGTGGAGAAAGTAGGCATTGCGCCGCTCACCAGCATGTTCACCTATGGCGAAGCCTCGGCCCAGCGGCCAGACGACTTCCGCCCCCAGGTGCATGACTCGGACGGCCTGTTAATGCATACCGGTAGCGGCGAATGGATTTGGCGGCCGCTGAGCAACCCCACAGCGGTGAGGGTCTCAAGCTTTGCCGACGATGCGCCCCAGGGGTTTGGCCTGATGCAGCGAGAGCGTGACTTTGACCGCTACCTTGACCTGGAAGCCAACTACCACCGCCGCCCCAGCCAATGGGTTGAGCCGCTGGAGGCGTGGGGCAAAGGCCACGTGGAGCTGGTGGAAATTCCCACGCCAGATGAAACCCACGACAACATCGTGGCCTACTGGGTATCCGACGACACGCTAAGTGCCGGTGAATCCCAGCGCCTGCACTACCACACCTACACCCTTAACGAACAGCCCGAAGAGCACACCCTTGGGCAGGTGATTCGCACCCGTCAAGGCACCGCCGCCGTGCCGGGTGAAACGAATTCCTCCTCAGCGAACCAGCGCCAGTTTGTGGTCGATTTTGCCGGAGGCGAATTAGATAACCTCGCCCCAGAGGCCGAATTAGCGCTAGATATCAGCGTGCTCAATGGCGAAGCGCTGCTGCCCCAGGTAAAAGTGCTGCCCGATAACGGAAGACGGGCCACGTTCAGACTACCGCCCAGCAGTCAGCCCAACGATATCCGCCTGCGTCTGATGCATGACGGTGAGCCGGTCACAGAAACCTGGAACTATGTGTGGTATCCCGATGCGTAATGCACCCACGTTCACGCCGTCTATTCCCTGGCTCAACGCCCGCCGGGCCCTGCTCGCCACGCTGGTCATTGGCTCCAGCATCGCCGGCTGTCTAGCGATGGCTCAAGTCGTCAGCAACTTAGCGCTAGGCTGGCAAATCACCATGCTTACGCTGTTCGGGCTGACGTTTAGCTGGATTGCGCTGGCGTTTTGGGGAGCCATTTGCGGCTTTGTGATCTGCGCGCTGCGCCTAGATCCGTTAAGCCTTAAACGCTTAACCGCCGAGCGCCCCACTACCAGCCGCTTGGTCAGCCGTACGGCGCTGGTCATGCCTATTTACGCCGAGCCGCCCATTCCTACCATTGCTGGCCTAGAGGCCACTTGCCGCTCGCTACTACAGCAGCCCACTCCTCAAGGTGACGACACCGCCAACGTTATTCGTCAGCATTTTGAAGTTTTTATCCTCAGCGATACTCAGGATGCTGCCCACGCTGAAGAAGAAGCTGCCCACGTGGCCGCGCTGCAGCAGCGCATGGCAGGCCAGCTAGCGATCCACTACCGCCGCCGCCCCAATAACCACGGGCGTAAAGCGGGCAATATTGCCGATTTTTGTCGGCGCTGGGGACGCCGCTACGACTATATGGTAGTGCTGGATGCTGACAGCCTGATGAGCGGCGACACGCTGCTGCACATGGTGCATCAAATGCAGCGCTACCCCACCGTAGGGCTCATTCAAACCGTGCCGATTCCCGTTGGTCAGCGCACGCTGTTTGGCCGCTTTACTCAGCTCGCTTCAGCGCTGTATAGCCCTATGCTCGCAGCAGGCCAAAGCTTTTGGCAGGGCGACGCCGCCAACTACTGGGGGCACAATGCGATTATTCGCACCCGAGCCTTTATGGCCCACGCGGGGCTACCGACGCTGTCGGGCAAACCACCGCTGGGAGGTGAACTGCTGAGCCACGATTTTGTGGAAGCCGCGCTACTTAAACGCGGCGGCTGGCAGGTACTGCTAGACACCTCCGCCACGGCGGCCATGTGGCGGCGCAACCCTCATGCCAGCGCCTCGCGTAACAGTTTTGAAGCCATGCCCAGCAACCTGCTCGACTTTGCCAAGCGCGACCGCCGCTGGCTGCAAGGCAACTTACAGCACTTACGCCTGCTAACTGGCGTGGGCTTCCACCCGATCAGCCGCCTGCACTTCTTTTTTGGCGCCTTTGCCTATCTTTCATCAGTGTTATGGCTTGGACTTTTACTGTGTACCAGCTTGATGGTGGGCTACCACGCCATTGACAACGCAGCCGAACCACTGCTGCCCCAGGCGCTCTCCCTGTGGCTACTAAGTACCACCTTGGGGATGCTGATTGCGCCTAAGCTGCTGGGCTTACTGTTAATCTTCTGCCAATATCCCCACGCCTTTGGCGGACGCTTTAAACTGGTGGTCAGCACACTATTGGAAATGGTGTTTGCCGCCTTAATTGCCCCGTTGATGATGGCGTGGCATAGCCTATTTATTATTAACGTGTTGATTGGCCGCGCCATCGACTGGCAAACCCAACACCGGGGCGAACGCTCGTTAAGCTGGCGAGAAACCTGGCGGCATACGGGGTGGATGACCCTATGCGGTGTGCTATGGGCAGGAACCATGGTGCTTTTTTCACCCTCCGCGTTTGGCTGGCTAACGCCCGCCTGGCTCGGGCTAGTGGCCGCCACGCCGCTGGTTAAATACTCCAGCAGTGGCACCTGGGGCGGCGTCATCAGCCACCGTTTTGGCCTGTTACATACCCCCAGCATTAGTTTGAAACCGGTGCTTTTACAGGATTTTGCGAATCTAATGGCGCGTAGCCCTCAAATATTAACGCAGACGCCCTCAGCTATGCTGGTCATGCCACCAGCGGAACTGCTGGGAGAGATGCCTTGCCAACTGCTTAAGCCCGCCAAAGCCCCCCATGAGCCGCCTGCCCCCCGCGCTAAGGAGCCTCACTAATGCCCTCTTCGACGCTACAGCAGCTGCGCAGCGCCAGCGGGCTAGCCCGCTCGCTGTTTATTTACTGGCGGCCTGGGCGTCAGCGAAGTTTACAGCGGCTCTACCAGCCCTTTTTAGCAAAGGGCGATATTGCATTTGATATTGGTGCTCACCTAGGCGACCGCAGCGCGGCCTTTCAAGCGCTGGGCGCCCAGGTAATAGCCTTAGAGCCTCAACCAGCGCTCGCCAAATGGTTCCAGCGGCTTTTAAAAAGCCCACATATCTCACTGCTGCCGATGGCCGTTGGCCCCGAGCCGGGCTATGCGGATATCGCCATTAGCGTGGGCAACCCGACCCTCTCCACCCTAGCAACCGAGTGGCGTAGCCTAGTGGGCGAGCGAAACCCCGGTTTTCAACGGGTGCGCTGGGAGCAAACCCTGCGGGTGGAGATGACCACCCTGGATGCCTTGATTGAGCGCTTTGGCGAACCACGCTTTATCAAAATCGACGTAGAAGGGTTTGAAGCCGAGGTGCTGCAGGGGCTTAGCCATCCGGTGGCCGCGCTCTCGGTGGAATTTGTCGCCGGAATGCTGGAGGTCAGCCACGCCTGCCTAGCACAGATAAACCGGCTAGGCGACTACCGCTTTAACGCCATTGCCGGAGAGCAGCGCCAGTTCCGGTTTGCTACGTGGCAAACGCCGAATGCCATGGCAGCATGGCTTGCTGAAGGCGCAGGGAATCTCGCGTCAGGCGATATCTACGCCTGCCGCAGCGACCACCCGCTGCTGGCGGCGCCACTCGCCAACCACTAGCCACTTACTGAACAACCCACTCAGCTAGCGAGATTGTCATGGTTTATCACTGGCAGCACCTGACCGCCCCCCAACTACGCACCCTTGCCCAGCGCGACCCGGTGGCGGTGATTACCCTAGGGGCCATTGAGCAGCACGGCACTCATCTGCCGCTAGGCACCGACCTCATCATCGGCGAGGGCTTGCAGGCGGCGATGCTCAAACAGTTAGAGAAGCAGGACGCTAGCCTGGACGTTGTGTGCCTACCCGCCATCGCGGTGGGTGCCAGCGATGAGCATGCCAGTTTTGCCGGCACGCTGAGCCTGCCCGCGCCGCTGGCGATCGCTACATTGGAAGCCTACGGCGAGAGCATTGCCCGTGCAGGGATTCACAAGCTCGTGCTGATTAATAGCCACGGGGGGAATAAAGCGGTGATGGATTTAGCTGCGCTCACGCTTCGGCGGCGCTGCCACATGCGCGTGGTCAAAGCGACCTACACGCGGCTGCCCCCCTTGGAAGGCGCGATGAACGCCGATGAGCTGCGCTACGGGCTGCACGGCGGGCTGCTGGAAACTTCCATGATGCAGCACTTAGCGCCGCAACTGGTGACGTTTGAAGGCTATACCCCCGCCGCCCCCGCCACACCATCGGAGGGCGCTTTGGTAAGCCCGGAAGGCAGCGCTGCTTTCGCTTGGCTAGGGGAAGATTTAAGCCACCACGGCGTAGCGGGGGATGCTAGCCAAGCCAACGCCGCCCTCGGTAAACGGCTTGTTCACCACTATGCTGCACAACTTGCCCAGGTGGTAGCAGAAACGGCCCAGCTGCCGCCGCTGGAGCCATCAGCGGCCGCAGGTAAACGTTAGCGACTGCGGCTTTCTAGCACTTCATCCAAAAAGTGGCCCGCCCGGTTGGCTTTGGCGCTCAGGTAGCGATGGTTATGGTCGGTCACGCTGCCATACAGCGCCTGGCGGGATACCACCTCAATACCGCCTTCGCGCAACGCGGCCATTTTCAGCGGGTTGTTGGTGAGTAGCTGTACCTGATCAATACTCAGAGCGTTCAGCATGTCCACCGCCACCGCGTACTGGCGTTCGTCGTCGCCAAAGCCCAGTACCTGGTCGGCATCCACCGTATCCAGGCCGCTATCCTGCAGCGTATAGGCACGCAGCTTATTGGCTAAGCCAATTCCCCGCCCCTCTTGGGCAAGGTAGAGCAGCACACCGCCCCCCATCGCCTGGATATCGGCCACGGCATTACGCAGCTGTTCGCCGCAGTCGCAGCGCAGGCTGCCAAACAGGTCGCCGGTTAAGCAGGCGGAGTGCATACGCAGCGGCACGGGGCCTTCCAGGCTATCGAGTTCACCGATCACCACGGCAACGTGCTCGCGTAGGCCATCCAGTTCACGGAACAGCACAAAGCGGCTATTGGGGGCATCCTCAAGCGGAATATTAGCCTCGCTCACCCGTTTCAGCATGCCCGGCGCGCCAGCCAAACACGCCAGCGCCTCTTCAGCCTTCACTTCCAACAGCCGCCCTTGGGCAATTTGCTCGGCCACCTCCTCCTGTGCCCGTTCGCTGACCACCGCAGTCAGCGCTGCCGGAATCAGTAGCGCCCGTCGCATTAGCGCTACCGCACTACGCTCTGCCGCCCCGGCGGGCTTCAAGCCGCTGAGTAGCGCGCTAGGCTTAGTGGCTGCATTTGCTACCGCTAGCTGGTTTAGCTCGTGTTCACTCACATGCTCTGGTAGTGGCAGGCAGGCGGCCTCGGCGGTGAGCGACATGCCCATGGCCTCCAGGCGGTGGCGCGTGAGTACCAGCGTGGGGCGCGCACCGGAGAGGCGTGCCAGGGCATCTACCGAGCGGCTGCCTTCCAACGCTTGCACCAGAAGGCGCTGCTCACCGCTGTTAATAACCACCGGCAAACCACGGCGAATATCGAAAATAGCGCGTTCAATGTGATACATGTAGGCCTCCAGGTTGCCTAGTGATGTGGGCAAAGGTCGCTTGCGTTGGGCCGCACAGCCCCGCATGATCTGTGGTTATTTTCAGTGTGGAGGCGTCATGCCCGACTCCCGTAGCCCCCAGCAATCCTCTCCCATCGATAGTGATACGGCGTGGGCGTGGCTGACAGCCCAGTGTGCAGGCGCGTCCAGTGCTGCCGGCATATCCGTTGCTAGCGATGGCCAGTGGCACTCGCCGCAGGCGGTAACGCCTCAAGCTCAGGCGCTGTTGGATTGCCTGACGCCGCTGGCGACCCGCCCCACCTGGGTCGTCGCCCAGCTGGGGCAGAGCCTTGATGGGCGAATCGCCACGGAAAGTGGCCATTCCCACTACATCAACGGCGCGGAAAGCTTGGTACACCTGCATCGGCTGCGTGCCTTGGCCGACGCGGTGGTAGTGGGTGCAGGCACCGCCGCCGCCGATAACCCCCAGCTCACCGTGCGCCACGTGAGCGGCTGCCACCCGACCCGCGTGGTGCTCGACCCGCGTGGTCGCGTGCCCAGCGATATCGCGCTGTTCACCAACGGCGACGTGAAAACGCTGCACCTTACCGGGCCAGAGGTCGCGCCTTTGGCCAGCAGCGCTGAGCACTGCGTACTGCCCCTGAACGCTAGCGGGCAGTTCAGCCCCGCCGATGTGATTGCCCTGCTGGCAGCGCGCGGGCTGAAGCGTGTACTGGTGGAAGGCGGCGGTATCACTATTTCCCAATTTATTGAGGCTAACAGCGTAGACCGCCTGCACCTGATGGTGGCACCGCTGTTGATTGGCTCCGGCAGGCCGGGCCTGCAAATGACACCCATCGAGACTCTGGAGAGCGCGCTGCGCCCTACGATGCGCTCGTTCCGGTGCGGCGACGACACGCTGTTCGATGTGGAGCTGCGGGCTTTCTAAACCACCCGACGATGGTGGCCCAGAAAAAGCGGGGCCGCGCCCAGGCGTGGCGCGGGCACGTTTACCTAGCGCCACCCAAATGCCCGGTAAGCTAGAGAGCAGTACCAGCACGCCATACGCCAGCGAGATGGCGACCCCCTGGGCGGCGGGTAACCCCACTAGCACCCAAATACCGGCAGCGGCGCCTTCGCGCAGCCCCCACCCCGCAATCGAGAGCGGCACCAGCATGGCTAACAGCAGCACTGGTGCTAGCGCCAGCACCTCAAGGGCAGGCATCTCGCTGCCAATGGCCCGGGCGGCGCACACCATCACTAGGCCATAGCTGAGCACAATCGTCAGCGAGGAGGCTAACTGCAGCGGCCATACGCCCCGCTGCAACAGCCCCCGGCGAATATCTCGGCCCAGCGCATTGCACCAGGCGGGTAGCGTGACTCCATGCCCACGACGCAACCACTCACCTAGCGCCACCAGCGCCAACAGCACAGCCACAAAGCTGGCAGCCAGCGTGAGTAGCAGGGGCACGCCTAGCGCAACGTGCCAGAGGGGCGACGTAAACAGCGCCGCTAGCGTGAGTAGCGCTACCGCCATTTGCCCGGACGCTCGCTCAATCACCACCGCACGCCAAGCGCTGCCTTTGGAAGCTGCCTGACGAGCGTGACGGTGGGCGCGCCCTGCATCTCCCAATACGCCCCCCGGCAGTAGCTGGTTGACCAGCAGCGCTAGGTAGTATTCGCGCAGGGCATAGCTAAAGCGTAGCGGGACATCCACCAAACCAGCGGTGAGCTTCCAGCGCCAAGCGCTGAGCGCTACCTGCAGCACGCTGATGGCAAGCGCTGCTAGCACCCATAACGGGGCTAGTCGCTTCACCTCCGCCAGAATGGCCGCTGGTTTTACCCATAAGGCCACCGCCGCCAGCAGCGCAAGGCTGATTAAGCCGCGCTGCACCCACGGCTGCCGCAGAAAACGCCACGCAGGCATGGGCTAGCCCTTCGCCGCTGGTAACGCCAGCAGATCGTAATGGCCTACCCAAACACCCGCTTGCCCGCGCTCCACGGCATCCAGGCGTGCAGTGCGCCACTCTGCAATACGGGTGGCAGCTTCAGGGGCCTGCTCGGTAGCCGCCTCTGCCCAACCGTTTATCAGCGAGCTAACCAATGGCTGCTGCTCATGGCTGCCCGCCACAAGCTGCCAAGGTGAAGGCGCCTCCTCTACCATGTAACCGTGCTGCTGCAACGCGTTCACCAACACCCCGTGGGCAGCGCCACCAAGCGCCTCGCCCAAGCCTTTATCCCGCTGCTGGTGGGCGTTAAACAGGCCCAGCACAAAGCGGTCTTCCGGGTCGTCGATGGGCTGCTGCTCGGCGTCTACAAAGTACCACTCGCCGGTGACGCTTAAGCTCACCATCAGCGCCTGCTGACGCTTTGCACACTGCGCGGCTAGCGCCTCTATCCACTGTTGGGATACCAGATCCATCAGCGCCGAGGCGCTCACGACATCCACGTCTTTTAACGCCGGATGGTCGAGATTGGACAACGAGGCGCAGTGGGTTTTCACTTTCAGCGGCTGCTCCGCGGCATCGTGCAGTGGTCGCGCCCGTGCTCGCGCCTCTTGCAACAAGGCGGCATCGTGATCAAACAGCGCCCAGCGTTGAGCGCTAGAGAGCCGTGGCGCTAAAAACTGCATATTGCTGCCCCGCCCGCAGCCTAGATCGGCCAATGCGGCAGGCGCAGAACGGGCCGCTAGCCAATCGTTTAGGCGGCTAACCAGCCCTTCACTACGGGCGTGGCTATCCACCGCTTCACGTAGTGAAAGCCAGCTGGCGGCAAACTGGCTGCCCGCCGAGAGTTCGGTCGAGCTTTCGTCGTTCAATGCTTTGGCAAACTCGACGCCGGCCGCTTGCCAGTCGTTTAGTTCACCACGGGCCACCGCCACACCGGCACGCAGCTCCGTGCGCAGCGCCTCGTTGGTACAGAAATTGGCAATCGCGGCACTTAACGCCTCAACATCGCCTGGGGCAACGCTAATACCCGCCCCTTCCGGCAGGGTATCGCGCAGCGCGCCACCGGTCGTGGTAATCACCGGCAGGCCGTGGGCCAAGGCTTCGGTGACCACCATGCCGTACCCTTCATACCAAGAGGGCAACACCAGCGCATGAGCGTTCTGGTAAGCAGCTTCAAGGGTAGGGGCATCGCATTCGCCATGCAGGGTGACGCGCTCGGCGAGCTGATGCTCATCAATCAGTTGCTGCACCTTGGCGCTGAACGCCGCATCACGGGCACCGCCATAGCAGTCGCACTGCCACTGGTCACCCTCTACCTGCGCTAACGCCTTGACCAGCACATCCTGGCCTTTGCGCGGGGTTAGCGTTGCCACGCACAGCAGGCGGATAGGCTCGCCCTCGTTAGGCGCCGGGCTCATCGGTGCCTGGGCAACACCGGGCTCGACGACGGTAATGGGCGCAGTAACCGGCAGCGAGTAGTCGTTCGCCAGTTCGCTTAAACGGCGGGCGGTGAAGCGGCTGGTGACGATAACCCGAGCCACTGAGGCTAACCCGGTTAGCTCGCAGCGGTGCAAATGCTGCTGCTCTTCACTGGAAAGCCCCTGCTCGTCCCCCAGCGGGTGGTGCAGCAGGGACGTGACATCCAGCCGGTCCGCATGGCGGGCCACGACTTCCGGTAACGCGCCCATGGCAAGGCCATCGATAATCACCCGCTCGCCATCGGCCAGCGCATCCAGCGCCTTATTCAGCGCTTGGCTGGCGGTGTCATCGGCATCGGGAAAGCGGCCATCTAACCCTCTCACGTCTACCTCAAGCCCCTGCTCGCGCAACGCGGTGACGATCTGAGCATCGTAGATATAGCCGCCGGTGCGCTGGTTCGGGTCACCGGCGACCAATAAGGTATAGCGTTGGCTCATAACGCTCCTTCATAGCTTGCCCAGGCCACATGGGATTCATGCAGCTTGATTTCCATTTGGGTAAGGCCTTTCGCGGTCTCGCCCATTCTGCCCGCCTTGATGGCCGCGGCTAGCTGATCGAAGATCACCTTCGCCATAAATTCGGTGGTGGTGTTCTGGCCGGTAAACTCGCTTACCTCATCCAGGTTGCGGTAGTTGTAATCCGCCAGCACCTCTTTGACAGTTTCGCTGGCCAGGCCGATATCAATTACCAGCCCGTCTTGGTCCAACTCTGGGCGCTGAAATACCACATCCACCACGTAAGTCGCGCCGTGGGTGCGCTGGGCCGGGCCGAAAATCTCGCCTTTAAAGCTATGGGCAATCATAAAGTGGTCGCGAACGCATAAACGGTACATGGCAACTCCTATCGAAATGTAAGTACTTACTACGTTAGGGATAACAAATTCGGTGACAAAGTGCAGTGCTATGTTTACCAAACAGCGCTGGCGCCAGCGCGGGGAAATCAGCAAAGTCGCTTTCGCTACTAATGAGTGCCTCTAACGCTGGGTCGGCGAGTAGGCGCAGCGCTACTTCCAGGCGGCGGCGGTAGTTCCAGCGGGGCTGCAGTTTGGCGGGTAGCTGACCCACCTGGCTGGCACGCAGGGTTAAGCGCTGGGAGTGAAACGCACCGCCTAACGGCAGAGAGACTTCGCCCTGACCAAACCAGCTCATTTCAATCACGCGGCCCTCGTTGCCCACTAAACTCATGGCATGGCGTAGGCCATCCGGGTGGCCGCTGGCGTGAATCACACAGTCTTGATCCGTAGGTGCCTGCTCAGGCAGAGCAAAAGGAATGCCCAAGGCGCGGGCAAGCGCTTCGCGCTCGGGGTTAACATCAATCAGCTGCACCTCTACCCCAGGGATTCGCGCGCATAAATAAGCGACCAGCGCGCCAACAACACCAGCGCCCATCACACATACCCGCTCGCCCAGCATGGGGTTGGCATCCCATACGCCGTTCAGGGCGGTTTCCATATTGGCCGCCAATACCGCACGATGGGCAGGCACGCTCTCTGGGATCGGCACCACCATAGCGGCAGGTACGATGTAGTGATCTTGGTGCGGGTAAAGGCAAAAAACAGTTTTATCGACAAGCTCGCGAGGGCCGTGGGTTACACGTCCCACACTGCAGTAGCCGTACTTCACCGGGGTAGGAAAATCGCCCGCCTGAAAAGGCGCACGCATACGCTGCGTTTCGCTTTCCGGCACGCGGGCATTAAACACCAGCGACTCGGTACCACGACTAACGCCGCTATAAAGGGCGCGAACACGAACATCACTTTCACCCAAGGCAGGCAGCGTTTCGTGCCGCAATTCGCCATGGCCTGGGCGCGTTACCCAAAAAGCCATAGCCATATCAGGCGCCGACATGACATTTCCTTATCGTTGAAGCGCTGTTTCCATCCGTAGATCTTAGCGTTGCTAAGATTTGGCGACTTTTCAATGGCACACCTATAGCTTAGCGTAGAAAAGGCATTGGTCTATTAACACTTGCCAGCCTTCAACATGAATTAAAAAGAGACGCTCGTTGCATAGACAACCTTACACACCTATACAAGAATGGTACATAGCTAAATAATTGCATCATTAATTTCAACTGCGGGTGGTTACCCCGCTTCGTGAGCCACCATGCCCCATGCGTCTAATTCCTCTAGCTATTCGTTCCCTAAACGCCTCTACAGTGGCGTTGAGCTTCTGCTAGGCGCACTGCTACTGATTGGGCTTGGTACGCTGCTTACCCCGCTCATGGCCAGCGCAGCGAACTGGTGGGTGGCGGGTGCTTTCTATGCGCTGATTAGCCTGCTGGTACTGGCGTTTTGGCCCCACGGGCCGCTGGGCTGGGCCAACCGAGTCACCCTTGGCCGCTCAGTGCTAATTTCGCTAGTGGCAGGAGCGCTGGTTGGCGAAGCGTTTATTCAGGCGATCTGGCTATGGCTGGGCGTGGCGGTTATCGCGCTACTGCTGGATGGGGTCGATGGCTGGATAGCCCGGCGAACCCGCAGCCACTCCCCGTTTGGCGCCCGGTTTGATATGGAGCTGGACGCCCTGCTGATCACGCTACTCTGTATTGGGCTGATTGTGGAAGAATCACTCGGGCTCTGGGTACTGCTGATTGGCGGTATGCGCTACCTGTTTGTTGCCGCTAGCCTGCCCTTCCCCTGGCTGAATGAACCGCTGAATGAGAGCTTTCGCCGCAAAGCCGTCTGCGTATGGCAGGTAGTCGCGCTACTATTAGCATTAACACCACTGACCTCGCCTTTTTTCGCCGGTTTGCTGGCGTTGAGCGCCCTGGTGAGCCTTGCCTACTCATTCGGCGTGGACGTGTGGTGGCTGCACCGTAAAGCAAACCATCCCTAGGTACCGCGCTAATCCAGCGCATGTGTTTAGGGTGCCATGCTGCCTAGCCAACCCTCCCAGATAAGCTTGGATAAGGTGATTTTTCCTTACTATAGTAAATTTCACACGCCCCGCGCTCCGGGAGATTCTCATGGATCACTCGACAGTAGCTCCCCTCCCTTCTGCTCGGCAAACCGCACAGGCGATTGCCAACGCTTGCGAGCCTCTTCCCACGCTGGAAGAGGCAGAAGCCTTCGACGCTCAATTTGACCGTTTCGGCGAGGCCAAGATGGTATTGCTGGGCGAGGCGTCCCACGGAACCTCCGAATTCTATCGAGCGCGGGCGGCAATTACCCAACGGCTTATCAAACATCACGGCTTTAGTATGGTGGCCGTTGAAGCGGACTGGCCCGATGCTGCGCATATTGACCGCCACGTTAGGCACCGCCCGGTAGTAGGCGAAGAGCGGCAGGCGTTCACTCGATTCCCCGCCTGGATGTGGCACAACACCGAAGTCGAGACCTTTACCGAGTGGCTGCGCCAACATAATGCCAGCCTGCCCTTTCAACAGCGCACCAGCTTTCGCGGCCTGGATATTTACTCGCTGCGTGCCTCCATGGTTGCCGTGCTGGATTATCTGGACCGAATCGACCCCGATGCCGCCAATCTTGCCCGCCAACGTTATGGCTGCTTAACGCCTTGGCATAGTGAACCCGCCCTGTACGGTCATGCCGTCTTACGTGGCGAACAAGACGCTTGCGAAGAGGCGGTGGTGGCGCAACTTCAAACGCTACTGGACCACCGGCTTGAGTACATGGCCAAAGAGAACGGCGAGGCCTATTTCAATGCGACCCAGAACGCCCGCGTGGTGAGAGCGGCGGAACAGTACTACCGGCTGATGTACCGTGGCTCCACCCAATCCTGGAACCTGCGTGACCGGCATATGTTCAATACGCTGCAACAGCTTATCCAGGCCAAAGGCCCTGATGCCAAGGTAGTAGTTTGGGCGCACAACTCCCATATTGGTAATGCCTCTGCTACGGAGATGGGTTGGCAGGGGCAATTCAATATCGGCGAGCTATGTCGCACCGCTTATGGGGATCAAGCAGTGCTCATCGGTTTTGGGACGCATACCGGGTACGTCGCCGCCGCCGATAACTGGGATTCACCCATGCAGATCAAACAGGTGGTGCCATCACGTACCGACTCCTTTGAACGCATCTTCCATGAAACGCGGCTGCCACGCGCCTTAATTGATCTACGGCATTCTCACCACACAGATGCTCGCGACCGCTTAACCCCAACGCGCTTAGAACGCGCTATCGGTGTTATCTATCGTCCTGAAAGCGAGTACTACAGCCACTACTTCAAGGCCTCGCTAGCAGAGCAGTTTGATGCCTACGTGTGGTTTGACGAGACCACCCCCATCACGCCGCTGCCCAGTGAAAGGCCCCATGGCGTACCGGATACCTATCCGTTTGGCGTTTAGGAGCAACTCATGGTCGCCTATAGAGCACTGTTTAAAGATCGACGCGATGCGGGTCGTCGGCTTGCCCAGGCACTCACCAGTACGCACTACGATGTCGTACTGGCACTTCCCCGCGGTGGAGTGCCTGTGGCCTACGAGGTAGCCACCCGGCTAAAGCTCCCGCTTGATGTGGTTATTGTGCGCAAAATTGGTGCCCCTGGGCAGCCTGAGTTTGGGCTTGGCGCGGTTGTTGATGGCGACCCGCCGCAGGTAGTGCTAACGCCGCAAATGGTAGACATCTTCCAACCTACCGAACGCTACCTTGAAGCGGAAATTCAGCGGCAGCTGGATGAGATCACCCGTCGCCGCCACGCGTATATCGGCCAGCGCCCACCGGTTAACGTTAGCGGCCGCCGAGTGTTACTGATAGATGACGGTATTGCCACTGGTGGAACGGCCAAGGCAGCCGCCAGAGCATTACGCCAAGCGGGCGCCACCAGTATTACCCTAGCGGTGCCCGTCGCCCCGGAAACTGCATTAACCGAGCTGGCCGCCGAAGTAGATGACTACCTCTGCCTGATGACCCCCGACTATTTTAATGCCGTTGGCGCGTATTATCAGGACTTCACCCAAACCAACGATGACGAAGTGATCGCGTTATTACAAAAAGCACAGCCTCCCAAAAACAAATAAATAGGCGCTTTGCCCTATATTTATAACTTTTAATCTACCGTTAAAAAGCACTCTTTTAACTGTTAAACACCTGCTAATTTCCGCCTCTTATATTTAATAACCCTATATCTCACCCACTTACCTTAAAAAAACAAAAAAGATGAAAAGGCCAACAAAATCAGCTAACAGACACATTGTTAGCCAAGGCTATATTAGTTCGCTATTACAAACTTTATTTTTCACTCCTTGCCTTGTTCAATGATTAAAAGCTGATAAGATTCACCGCTATTGAATCCCCTACTTTTGCGCTCAGGTATGCGGTGTAACGCATGCTGACGCAGTCGCTGTGCGCAAATGTATTACCAAAGAGTACATGTGTCATGACACCTGTTGCCCTACTATTTTTAGCGGTTTCCATGTCGGCGGATGCCTTTGCAGCTTCCATCAGTAAAGGCGCGGAACTCACCAAACCCCGCTTCCGCCATGCGGTCGGTATTGGCTTGGTATTCGGCATTATTGAAGCGATGACGCCTGTACTCGGCTGGGTAGCAGGCAAGGCTTCTCAGCAGTACGTAGAAGCCTGGGATCATTGGGTTGCATTTGTTCTACTGACCATTATCGGCCTGCATATGATGTATGAAGGGCTGAAGAAAGAAGAAAAGGTAGAGCACCGCAAACAAACCCTGTGGCTGCTGGTACTGACGGCCACCGCCACCAGCCTGGACGCCATGGCCGTGGGCGCCAGCTTGGCATTTATTGATGTGAACATCATCACCACCAGCCTTGCTATTGGCCTTGCCACCACCGTGATGGCATCGCTGGGTACACTGCTTGGTCATAAGTTTGGTAAATACGTAGGCCACTGGGCGGAACTGATAGGCGGCGTGGTGCTGATTGGGATTGGTGTCATGGTGGTCGTGGAGCATACGGGCGTATTGTAATAACGCAGCAATAAGTGTGAGCAGCTGTGTTTAAGATAGAGTTTAACAGCGCCACCACGTTAGATTGTTCTAAAGAAAAACAGATATAAAAAACGGGTGGCCTATTCGCCACCCGTTTTTTATTAATTATCCGCTAAGACGTCTTGAACTACTTCGCCTAAAGACGCAATGGCCGCATTACGCTCCTTAAACGATGCGTCGGTTTCGGTGATATAAAACACCACGACCGTCGGCGCTTGCTCCGGTGGCCAAATAATCGCGGTAATCGAGCGTGAACCGTAACCGCCTGCGCCGGTTCTGTCCGCAATTATCCAATCAAACGGCATGGCGGCACGGAACAGGCCATCCGCCACCGCATTGCCCTTCATCCACGCTTCTAACTGCTGGCGAGACTCATCTGATAACACATCCCCAAGCACCAGCTTTTCTAACGTAGCCAGCATGGCGTTGGGCGTGGTGGTGTCTCGCTCATCTCCTGGCGTGGCTTCGTTTAGCTCGGTCTCATAGCGGTCCAGCCGGGTCATGGGGTCATCCATACTACGCGCGAACGCCGTGATGACTTCTGGCCCGCCTAGCGCTTGCAGCACGAGATTAGCGGCGGTGTTATCGCTAGTGGTCATGGTGGCATCGCACAGCTCGAACAGCGTCATCGGCCGATGGCCCGCGTACTGCTCGGTGACCGGCGAGTAGGTGACCAAATCGGACTCTTCAAAACTGACCTCGGTTTCCAGCGCCAGTTGCCCCTCATCCACCTGCTCCAGCAGCGCGCCACAGGCCAGAGTTTTAAAGGTGCTGGACATGGCAAAGCGCTCATCCGCATTCACTTCCCAGCGCTGGCTCGTGGCTAAATTGTGGGCGGCAAAGCCAATACGCGCATCCAAGGTTTGCTCGATGCGCTCAAGCTCGGCGGTAATGCGATCCTCCTGCGCCATGACAGAAGACGAGGCAAACAACAGGCAAGCCGACAGCGCAGCACGCATCCAGCGTGGGTGGCGGTAGATCATTGTAGATATTCCTAAGCAGTTAGGGGAAAGCGTCCGTGCTGAGTTTAGCAGGCAAGCTCAGTAAGATAAGGTGCGAAATTAAAACTGAATCTCGGTTACCACATCGGTCTTAACAGAGCTAGCGATAAAGCACTTTTCATGGGCGGCGTGATGAATCTGCTCAAGCGCCTCCATTGAGGGTGGCTCCCCTGCAAACACCGCCTTTGGTCGCAGCGTTACTTGGGTCATGGCGATCTTCCCATCGCTGCCCTTCTCCATTACACCCACCGCGTTATCCACATAGCTTTCCACGACAAAACCCTGCTGCGCGGCAATGGCGAGGAAGAACAGCATATGGCAACTGGAGAGCGAGGCCACAAACGCCTCTTCCGGGTCGACGTTGGCCTCGACCGAATAAGGCAACGGCACCACATGAGGCGATGACGAAGCAGGCACGCGAACGCCGCCATCAAACACCCACTCGTGCCCACGGCTATAGCGCTGATCTAGAAAGGCTTCATCAGCCCACTGGCCCACTGAATGGAAGCGGTATACTCGGCCATTTGGGTTCCTCTGGTTAAATAGCTAGGTAGAGTAACGTCAATGCGTAAGCGCAGAACCCAGCTTAAATGTAAGGCTCGTTGATACTTGCGGCACGGTCTTTCGCTAGCTCAATGACGGCATGCCCCAGCTGCACCAGCGTGCCAAAATTAGGCTTGGTTTCAGGTTTTAATGAACGGTAAGCGCTGGTGCGACTTTTGATACCTGCTTTCGCGATCACTTGGCTATGACCAAATTGCTCCACATAAGAGCGAATAGCGGCTTGCAAAATATCAGGGCGACCCTCTTTCATTGACTCCCAGGAAGCCTGCTTAATCACGGCTTCCATTTCTTGAACGTTAAAAAAAACGTCTGCAGGCTTTTGCTCACCTTTGGTAATGGCACGCAGTGTTGCCGCAGAAAGCTCATTGCCGCTCCAATTGAGGGAGCCTTCCGGAGTTAAGGAAAAACGCTTGAAGTCTTTGATCTCAGAAAAAGGAGGCTTACTGAAGTAAGCTGCCAGATCAGCGCGGCCCTGGTAACCATCGCTGAACGTTAGCGCCAGGGCATGATCTGAAATGACATCAACATCCACGATTTTTAGCATACGTCACCTAGCTTACCTGGGTTTTCGCCATTCACTGCTTTGTGCCACATCACCATCAACTGTTCACGGTGCTCGAAAATATGGCTCTCTGCTCTCTTACGCTGCTTGCTAGGCAGATAGCCCTCTAGACATTCTCCCGTTTCAATCGCAATGATTAGCTCGTAGCTACCATACTTCACATGAAGGTGGGGTAGCTTATGTTGCTTGTTATCAAAAAAATATAAGCAAAAAGAAAGGCCTAGCAACGCATCAATTTCCGGCATGGCATCTCTAACGCCTGTTATTTCAATAGACTATAGCAGCGTATCCTTGAAGAGACAAAATAGAAAAATGTCGAGGCACGGACCGTCTAAGATGGGAGCATGAACGGCGATGGCCTTGGGCAGTCAGAACCACATCGCAGCAGGAAATGACACTAGGAGAGTGAGATATGCAGACGATTGAGCTAGGCGGCGTTAGCGTACCCCGTATCGGCCAGGGCACCTGGCACATGGGCGAGGATGCCGGGCAGCGGCAGGCTGAAATCAGGGCGCTGCGTGAAGGTATAGACCTGGGCATGACGCTGATCGATACCGCCGAGATGTATGCCGAGGGAGGCGCTGAAGAGATTGTTGGCGAAGCCATTCGCGGGCGGCGCGATGAGGTGTATCTCGTTAGCAAGGTTTACCCCCACAACGCCAGCACCCAGGGCGTTCAAGCTGCCTGCGAGCGCAGCCTGCGCCGATTGGGCACCGATACGATTGATCTCTACCTGCTGCATTGGCGCGGCCAGTACCCGCTGAGCGAAACCGTGGAAGCGTTTGAGCGGCTACGCGAACAGGGCAAGATCCTGCGCTGGGGCGTGTCGAACTTCGATGTTGACGACCTAGAAGAGCTAAACGCGCCCGCTTGCGCCACTAACCAAGTGCTCTACAACCCCGAAGCACGTGGCATTGAATACGACCTGCTGCCCTGGCAAGCACAACACCACATGCCGCTCATGGCCTACTGCCCTATCGGACAAGGCGGCGCGCTACTTCGTGACGCTACTCTGCAACGCATCGCCGACAAACACCGCGCCACCCCCGCGCAAGTCGCGCTTGCTTGGGCACTACGTCACCCCGGCGTAATCGCGATTCCTAAAGCTGTGAACCTGGACCACCTGAAACAGAACGCTAATGTGGATAAGGTTAGGCTCGATGACGAGGATTTGACAGAGATTGATGCCGCCTACGCGCCGCCAACGCGTAAGCAGAGTTTGAAGATGGTGTGAGCAAGCGCCTATCAACGGCTTAGCGTGGGATACGATTCGTGGGCATCACCTGCTCAACCGCTATTTTTGAGCGGCGAAAACCGAACACTGCGAAGCCAATTGGCAAACCCAACTCTGTACGTTATTCTGTACATTAACAACATCGCGTACAGGAGTGCCTTTCATGGATGCCATCAGCTACACCGCCGCTAGAACCAATTTAGCAAAAACCATGGAGCAGGTCTGTGAAGACCACGCTCCTATGATCATCACCCGCAATAAGGCGCAATCCGTGGTCATGATCTCTCTCGAAGACTATGAAGCACTGCAAGAGACAGCATACCTCCTACGCGCGCCCAAAAACGCCCGCCGTTTACTGGAATCCGTTGCCGAGTTGGAGCAAGGAGGTGGTCAGGAAAAGGAGCTTCTTGAATGAAGCTCATCTTTTCCGAGAACGCCTGGGAGGACTATTTGTACTGGCAGAAAACCGATAAGAAGGTTCTTAACCGAATCAACAAGCTAATCAAAGAAATCAAGCGAGAGCCATTTGAAGGAGTCGGCAAGCCAGAACCCCTTAAACATAGCCTCGCGGGTTACTGGTCTCGGCGAATCAACGAAGAACACCGAATGGTTTACAAAGTCACGGATGACGCTTTGCTTATTGCCCAGCTGCGATATCACTACTGATTTAACGCCCACCATAAACGGCGCGAGGAACGAGCGTCCGGCGACCGTAGGGAGCGAATTTCATGGCTTTGTTAGCATTATAGTAGGCCGGATAGACCAGAAATAAATGGAGAAAAGACTGTGATATGCGCTGATACATTTTGCATGAAATCTTTATATGCCTCTTTAAATCCTCCACTTTGGTGGCTAGCAGCAAGTGCTTGCACATTATCCACCTTGGCCGCAGAAACTGAGTGCAACACCTGAGCATTTCGCTAAGGTGTTGTCCCATGTCTTACCTCGAACTCAGTATTGAAGAACGTGCCAGCATCCAAGTGGGTCAAGCCCAA